>JAVXVG010000017.1:0-187404 GCA_032229975.1 Acidobacteriota bacterium | reverse complement strand
GGGCGATAACGTGGCGATGGAGGTCGAGTTGATCACACCGATTGCCATGGAGAAGGGACTGCGCTTCGCTATCCGTGAAGGCGGCAGAACGGTCGGCGCAGGCACTATCTCTGAGATCGTCGAGTAGTGATTAACTATCAGTGACGGGCGACAGGCAAGACGATTGCTGATTGCTGAAGGCTCAAAATTATGCTGAACGAAAAAATTAGGATCAGGCTGAAGGCTTACGATCATCGCGTGCTGGATCAATCCACCACTGAGATCGTGGAGACGGCGAAGCGCACGGGCGCGCGTGTGGCAGGCCCCATCCCGCTCCCGACTTCCAAGAACAAGTGGACGGTTCTCAGATCGCCGCACGTCGATAAGAAGTCGCGCGAGCAGTTCGAGATTCGCACGCACAAGCGTCTGATGGACATTCTCGATCCGACGCCGCAGACCGTGGACGCGCTGATGAAGCTCGACCTGCCTGCGGGCGTCGATGTCGAGATCAAGGCTTTCGGCAGGAGCTAGGACGCTTGGTTCAAAGTTCCAAGTTCAAGGTTCAAAGTTTTAACCTTGCGACTTTCAACTTTGAACTTGGAACTTTGAACTAGAGGTTCAAGATGGTCAACGGAATCATCGGTAAGAAGGTTGGGATGACGCAGTTGTTCGCCGCCGACGGGACGGTCACTCCGGTGACGGTCATCAAGGCTGGCCCTTGCGTCGTCGTGCAGAAGAAGTCGGCGGCGGGAGCGGATGGCTACGACGCCATTCAGTTGGGTCTGGTCGAAGAGCGGCCCGTCAAGTTGAAGAACGTCAACAAGCCGATGCGCGGCCACTTCGAGAAGACCGGCAACGGTGTGCCGCCGACGCGCGTGCTCATGGAGTTGCGACTCGATGCGGCCGAGAGCGAGTTGAACGTCGGCGACACGGTGCTCGTCAACTTGTTTGCCGATGGCGACTCGATTGAGATCGTCGGCAAGAGCAAGGGGCGCGGCTTTCAGGGTACGATCAAGCGGCACAAATTCAGTCGTGGGCCTGAATCGCACGGCTCGATGAACGTGCGCAAGCCCGGCTCAATCGGTCAGTCGGCATATCCTTCGCGCGTCATCAAGGGCACGCGCTCGTCGGGCCACATGGGCGACCGTCGCGTGACGCTTAAAGGTCTGACCGTGGCGCGCGTGGATGTGGAGAACAATCTGCTGATGGTGCGCGGAGCGGTTCCGGGCGCGAACGGCAGCGTGGTCGTCGTCAAGAAATCAGCGAAACGATGAAGTCCGCAACGATGAACGATGAAGTCAAAGCAGTTTGTCTTCACTTCATCGTTCATCGTTTCTAGTTCATTGTTTGTTTACGGAGTAAACGTCAATGCCTACCGTCAAGGTGCGCAATCTAAAGAACGAAGAGGTCGCCGACCTCGAACTCTCCGACGCCGTCTTCGGCGCGGAGTATAACGAGGGGCTGGTGCACGCGGCGGTGAAGAACTTTCTCGCCAACGGGCGCGCGGGCACGGTCGGCACGAAGACGCGCGGCGACGTGTCGGGCTCCGGCAGGAAACTCTGGAAGCAGAAGGGCACGGGGCGCGCGCGTATCGCGTCGATCCGTTCGCCACTGTGGAAGGGCGGCGGCAACGTGCACGGGCCACAACCGCGCGACTGGTCTTACAGTCTGCCGAAGAAGATGAAGCGCGGGGCTCTGCGTGCGGCTCTTTCGGAGCGACTGCGCGAGGGCAATCTCGTCGTCATTGACGAGCTAGCGTTCTCCGCGCCGAAGACGAAGGATTTCATCGGCGCGTTGAAGTCGCTCGGCTTCGATGGCCGGACACTGGTCGTCGATTCGATGGACAACGACAACCTGCTGCTTTCGTCGCGCAACGTGAAGGGCGCGAAGATCGTCGGCTCAAGCGGCCTGAACGTGTACGACGTGCTCTATCACGAGAAGCTGATCATCTCGCGCACGGCGGTCGATCAGATCACGCGCGCTCTTGATCCTAACGCGAGCGAGGGAAGCGGCGCGACGGAGGAGGCAGCTTAAGAGATGCGAACAGTCTGGGACATCATCAAAGCGCCGGTCATCACCGAGAAGGCCCTCATCGCGAAGGAAGAGTCGCAGGACGGCAGACAGCTTCTGACCTTCCGCGTCGATAAGAACGCGACGAAGCCTGAGATCAAGTCGGCAGTCGAAAAGATTTTCGACGTTAAAGTCGAAACCGTGCGGACGATCAACTACATGGGCAAGAAAGCGCGGCGCGGCCGTTATGAGGGACGCAAGCCTTCTTGGAAGAAGGCATACGTTACGCTCAAAGAAGGGCAGAAGCCGTTCGATTATGGGGAATCGATCTAGCAGTTCAAAGTTACAAGTTCAAGGTTCAAAGTTAAGAGCCTTGCAACTTGGAACTTGCAACTTGGAACTCTTAAAGCCATGGGCATCAAGAAACTGACACCGACATCGCCCGCGCGTCGCTACCAGACCTATCTGACACGCGACGAGCTGACGCCGAACGCCGTACCGGAAAAGTCTTTGCTCGAACCGAAGACGCGGATTTCGGGACGCAACAACGACGGGCACATCACCGTGCGTCGTCGCGGCGGCGGTCACAAGCGTTTCTATCGCATCGTCGATTTCAAGCGCGACAAGTCGGGCGTGCCCGGACGCGTCACGCAGCTTGAGTACGATCCGAATCGCTCGGCGCACATCGCGCTCATCACCTACCTCGACGGCGAGAAGCGGTACATCCTCGCGCCCGTCGGGATCGAGGTCGGCAAGACGATCATGAGTGGCCCAGAAGCCGACATCCTGCCCGGCAACGCGCTTCCCATTCGCAACATCCCTCTGGGCACGCAGATTCATAACATCGAACTCAGACCGGGCAAGGGCGGCCAACTCGCGCGCTCAGCCGGATCGTTCGCGCAGCTCGTCGCCAAAGAGGGCGACTACGCGCAAGTGCGTATGCCTTCGGGCGAAGTGCGACGCGTCCCCGTCGTGTGCTACGCGACGGTCGGGCAAGTAGGCAATACTGAGCACGAAAATGTTTCTTACGGCAAGGCGGGCCGCTCGCGCTGGAAGGGCCTGCGCCCGAAGGTGCGCGGCGTGGCGATGAATCCGGTCGATCACCCGCACGGCGGCGGCGAAGGCAAGACTTCCGGTGGCCGTCATCCCGTTACGCCGTGGGGCCAGCCAACGCGCGGCTACAAGACACGCAACAACAAGCGCACTGATAAGATGATCGTGCGCGACCGCAGAGTTAAATAAAGTTACAAGTTGCAAGCTCAAAGTTTCAAGACACAGCATTAACTTGCAACTTCGAACTTGCAACCTTGAACTTGTAACTAAAGTGGAGCGAAGCGAAACGATATGCCACGTTCAGTTAAAAAGGGCGCGTTCATAGACGGATACTTGGAGAAGGCGGTCGAGCGGATTCGCACGAGCGGGAATCGTCCGCCGGCGATCAAGACTTGGTCGCGTCGCTCGACGATCACGCCGGACTTCGTCGGTCTGACCTTCGCTGTGCACAACGGCAAGCGACACATTCCCGTCTATGTCACGGAGAATATGGTCGGCCACAAGCTCGGCGAGTTTTCGCCGACGCGCACCTTCAAGGGCCACTCCGGCACGAAGGCTGAGAAGAGTACGAAGCCGGGCGGAAGATAAACGATGAAGGATGAATGCGGAACGATGAAGTGAAAACCATCGTCCTTGTAGTTCATCGTTCATCGTTCCCACTTCATCGTTTTGAGGTTGAGTGATGGAAGCGAGAGCTAGTGCAAAACATCTTCGCGGGTCGGCGCAAAAAGCGCGGCTGGTGATCGACATGATCCGTGGGAAGAACGTCAACGCGGCGCTGGCGGTGCTGCGCTTCACGAACAAGCGCGCTGCCGTAGGCATCGAGAAGTGCGTGCGCTCGGCGATTGCGAACGCGACCGAGGCGGCGGAGAAGGCCAACGTCGCCGTCGATCCCGACGACCTGTGGATCAAGGCGTGCTTCGTCGATATGGGCGCGCACAAGAACCGACGCCGCGTGCGCCCCGCGCCGCAGGGTCGCGCCTATCGCGAGCAGCGTCACTTCTGTCACGTCACGGTGCTTCTGTCCAACGACGAGCGAGAGACGAAGGCGAACGCGCGCGGCGCGAAGGAGGCATCGAAGGCCGGTAAGCCGGAGACTTCGGGCGCGTCGAAGAACAGTAAGAAGACTGTCGGCGCGAGTGCGGCGTCGGGCGAGACGAAGGGCGCATCGAAGCGCGCGTCGAAGAAGTCTGAGAAGCCTGCGACAAAGACGAAGGCCAGTGAGAGCACGGAGCAGGCGGGCGAATAACTGTCGAACTTGAGAACGGAGTAAAGAGAGTGGGTCAGAAAGTTCATCCTTACGGCTTCCGCCTTGGCTATAACAAGGACTGGCACTCGCACTGGTTCACCAAGAAACAGTACGGCGAGTACCTGCACGAAGACCTCAAGCTCAAGCGCGAGATCAAGGGCCGGTTCAACGGCGCAGGCGTCTCGCACGTTGACGTGGAGCGCGCGGCCAACCGCGTGAAGATCATCATCTACACGTCGCGCCCCGGCATCATCATCGGGCGCAAGGGCGCGGAGATCGACAAGCTCAAGAACGAGATCAGCTCGCGCACGGGCCGCGAAGTGATGGTCTCAATTCAAGAGATCACGAAGCCGGAGTTGAACGCGCAGTTACAAGCCGAGAAGATCGCGGTGCAGTTGGAGAAGCGCATCGCCTTTCGTCGCGCTATGCGAAAGACCGTCGAGGAGACTTTGCGCTTTGGCGGGCAGGGCATCAAGGTGCGCGTCTCAGGTCGTCTGAACGGCGCGGAGATCGCGCGCAGCGAATGGTACTTGCAGGGCCGTCTGCCGCTCCACACTCTGCGCGCGGACATCGACTACGGCTTTGCAGAGGCGCACACGACCTTCGGCGTGATCGGCGTCAAGTGCTGGATTTATCGCGGCGACATTCTCGATCCCAAAGCGGCGATGGCGCGTGGCACGACGACCGATCCGATGCAGGATGTGCGCAGCGACGGCCAGCAAAGGCGCGCACGCACGCGACGCGAGCGCGAGGGCGGCGACGAGCGTCGTGATCGCGGAGATCGTCGCCCGCGTAGTGATCGCGGCTAGTTAAAATTTTTCATAGTCAGTGTCATAAGTAAGCGAGGGCAAGCATCATGTTGATGCCGAAGAAGGTTAAGCACCGGAAGATGATGAAGGGCCGCATGACGGGCAAGGCGAACCGTGGCGCGGAGATCAGCTTCGGTGAGTACGGCTTGAAAGCGCTTGAGCCGGCGTGGATCACGGACAGGCAGATCGAAGCCGCGCGTATCGCGATGACGCGACACGTCAAGCGCGGCGGCAAAATCTGGATCAGGATGTTTCCAGATAAGCCGATCACGAAGAAGCCCGCCGAGACGCGCATGGGCAAGGGCAAGGGCGCGCCGGAATACTGGGTGGCCGTCGTCAAGCCCGGAAAGATTCTCTACGAGATCGAAGGAGTGCCTGAAGCCATTGCGCGCGAGGCGATGGCCCTCGCCGCGCAGAAGCTCCCGATCAAAGTGAAGTTCGTCACGCGCGCGGATCAAGAAGGAGGCGCGATCTAGCTCGACGGAGTGCAAAGTTTCAAGTTCAAAGTTGTAAGGCTCAAAAAGTTTGAATCTTGAACTTGCAACTTGGAACACGAGTCGAGCGAAGCGAGAGCGAGTTATGAAACGACGCGAAGAGATTAACAAGCTGCATGATATGTCGGATGAGGAGATGAGTGCGGAGGCGCAGCGAATTAAAGAGTCGCTCTTTCGTCTCAACTTCAAGCTCGCGCTCGGCGAGATGGACGCGGTCAAGACGATCCGCCGTGAGAAGCGTTCGCTTGCGCGCATTCAAACCATGATGCGCTCGCGCGAGTTGGAGCAGGCGACGAAGTAAACGATGAAGTATGAACGCGAAACGATGAAGTAAGAGCAATCGACTTACAGTGCATCGTTCATCATTCCGCGTTCATCGTTTGATTTGAGGTTTTGTGATGGCAGAGAATAATCAAGAGCAGGACGCGCCGAAGGCTGAGACGGCGGCGGCCACTGACGAGACGCGTGTGGCTGAGGCGACCGAGTCGGGCCAGAACCTCGCGCAAGAGTTGGGCAGCGGCGTTGACGCGCAGGCTGGCAACGCACAAGGCTCAGAGGTCGCGCGACGCACGAGCCGCGCGGAGAAGATCGGCGTTGTCGCGTCCGACAAGATGACGAAGACAGTCGTCGTGAGAGTGGATCGTCTCGTCAAGCACCCGAAGTATCGACGCTATGTGCGCCGCACATCGAAGTTCATGGCGCACAACGAACTCGAAGCGACAACGGGCGACAAGGTACGCATCGTCGAGACGCGCCCACTCTCGGCGCGCAAGCGTTGGCGTGTCGTCGAGATCGTGCAGAAGGCAGAGAAATAGCGCTCAGCCGTCAGCGCTCTGCGCTCAGCTAAAACAAAATGCTGAACGCTGAATGCTGAACGCTGAATGCTCGAACGGAGTGAGCTAATGGCGATTCAGATGCAAACGTCTTTGGACGTTGCGGATAATTCGGGCGCGCGGCGCGTGGAGATGATCCGGCCCATCGGCGGCTCGACGAAGGCGCAGAGGGCCAGCTTAGGCGACCGCATCAAGGTGACGGTCAAGGAGGCCTCGCCGGACGGCGCAGTGAAGAAGGGCACGGTGCACAACGCCGTCATCGTCCGCACGCGCAAAGAGGTGCGCCGCAAGGACGGCACATACATCCGCTTCGATCAGAACGCGTGCGTGCTCATCAAGCCGGACGACACGCCCATCGGCACGCGCGTCTTCGGGCCCGTCGCACGCGAGTTGCGCGACAAGAATTTTATGAAGATCGTCTCGCTCGCGCCGGAGGTTATTTAAGACAATGGCATCGACAGGAACTAAACGCGCGAAGATCAGGAAGGGCGATCAGGTGATCGTCATCACAGGTCGCGATAAGGGCAAGCGTGGTCGCGTGCTCGAAGTGAAGCCCGCCGAGGGCAAAGTGAAGGTCGAGGGCGCGGGCATGGTCAAGAAGCACCAACGCGCCAACTCCACGAACAATCGCGGCGGCGGCATCATCGACCGCGAGGCGTTCATCAACATCTCGAACGTCGCATTGCTCGATCCCGGAACTGGCGAAGCCACGCGTGTCCGTTACGAAGTGAGTGCTGACGGCACGAAGACGCGCGTTGCCGCCGGGAGTGGTCAGACGATTGAGAGCAAGCGTTAAGAAAGTTTTCCCGAGTGAGTCTGGAAACGTCGCGCGGCACGCAGGCGAGACCCAGACGAAGAAGGTGAAGAGATGGCTGCGAGACTGAAGGATCGTTACACGAAAGAGATCGCACCGGCCCTCGCCAAAGAGTTCGACATCAAGAACCCGATGGCTGTGCCGCGACTCGAAAAGATCGTCCTCAACATGGGACTCGGCGAGGCGGTCGCCAACTCGAAGATCGTTGACACGGCGACGGAAGAGCTGACTTCTATCGCGGGACAGAAGCCGGTCACGACGAAAGCGAAGAAGGCCATCGCGGCGTTCAAGCTGCGACAAGGTATGCCTATCGGCTCGATGGTCACGCTGCGCGGCGATAGGATGTACGAATTTCTTGATCGGCTCGTCTCGGTGGCTCTCCCACGTGTGAGAGATTTTCGCGGCGTCTCGCCGAAAGCATTCGACGGGCGCGGCAATTACACGCTCGGAGTTCGTGAGCAACTCATCTTCCCCGAAATCGATTTCAACAAGGTGGACAAGACGCGCGGCATGAACATCTCCATCGTCACGACCGCGCGCGACGACGAGCAGGCGCGTGCGCTCCTGAAGGCATTGGGCATGCCCTTTCGTCAACAATAAAACGGAGGTTAGAGGCCGGAGGTTAGAGTTCAGTAAAAACTGATTCTTACTAACCTCTCACCTCTGACCTCTAACCTCTGAGGTTATATGGCAAAGAAATCTTTAATCGCTAAGGCAAACCGGAAGCCGAAATTCGCGGTGCGCGCCTACACGCGCTGCAAGCGTTGCGGCAGACCGCGCGGAGTCCTGCGCAAGTTCCAACTGTGCCGCATCTGCTTCCGCGAGTTGGCCCTGCAAGGCCAGATACCGGGCGTCGTCAAGTCGAGTTGGTAGAGAAGCAGTCAGCAGTCAGCCGTCAGCGCTCAGCTTTGAGCGGTGACGTAGCTGACAGGTTCAGGTCGTGCGAACGCGGTTTGGCTGAATGCTGAATGCTGATGACTGAATGCTTCCTTTGGAGTTTTGAGTAATGACTGATCCTATCGCAGATATGCTGACGCGGATGCGCAACGCGATTGCTTCGAAGCACTCGCGCGTGGACATCCCCGCGTCGAAGCTGAAACTTGAGATCGCCCGCATCCTGAAGGAAGAGGGCTACATCAACAACTTCGTCATCAAGGGCGAAGGTGTGAAGCGCACGCTGCGCATCTTCCTGCGCTACGACACGCGCGGCACTTCGTCGATCTCGCACCTCTCGCGCGTCTCCCGACCGGGCCGGCGCGTGTACATGGGCGCGACCGGCATCCCGAAGGTCTTGGGCGGCTACGGCGTCAACATCGTCTCCACCTCGCGCGGACTCATGTCGGGCAAGCGCGCGCGCCGCGAGAACGTCGGCGGCGAAGTGCTGGCACAGATTTACTAACGATGAAGTATGAATGATGAAGTGAAAACAACTTCTTCCATTCATCGTTCATCGTTCATCGTTGAGGTTTCGTTATGTCTCGCATTGGCAAAAAGGTAATCACGGTTCCGAAGGGCGTCACAGTGACGGTCGGCGAGCGCGAGCTTGAGGTGAAGGGGCCCAAAGGCGTGCTTCGCACTCCCGTTCCCGAAGGCATCTCCTTCAAGCTCGATGGCGATCAACTGCAAGCCGAGCGCACGTCGGACGATCTCGCCGCGTCGCACGGGCTGGCGCGCGCGCTGGCGAACAACGCCATCCTCGGCGTGACCGAAGGCTTCTCGAAACAGATGGATGTGGTTGGCGTCGGCTACAAGGCGGACGTGCAGGCTCGTCGCATCGTCTTCTCGCTTGGCTACTCGCATCCCATCGAGTTTCCGTTGCCCGAAGGCATCGACGCTAAATCCGAGCGCGTTCCGGCGAAGAGTTCAATCCCGCAGTATCAGTTGACGCTGACGCTCTCAGGGATCGACAAACAGAAACTCGGGCAGGTGGCCGCCGAGATGCACACGCTGCGCAAGCCCGATCCGTACAAGGGCAAGGGCGTGCGCTACGCCGACGTGCAACTGAAGCTACGACCAGGGAAGACAGGTAAATAGTCAATGGTTGATGGTCAATCGTGAACAGATATTCCGACCATTTACGATTTACCATTCAAGAGGTTTGAGATGGCACAGAAGGACAGAGCAGTAGTTCGCAGGGCGGTGCACAAACGCATCCGCCGCAAGGTTCAGGGAAACGCAGGGCGACCGCGTCTGGCGATCTACCGTAGCCTGAACCACATCTACGCGCAGATCATCGACGACGAGCAGGGCCGAACTATCGCCTCCGCCTCGACGACGGAGAAGGACTTGCGTGGGAGCACTGGCGGCAACATCGATGCGGCGCAACGCGTGGGCCGAGCGATTGCCGAGCGCGCCATCGCGCAAGGGGTTGAGCGAGTCGTGTTTGATCGCGGCGGCTACGTCTATCACGGTCGCGTCAAGGCTCTGACGGATGCGGCCCGCGAGGCGGGCTTGAACAAGGAAGAGTCCGCGAAGAGCGCAGAGGCTGCGGCGGGCGCAGAGGCGGCGGCTTAAGGCACTTGGTTGAACGGTTAAAATCAATGGCGATAAAACAGAGAAACAGAATTTCGGCGGCGGGTCTCGACCTGAAAGACAACGTGATCTCGATCAACCGCGTGACGAAGGTCGTCAAGGGCGGCAAGAACATGAGCTTCGCGGCGCTCGTCGTCGTGGGCGATGCGGCGGGCCACGTCGGCTTCGGCACGGGCAAGGCGCGCGAAGTGCCGCTCGCGATCAAGAAGGGCATCGAGGCGGCCAAGAAGAATCTGATCCGCGTGCCGCTTATCGAGAACACGCTGCCGCATCCGTTCGTCGGCGTCTATGGCGCGGGGCGCGTGCTGATGAAACCGGCGAAGCCGGGCACGGGTGTCATCGCGGGTGGCGCGGTGCGCGCCATCATGCAGGCGGCGGGCGTTCATGACGTGCGGACGAAGTCGCTCGGTTCGGCGAACGCGCACAACGTCGTGAGGGCCACCTTCGAGGGCTTGAAGAGCATGAAAGACCCGATTGAAGTTGCGCGTCTGCGCGGCAAGCAGGTGGACGAACTTTAGTTCAAAGTTTGAAAGTCCAAAGTTTAAAGTTAAGACGTTGTCTTCCAACCTTGAACTTGAAACTTGGAACTCTCGCGAGAGGTTTTGAAATGGCTGAGCAGAATACAGAGCAGGCGACGGCGGAGACGGGGGCGGGGACGATCCGCATCCAGTATTACCGCAGCGTGATCGCCGCGACGAACAGGCACAAACAGATCGTCAGGAGTCTCGGCTTGAGGAAGCTGAATCAGGTCGTCGAGCGGCCCGACAATGCCTCGATGCGCGGGTTCGTCAAGAAAGTTCCGCACCTCTTGCGGATCGTTGAGTAGTAAATCGTGGATCGTCAATCGTAAATAGTAGGGGCGTCAGGTCTGACCATTTACGATTGACGATCTACCATTCACGAGGTTCTGAAATGGCAATCGGTCTGAACAATCTGCATAAGCCTGAGGGCTCGACGCACAAGAAGAAGCGCGTGGGGCGAGGGCCCGGATCGGGTCTCGGCAAGACGGCGGGGCGCGGCAACAAGGGCCAGAAGTCGCGCTCCGGCTACTCCAAAAAGATCGGCTTCGAGGGCGGACAGATGCCCTTGCAGCGTCGCCTGCCGAAGCGCGGCTTCACAAACATCTTCAAGAAGCAGTGGACGGAGATCACGCTCGCGGCTTTGGAGAACGGCTTCGAGGCGAACGAGAGCGCGACGCCGGAACTGATGCACGAGCGCGGCGTCATCGCGAA
Organism: Acidobacteriota bacterium; assembly: GCA_032229975.1. Classification (GTDB taxonomy): domain Bacteria; phylum Acidobacteriota; class Blastocatellia; order Pyrinomonadales; family Pyrinomonadaceae; genus JAIVGV01. The sequence goes on along the minus strand of JAVXVG010000017.1, from coordinate 176,399 downwards.
GGGCAAGCGCGATGTGGTCGTGCTCGGCACGGGCGAGATCACGAAGGCCATCACGGTCTCGGCGCATCGCTTTACCAAGAGCGCGCGCGAGAAGATCGAGCGCGCGGGCGGTACTGTGAACGTCATCTCGGCGCAGCACAAGTCGGACGCGCTCGTGCCCGTCGAGCCGCCGCCGCCGCAGTAGTCATGCTAGTGTGAAAAGTTCGCGCGCATGAGGGAGACCGTTGAAGACGCCTTCGGAGTGGATACGCTCCGCGAGCGTCTTCAAGCGTTATTGACAGGAGAGCGTTCAGCAGCAGTCAGCATTCAGCCAGACACTTCAAGGCAGGATTTGCTGAGCACTGACTACTGAATGCTGAGCGCTTGACGAGAGGCAGTCATGGAAAAGTTCTTCGCCGCCATCCGCAATATGTTTCAGGTCCCAGACCTGCGCAAGCGCATCGGGTTCACGCTCGGCTTGCTCGCGGTCTATCGTCTCGGCGCGCACGTCACAGCGCCGGGCGTCAACAAGGATCAGTTAGTGCGCGTCTGGGCGGACGTGGGCAACACTTTGCTCGGCGTGCTCGATCTTTTCTCCGGCGGAAACTTCCAGACCATCTCCGTCTTCGCGCTCGGCGTTACTCCCTACATCACCGCTTCGATCATCATACAGTTGATGACGACCGTCTTTTCCAGTTTGAAGAAGTTGCAGGAGGAGGGCGAGGCCGGCCGGCAGAAACTCAACCAGTGGACGCGCTATTTGACGGTCATCCTCGCCGCTTTCCAGACTTCAATCGTCGCGCGCTGGCTCGCGGCGAACAACGTCATCCCCAGCTCCGGCTCTTTCTTCGATCGACACATCCTCGTCATCATCATCACGCTCACGACCGGCACGATCTTCGTCATGTGGCTCGGCGAGCAGATCACGGAGCGCGGCATCGGCAACGGCGTGTCGCTTTTGATCTTCGCGGGCATCGTCATCGGACTTCCGCGCGGCATTACGCAGGTCTTGACGCGCGTGCGCGGCGGCGATCCGTTTCAAGTGATCGGCGTGCTCGCGCTCGTCGCGATGCTCGTCGGGCTCATCGCCTTCATCGTCTTCGTCGAGCAGGCGCGGCGCAAAGTCCCGATCAGTTATGCGAAGCGACACGTCGGACGGCAGATGGTCGGCGGGCAACAGACGCATATGCCGATCAAGATCAACATGGCGGGCGTCATCCCGGTCATCTTCGCCTCGTCGATGCTGGCCTTCCCGCAGACGATCCTCCAGTTCATACGCGCCGACGCCAACGACCCGACTTCTTGGAAGAGTCGCGTGCATCTCTTCTTCCAACAGTTTCACGGTGGTGATCCTTATTACGAGTTGTTCTTCCTCGGCCTCATCGTCATCTTCACGTTCTTCTACATCACGATCATCTTCAACGTGGATGAGGTGGCGGACAACCTGCGCAAGCACGGCGGCTTTGTTCCCGGCATCCGGCCCGGACGTAATACAGCCGAGTTCTTGAACACGATCTTGACGAGGCTGACGACCGTCGGCGCGATCTACTTGGCCTTTGTCGCCTTCGTCCCGCAGTTGATGCTGAGCGGCTTCAACGTCGGGCATCTGCCGTTCGTCGGCGCGCGTCTCGAAGACTTCTTCAGCACGACGCCGGGCTTGGGTTGGATACCGCGCGGCATGGGCTACCGTTTCTACTTCGGCGGCACGTCGCTGCTGATCCTCGTCGGCGTTGCGATGGACACTGTCGCGCAGATCGAGGCGCAGTTAGTCATGCGCAACTACGAAGGCTTCCTCGGTTCGGGCGGAAGATTGCGCGGACGAAGAAGCTAAGAACATTGAATCATTGATTCATTTTTTCATTGGATCAATGAGTAGATGAATCAATGTCGAAGATCGTCGTCTTGATGGGTGCGCCGGGCGCGGGCAAGGGGACGCAGGCGCGTCTCTTGCAGGAGCGACTCGGCTTGCCGCAAATCTCGACGGGCGATATGTTTCGCGCGATGAAGGATGCACAGACGCCGCTCGCCGAAGAGGTGAGGGCCATCATGGATGCGGGCCATCTCGTGCCGGACGACGTGACGATCCGAGTCGTTCAGGAGCGCACGAACCGCGACGACTGCAAGCACGGCTACATTCTCGACGGCTACCCGCGCACGCCCGCGCAAGCCGCGATGCTTGAGAAGTTGGCGGTCGAGCAGGGCAACAGGATTCAAGCGGTGCTCGTCGAAGTCCCGACGGCGTTGCTTGAAAAACGGATGACAGGCCGGCGCAACTGCCCCGTCTGCGGCGAGATTTACAACATCTATTTCAAGCCGCCCGCGCACGACGAGGTCTGCGACCTGCATCCCGAAACGCGGCTCAATCATCGCGCCGACGACAACACGGAGACGGTGCAAGCGCGGCTCGCCACCTACGAGCGTGAGACGCGCCCACTGCTCGAATACTACGAACGGTCGCACCGCCTCGCCCGCGTCGATGGCACGCGCGACGTTGAAGCGATCTACTCGGACATTGAGAAGATCGTGAATCGCGAATCGTAAATCGTCAATCGCGCTTGAACCTGCGCGCTGCTGATGTTGTTCAAGTAGAATTGCCTCGAACCTCGATTGACGATTCGCAATTTACGATTGACGATTCACGATTCACGGCTCTCATGATCATCGGCAAGTCAAAAAGTGAGATCGAGAAGATGCGCGCGGCGGGCCGGCTCGCGGGCGAGGTGCGCGAGGCTCTGCGTGCGTCTGCGCGCGTCGGCATGACGACTCTTGAACTCGACGCGGCGGCGGAGAAGATGATCCGCGACGCGGGCGCGCTCCCCACCTTCAAGGGTTATCACGGTTTTCCCTACTCGATCTGCGCGTCGGTTAATGAGCAGATCGTCCACGGCTTCCCGTCGAAGTACGAGTTGAAGGACGGCGATATTCTCTCGGTCGACGTCGGCGCGACGCTCAATGGTTTCGTCGGCGACACGGCGACGACCGTGCCCATCGGGACGGTGCGCGAAGATTGGCTGGAGTTGATCCGCGTGACGGAAGAATGCTTGGAGCGCGCGATCAATCAGTGTCATCCGGGCCGGCGACTCGGCGACATCGGGTGGGCTGTGCAGGGGCTGGCCGAGTCGCGCGGCTATTCGGTTGTGCGCGAGTACGTGGGGCACGGCATCGGGCGCAAGATGCACGAAGACCCGCAGATACCGAACTACGGAAAACCGGGCACGGGTCTGAAGTTGAAAGCGGGTTACGTCTTCGCCATCGAGCCGATGCTCAACATGGGCACGCATCACACGAAGACGCTCGCCGACGGTTGGACGGTCGTTACGATGGATGGAAAGCCGAGCGCGCACGTCGAGCACACCATCGCGATCACTGAAGAGGGGCCTGAAGTGTTAACATGCGTCGCGAGCGCGGGCGTGACCCCGCGTGTGGAAGCGGCTGCGTTATCCGGCGTTTAGCCGCCGCGTCGTTTGGACGAACAAATGTGGCTATGTTACTATCTACAATTCGCCGACGGGGTAAGTTTTTGACAATGTAAGTGTGGTATGGCGAGGCACTCGAAATGTTGCCGAAGGTAGGTTAAGCGATGAAAGTCAGGGCTTCAGTTAAGAAGATGTGCGACAACTGCAAGGTCATCCACCGCAAAGGCGTGGTGAGAGTGATCTGCACGAACCCGAAACACAAACAACGGCAAGGTTAAGACTGAAATCTGAAATCCCAGATTTTAAATTTCAGACTCAGACGAAATTGGAGAGAAGAGAATGGCTCGTGTGGTAGGCGTCGATCTCCCCGTCAACAAGCGCGTCGAGGTCGGACTCACGTACATTTTCGGCATCGGGCGCTCGCGCTCGTCGTCGATCCTCAAAGCGGCGGACGTTGACCCGAACCTGCGCGTGCGCGAATTGAACGAAGATCAACTCGGTCGCATCCGCACGGTCATCGAAGGGCAGGGCGATGTCGAGGGCGATCTGCGCAAGCGCACGCAGATGGACATTAAACGTCTGATGGACATCGGCTGCTATCGAGGGCTTCGACATCGTCGGGGCCTTCCCGTCCGAGGTCAGCGCACGCATACCAACGCGCGCACCCGCAAGGGCCCGCGTCGCGCCACCATCGCCAAGAAGAAGGCTCCAGGCAAGAAGTAACAAGAGCACTCAGCGCTCAGTCGTCAGCAGTCAGCCGTAACAAGGCATTGCTAATTACTGAATGCTGATTGCTGACTGCTAAATAATCATGGCAAAAGCTACGACAGGCGGGAAGAAAAAAGTCTTCCGCAAAAAAGAGAAGAAGAACATCCCGAACGGGATCGTCTTCATTCAGGCGACTTTCAACAACACGCTGATCTCGATCACCGACTTGGAAGGCAACCTGATCGCGCAATCGTCTTCGGGCGCACGCGGTTTTCGCGGCTCGCGCAAGGGCACACCCTTCGCCGCGCAGCAGGCGGCCTTTGAGGCAGCGCGCAAGGCGCAGGAAGCAGGGATGCACCAATGCGAGGTGCGCGTGAAGGGCCCGGGCGGCGGCAGAGAGTCGGCCATCCGCGCGATCAACAATGCGGGCATCCGCGTCGTGATGATCCGCGACATCACGCCCATCCCGCACAACGGTTGCCGCCCCCCGAAGCGGCGCAGAGTTTAATGGAGCAATCAGCATTCAGCGCTCAGCAATCAGCCAATCCGGTTTTGCTGACGGCTGATTGCTGAATGCTTTTGTAACCTAAAGGACGAAGGGCCGGCGCACTGGGTGCGCGACCTGTAAACTTTTCCGTCTGAAACTTCAGACAGGAGGCGAGAAGAAGTTAATGGCTAGGTATCGTGGGGCGGTGTGCCGCCTGTGCCGCCGCGAAGGCGCAAAACTATTTTTGAAGGGCGACCGTTGCTACAAGCCATCGTGCCCGATTGAGAAGCGCGGCACGCAGCCGCCGGGTCAGCACGGCAACGCCCCGCGACGCGGCAAAGCTCTGGTCGGCTACGGCCAGCAGTTGCGCGAGAAGCAGAAGGTCAAGCGCATCTACTTCGTCCTCGAAGGTCAGTTCCGCAACTACTTCGAGAAGGCGGCGCGCATGAAGGGCATCACGGGCGAGAACCTGTTGACGCTGCTTGAGCGTCGTCTCGATAACGCGGTCTATCGCGCGGGCTTCGCCACGTCTCGTAGGCAGGCGCGACAACTCGTCAATCACGGGCACATCGAAGTCAACGGTCGCAAGGTGGACATCCCGTCCTTTTCAGTGAAGGTCGGCGACGTGATCACGGTGCGCGAGTCGAGCCGCAAGAACCCGCACGTCGAGGGCGCGTGGCAGACCGCCGCCGGTCGCGGCAGGCCCTCGTGGCTCGCGCCCGCCGAGGGCCAAGAGATGGGCGCGCGCGTGGCGAACGCACCCGTGCGCGAGGACATTGACCGCTCGATCAACGAGCAGTTGATCGTCGAGCTTTACAGCAAGTAATTAATTGAGTCGTCCGCCGTCCGCTCAAGCCGCGCGTGGCAAATTAACGCGGCGTGAGTGGCGCGGGCGCGGACGTGTTTCGCGGAGGCGGGTAGAAAAATTATGGCGATGGAGCAGAACACACTCTGGACAGGATTTCAGATGCCGCGCCGTCTCGCGGTGGACAACGAGACCTTGACCGACCGTTACGGTCGCTTCTCCGCGCAGCCCTTCGAGCGCGGCTTCGGCACAACCATTGGCAATAGTCTTCGCCGCGCGCTGCTCTCCTCGATTGAAGGATCGGCGATCACGGCGGTGAAGATCGAGGGCGTCGAGCACGAGTTCTCTTCGATCCGTGGTGTGGTCGAGGATGCGACCGACGTGATCCTCAATCTCAAGCAGATTCCGATCAAGCTGCACGGCAACTCCGCAAAGACCTTGACGATCACGAAGGACGGCGCGGGCGAAGTCACCTCTGCCGACATCGAGGCGGACGGCGACGTGGAGATTCTCGATCAGAACGTCTATCTCGCGACTGTGAGCGAGGGCGGATCGCTCAACGTCGAGATGCGTCTGAAGCGCGGGCGCGGCTACGTTCCGGCGGATCGCAACTTCGATGAAGACCTCTCTTTGGGTTACATCCCGATTGACTCCGTGCACACGCCGGTCAAGAAGGTGAACTACACGGTCGAGGCGGCCCGCTTGGGCCAGAACACAGAGTTCGACAAGCTGACGATTGAAGTGTGGACGGATGGATCGGTGAAGCCGGACGATGCCATCGGTCTCGCCGCGAAGTTGATCAAGGATCACATGTCGATCTTCATCAACTTCGAGGAAGACTTGGACGAGGTGGCCTATCCTTCGATGGAGCGGCCCCCCTTGCCGCGCAACGACGTGCTTGATCGCTCGGTCGATGAGTTGGAGTTGTCGGTTCGCTCGTACAACTGCCTGAAGAACGCGAACATTCGCACGATCCGCGATCTCGTGCAGCGCAGCGAGCGAGAGATGCTGGCGACGAAGAACTTCGGCAAGAAGTCTCTGAATGAGATCAAAGACATCCTGCACGGCATGGGTCTCGACTTCGGCATGGCGTTCGACGAGCAGGGCAACCCGATCCCCGGCTCCGGCGATAGCAGCAACCCCGACGCAGTCGATCTCGATTACGCGGACGACGAGGAAGAGGACGACGAGTAAAGGAAAGGATGAGCGATGAACGCAGGACGATGAAGTGAGAAAGTTAACTTCACTTCATCGCTCATCGTTTCGACTTCATCGTTTAGTTTGTCATGCGACACCAGAAGGCACATCGTAAACTTGGGCGGACGACCGAGCATCGACTCTCGATGCTGCGTAATCTCGCCACCTCGCTCATCAACGCGCGTGACGAGCGTTTGATCACGACCTTGCCGAAGGCGAAAGAGCTGCGTCCGTTCGTCGAGCGCATCATCACTTTGTCGAAGCGCGCGCACGTGTTGACGGGCGATGAGGCGGTGGCGGGACAGGTTCACCTGCGCCGTCAGGCGGCCGTCTTCTTCCACGCGGGCAATCGACAACAGTCTCCCTCGACGGGCCGCCGCAATGCGCCGCGCGCCGAGCGCACCGCAGGAGTCGCGGCTGTCAAGCGTCTCTTCGACGAGTTAGGCGAGCGTTACAAAGATCGACCCGGTGGTTACACGCGCATCATCAAGCTCGGTCGTCGCATCGGCGACAACGCCGAACTCGCGATCATCGAGTTGGTCGATAACGCGCGCGAGCTTGGCGCGGCGGAGAGCAAGTCGAAGGGCAAGGCTACTCCGGCGGGCAAGCAGAAGTCCGCGCGCGCGAGCAAGTCGGGCGAAGCCGAAGGGGGCCGTCGCGGCGGTCGCAAAGCCGACAAGACTTTCGAGAAAGATTCGACGACGCGCGCGCGCGGCAAGGGCACAGTGCCTGAGCCGAAGGACGTCGACAAAGCTGGCAAGGGCGGCCGTCGCTCGAAGAAGACCGAATCGACTGCGGCTGAGAAGGACACAGACTAGTTTCATAGCTTGTGCAAGGCGCGCGCGCACGTTTGCGAACGTGCGCGCGAGTCGTTTGATCGAGCGCGAGCCCCAATCCCCCGCGACCGGCGATGTTGTTGTGGCTGGCGGGTTGGGGCTTTCACTTGCGCCGCGTCTGATCGAAGAATGAGTTCACGCTTTCTCCCGAAACTTCAAGCGGAGGCTCGAAGAAGATGAGCGACCAAGACAGACCGGAATCCACTGGCACTGCGCCCACGCGCGAGCCGCAACGCGAGAGCATTTCGCAACAGCAGCAGTATGCGGATCAGCAACGCGTTGGCTCGCAGAACCTCGGTGGCCGGCGCGGCCTGCGCCGACGCCACGGCGGGCGCGAGGGCCAATCGCAGCAGTCATCTCAATCGTCGCGCGCGGAAGCCTCGCTCAACATGGATGAGTTGCGCGAGTTGTTCAGCCTCATCGCGTCGGAGGGTTTCACCGAGTTCGAGTTAGAGAAAGAAGGCTTCCGCGTGCGCCTGCGTCGCGACCTCGCGCCGCAAAGTACCGCGAGCGCGCCGCAGCCACAGGTTCACTCGACCGCGTTCGCCGCGCCGCAAATCGCGCCCGCACAGAGCGAAGGCGCGTCCGCATCGGGAGCGCAAGCGAGTGGCGGCGTCAAGACACCAGAGGCAGCGTCCGAAGCCGAACTGTTCAAGATCACCTCGCCCATCGTCGGCACGTTCTACCGCGCGGCGTCGCCGACGGCTGAGCCGTTCATGAAGGTCGGCAGCCACGTCGATCCCGACTCGGTCGTATGCATCATCGAGGCGATGAAACTGATGAACGAGATTCTCGCAGAGACGACCGGAACGGTTGAGAAGGTTTACGTGGAGAACGGCCAGCCCGTCGAGTTCGGGCAGCCACTCTTCGGAATCAGAAAGTAGCCATCAGCATTCAACAGTCAGCAGAAAGAAAAGCCGACTTGCTGAATGCTGATGGCTGAGTGCTCGCTCATGCAGATATTCGGGCCGCGAAAATTCCGCAAGGTGCTGATCGCCAACCGTGGCGAGATCGCGTGCCGCATCATCTGGGCGTGCAAGGAGATGGGCATCAAGACCGTCGCCGTGCACAGCACGGCTGATCGCGACTCGCTGCACGTGCGCTTCGCCGACGAGTCGATCTGCATTGGGCCCCCTCCGTCGTCGCAGAGTTATTTGAACATCCCTTCGATCATTTCGGCGGCTGAGATTTATAACGTTGACGCGATCCATCCCGGCTACGGCTTCCTCGCAGAGTCTTCGTCCTTCGCCGAAATCTGCGAGGCGTGCAACGTCAAGTTCATCGGGCCGCGCGCGTCGGTGATCAAGTTGATGGGCGACAAGGTTGAAGCGCGCCGCGCGATGAAAGAGGCGGGCGTGCCGATTCTTCCCGGTAGTCCGGGGCCGGTCGAGTCGTTCGAGGAAGCCGCCAAGATTGCGGGCGAGATCGGCTATCCGGTCATCATCAAGGCGTCGGCGGGCGGCGGCGGTCGCGGGATGCGGATCGTGCGCTCCGAAGGCGAACTTGATAAGGCTCTGGAGACGGCCTCGAACGAGGCGACGGCTGCGTTCAAGAACGGCGACGTGTACGTCGAGCGTTACATCGAGCGACCGCGCCACGTCGAGATACAGGTGATGGCGGACGAGCACGGGCACTGCGTCCACCTCGGCGAGCGCGACTGCTCGATCCAGCGTCGTCACCAGAAACTTTTAGAAGAAGCACCATCGCCCGCGCTAACGCCTGAGCTGCGCGCGCAGATGGGTAAAGTCGCCGTCGAAGCCTGCAAGCGCGTCGGCTACTCGAACGCAGGGACGATGGAGTTTCTGCTCGACGAAGATGGCCGCTTCTACTTCATGGAGATGAACACGCGCGTGCAGGTTGAGCATCCCGTCACGGAGATGGTCACGCTCGCAGACATCGTGCGAAACCAGATCAGAGTCGCAGAGGGCGAGGTGCTGGCTTACGAGCAGTCCGACGTGATCATCGTTGGACACTCCATCGAGTGTCGCATCAACGCTGAAGACCCTCTGACGGGCGTCCCTTCGCCCGGCCTCATCACAGCCTTCAACATTCCAGGTGGCCCCGGAGTGCGTGTTGATACGGCGGTCTATCCCGGCTACTACGTGCCGCCCTACTACGACGCGATGATCGCCAAGCTCATCGTCCATGCGCGCACGCGCGAGCTGGCGATCCTGCGTATGCGGCGCGCGCTCGAAGCGATGGTCATCGAGGGGATCAAGACGACCGTGCCGCTGCATCAACGCATCATGGAGGATGAGGAGTTCATCTCCGGCAACTACTCGACGAAGTTCCTTGAGCGTTTTCTTGAGCGCACAAGCGATGCCGCGAAGGTCGCTAGTGCTTGAGTATGGAAGAGGCGCGAGCGGCGGTTTGACGCGCGAGGTTGAGCGTCTTTATAATGACCGACTTGCCCGAGAGGGTTATTCGCGTCTGAGGAGAGTGTAGGATGGCTTTTGCAATCATCAGGTCGGGCGGCAAACAGTTTCGCGTCGAGGCGGGCGCGACCGTGCGCTTGCCCTCAATCGACAAGGAAGCGGGCGAGAAGGTTGAGTTCGAGACGCTAGTGCTTGGCGGCGACGAGACGAAGATCGGATCGCCGGCCATTGAAGGCGCAGGCGTCACGGGCACGGTCGTCGAGCATGGGCGCGACACGAAGATCATCGTCTTCAAGAAGAAGCGTCGCAAGCAGTACAAGCGCAAGCAGGGACACCGTCAGGGGTTCACGGCGGTGAAGATCGATTCGATTGGATAAGATTTAACCATTGATTCATTTCTTCATTGATTCGATCGGGCAATGAGTCAATGAATCAATTTTGAGGTTTCGTCATGGCACATAAAAAAGGCGTCGGCTCATCGCGCAACGGTCGCGATTCAAATTCGCAGCGACTGGGTCTGAAGAAATTCGGCGGCGAGAAGGTCTTGGGCGGCAACATCCTCGCGCGACAGCGCGGGACGAAGTGGAAGCCGGGCAAGAACGTCGGGCGCGGCAAAGACGACACGCTCTTTGCGCTCATCGAAGGCTTCGTCAAGTTCGAGGACAAGGGCCGGCAGGGCAAGTTCATCAGCGTCTATGCCGCGCCCGCCGCGCCCGCACAGACGGAGGCGACCGCTGCCGCGTAAACCCGACGAACTCCCACGAGTCGGCTTCGACGCCCGCGCCTGCTCCCACAGGGAGACGAGCGTGGGCGTCTTTCGATTTTTAATTGCGGGTTGAGAAGACGCCGATGAGACACAGAAGTTTAATACTTATCGCCCTATGCGTGTTAAGCGTCTCGACTGTTGAGGCAAAACCGCGAACATCCCGCGTCTCACGCCGTAGCCAGTTACTAGAGGAACTGAAAAAGTGTGTTAGTCCGAGACCGCAGAACCAATGTGACGAAATGTCAGTTGACGAAGTCGCAGAGCTTTATAAACAAGGCGACAAGAATGTCATGACAAATCTGATGGACGTGGCCCCCCACAGCGACGGCGCATTGTCTGAATCGCTTGGGGTATTCTTCGGGGAACTCATCTGTGAGAAGCCCCGAACTTTTTTAGCGGCGGTGGCTAGACGACCTCGCTCTGAGCGAGAAAATCTTTTGTTCCTCGCGTCGGCGGGTGATGGCAGTGGAATGCCTTGCCGTCATCTACCTGTTTTACGTCGAAGGCTGAAAAATATTTCTACAAACCGAAGCGATAAGTTATCGAGTTTGGCTCGTGAGTGTCTTGTTCAAGTCAATAAAAATAACAAGACGAACTAGCTTTGCTCATATCGACTGGTGATTCATTAAGTGTTCATTGATCGTGTCAAAATTCGTGTGTGGGCCGGTGACGGCGGCGGCGGCGTGACGGCGTTTCGTCGTGAGAAGTTCGTGCCGAGGGGTGGCCCTTCGGGCGGCGATGGCGGGCGCGGCGGCGACGTGTGGCTCGTCGCCGACTCCGGCGTCAACACGCTGCTGCACCTGCGCTACAATCCTGAGCACAAGGCAGAGCGCGGCGGCAACGGCGAGGGCTCAAATCGTTCCGGTCGTGACGGCGCAGACGTGATCGTCCGTGTCCCCGTCGGCACGCAAGTTCACGAAACGGAACTCGGCGACCTGCTCCACGATCTCTCTCGCGAAGGCGAACGCTGGCGCGCGGCGCGCGGCGGCCGCGGCGGCTTCGGCAACGCGCACTTCGCCACTTCGACAAACCGCGCGCCGCGTTATCATCAAGAGGGCGGCGTGGGCGAGGAGCGCGAGTTGCAACTCGAATTGAAGCTGCTCGCCGATGTCGGCTTGGTCGGTTTTCCGAACGCGGGAAAGTCCACCTTGATCTCGACCATCTCGGCTGCGAAGCCGAAGATCGCCGACTATCCGTTCACGACTTTGGAGCCGCACCTCGGCGTCGTCGATCTCGGCGAGTTCCGCACGTTCGTCGTCGCGGATATCCCCGGCTTGATCGAGGGCGCGCACGAGGGCACGGGCTTGGGCGACCGCTTCCTGCGTCACGTCGAACGCACGAAGCTGCTGCTGCACCTCGTTGACGTTTCTTCCGCATCGGGACGCGATGCCGTCTCGGACTATGAGACGATCAACCGCGAGCTTAGGCTCTACGATGCGCAACTCGCGGAGCGACCACAGATCATCGTCGCCACGAAGATCGACGCGCTGGATGATCCCGAACGTCTTGAGAGTTTGCGCCAGCGCGCCGCCGAAGACGGGCGTGCGTTTTACGAAATCTCCGCAGTGACAAACCGAGGCTTGCGCGAGCTTGTCAGCGCGGTCGCGGCGAGACTCGACGAGTTGAAGACCGTAGTTGTCGATCTAAGTGAGAACGCCGACGAAGATGTCGGCGCGGTGTGATGTTGGAAGAAGTCGCGCGAGCGAAGTTGGGTGGGCCGGTCGAAGTAGCTTCATGAGTAGATCGAAACTGCATGAGTAGATCGGAACGCATGGCTCTCTACGGCGGCACTTTCGATCCAGTGCACGACGGGCACTTGGCGGTCGCGCGCACTCTCGTCGAGTTGCTCGCGCTCGACAAGGTGATGTTCACGCCAGCGCACGTCGCGCCGCACAAACGCAACGTGCCGCCGACACCCGCGTGGCACAGATACGCGATGCTCGCGCTCGCGACTGCCGACGATGCGCGGATGCTCGTCTCGACCGTCGAATTGGATGCGCCGGAGCGGCCCTATTCGGTCGAGACGGTGGCGCGTCTCAAAGATGAGCATGGCGCGGGCGTGCGACTCTTCTTCGTCATGGGCGCGGACTCGTGGAGTGAGATCACGACTTGGCGCGAGTGGGAGCGCTTGCTTGAGATGTGCGACCACGTCGTCGTCACGCGACCCGGCTACGAGTTGAGCTTTGAACACGTGACCGCTAATATTCGCGCGCGCATCGTTGACCTGCGCGGCGTTGAACGAGGACTCACAACGCGCGCGGTTGAAGAGAGTGAGACGCCGACGATCTTTTTAAGCGATGCGGTCAGCGTGGACATTTCAGCGACCGAAGTGCGACGCGAGATCGCAAGTGGAAGCGGGATGCGCGTACGCGTGCCACGCGCGGTCGCAGGCTACATTGAGAAGTATAGGCTCTATAGAGATCAAGCATGATACAGGACGAACAGCAGAGGGAAGAGACAACAACACGCGCGTCGAAGCAGCGCGTGGTGGGCGAAGACGCGGAAACGCAAGTCGCATCCAACGAGTCGAAGGCTCAAGCGGGCGGCGAGCACACTAGCGCGCCGCGTGAGCCATTAGATGAGTACGTCGTCGCAGCTCTCAGCGCGGCGGACGACAAGAAGGCCCTCGATCTCGTCGTGCTCGACGTGCATGAGGTCGCGAGTTTCACGGAATACTTCCTCATCGCAGGTGGCACGAACACGCGGCAGGTGCAGGCCATCGCCGACGGGGTGGTGGAGCGTCTGAAGGAGTTGGGCCGACGACCGGCGCGCGTCGAAGGTTATAGCGGGGCCGAGTGGGTGCTGCTCGATTACGGCGACTTCGTCTTCCACGTCTTCGAGGAGAAGGCGCGACGCTTCTACGATCTCGAACGACTCTGGCGCGATGCCGTGCGCGTCGAGTTGCCAAGCGAGATCGTCGCGCCGACCGAAAAGGTGAGCGACGCAAAATGAGCGGCGAACCCGCAACGTTGAAGAGGAATCAAAAGCTGGTCGCAAATCGCGCGCCCATCGCGATTAAGTTGTGCGTCGCCTCGCACCCGCTCTTTTAAGTCGTGCGCCTGCGCCTCATCTGGATTGGGAAGACGAGGAACGCGCACGTCGCCGCGCTCGTCGATGATTATGTGCGACGGCTCTCGCGTTTCGCTCGAACGGATGTGACGGAGCTTCGCGAAGGGACGAGCGCGGACGAGCGCGTGCTAATCGAAGAGGAAGGGAAGCGGATCGCCGCCGCGCTCGCATCAGGTTCTTTGACCGTGCTGCTCGACGTTGAAGGGCGGCAACTCAGTTCGCACGAGTTGGCGGCGCAGATCGAAGCGTGGCAAAACGCGGGCACGAAAGAGGTGGCCTTCGTCATCGGCGGACATCTCGGCGTCACAGATGAGATCAAACGACGTACGGACGTGCGCTGGTCTCTGTCGCGTCTGACGCTGACGCACGAGTTGGCGCGCGTCTTCGTCGTCGAACAACTTTACCGCGCGTACACGATCCTGCGCGGGCTGCCGTATCAGAAATGACGCTTGCGCGTTTCTGTTTTTTCGTCGGCGGGGTTATTATTTGCGGCTTGTTGCATTGGATTCCTTAATTCAGGCATCTAATTTTTGCTGATCGTGCAAGGGGATTTTGTGGGGGAGAAGATGGATAAACGCAGACTGAAGACTTATCGCGACCGGCTGCTTGAGCGGCGCGAAAGTTTATTCAAACAGGTTAACGAGGCGGAGCTGTCGAGCCGCGAGCGCGACTCGGAGGCGACGCAAGACCCTGCGGACATGGCCGCGAACGCCTACACGAAAGAGCTGCTCATCTCGATGTCGGCGAACGACCGCAAGCTGCTCGGACTGATCGACGAGGCGCTGGCGCACGTCGAGTCGGGCGATTACGGCGAGTGCATCAATTGCGGAGAGCCCGTCTCCGAGAAGCGACTCGAAGCCGTCCCGTGGACGCGCTACTGTCTTAAGTGCCAAGACCTGCAAGAGCGCGGGCTGCTCAACAACGAAGAGGAGTAGCGCGCGACATTTGCACGCGCGCTGCGACACACTAGAGATAACATTTAAGAGCCCGCCGATCCGACACGCTCGGATCGGCGGGCTCTTTTCGTGTATGCTCTCGCACGCGTGCCGCGTATCGCTCACGATAACAGCGCGCGCCTCCGTCAACGATGCGCCTCACGAGAACACTCGATCTACTCTACGACGCGGCTCTCTCGCTTGCGTACCCGATGCGTTGCGCGTCGTGCGAGACGGCGTGTGTCGAGCGTCGCGCGGACGCTCCCGCCTGCGCCGCGTGCTGGGATGCGACGACGATCTTCTCCGGCGAAGAGACGCTGTGCTGGAAGTGCGGCGTGCCCGCGCACGCTTCCGTCGCTCCTGAAAAATGGGAAGATGTGCGTTGCCGACGCTGCGACGCGGATCACTTCACGGCGGCGCGCGCGGTCGGCGTTTACGAGAGTGCGTTGCGCGCCTCCGTGCTCAGGCTCAAGCGCGAGCCGCACGTCGGCGCACGACTCGCACGCCTGCTCTTCGAGACGCAGAGGCGGCCACCGCTCAACGCGGCGACTCTGATCGTCCCTGTTCCACTCCATGCCGAGCGCGTGCGCGAACGCGGCTTCAATCAGGCGGCAGCAATCGCGCGCACAGTCGCCGCGCAGTCGCGCCTGTCGCTCGACGAGTGGAGCGTCGCGCGCACGACGCATAGCGAGCGACACCGCGCAGGAATGGACGCACGCGCGCGTCGCGAGACCGTTGAAGAAGCGTTCAAAGTCGTGCGACCGCGACTCGTCGCAGGCGAGCGCGTTCTGCTCGTCGATGACGTGTTCACTACTGGCGCGACCATCTCAGCCTGCGCACGCGCGCTCAAGGAAGCGGGCGCACTCGATGTCTTCGTGCTCACAGTCGCACGCGCGTTGTGAGATTGAAAACTCTCCTACGCACATCTCTAGCCTCTCATCTCCAACCTCTGTATCATATCGCGCATGAGAGACCTCTATCCGCCGATTGAGCCTTACGACGAGGGACGGCTGCCCGTCTCCGACGTGCACACGATCTACTACGAGCAGTCCGGTAATCCGAAGGGCACGCCGGTCGTCTTCCTGCATGGTGGCCCCGGCGGCGGAACCGTGCCCGACTACCGACGCTTCTTCGATCCGAAGGCGTATCGCATCGTCCTCTTCGACCAGCGCGGATCGGGCCGGAGCACGCCGCACGCCTGTCTCGAAGAGAACACGACGTGGCATCTCGTCGCAGACATAGAGAAGATTCGCGAGCACTTGGGCATCGAGTCGTGGGTCGTCTTCGGTGGCTCTTGGGGCAGCACGCTCGCGCTCGCCTACGCGCAGAAGCATCCGGAGCGCGCGCGCGCACTCGTCCTGCGTGGCATCTTTCTCTGTCGCCCTTCGGAGATTCGCTGGTTCTATCAAGAGGGCGCGTCGAACATCTACGCCGACGTGTGGGAGCAATATTTGAACGTCATCCCGACGGAAGAGCGCGGCGACATGCTCGCGGCTTACTATCGCAGATTGACGAGCGAAGATGAGGCGACGCGACTGGAAGCCGCGCGCGCGTGGAGCGTGTGGGAGGCCAGCACTTCAAAACTCTATCCCGATCCAGACCTCATCGAACACTTCGACGACCCGCATTTCGCCATCGCGTTTGCGCGCATCGAGTGTCATTACTTCACGCACAACTCGTTTTTCGAGACCGACAACTATCTGATCGAAAACGTCGAGCGGATTCGCGACATCCCGACCGTCATCGTGCAGGGTCGCTACGACGTGGTCTGCCCGATGACGAGCGCGTGGGATTTACATCGTGCCTTCCCCGAAGCCGATCTACAGATCATCCCCGACGCGGGCCACTCCGCACTCGAACCCGGCATCCGCGCCGCACTCGTCGAAGCCACTGATCGCTTCAAAAGCGCGTGAATGGTCAATGGTCAATCGTAAGAACAGGCTTTCTCAGTTCACGATTGACCATCGACCATTCACTATTTACGATCCCGCTTGTCTCTCGTCACTTGTCACTGTAATCTAATGATCGCATGACCGGACGTGTTTTAGTCCTGAACGCTTCTTACGAGCCGATCAACGTGTGCAGCGAGCGGCGCGCGGTGGTGATGGTCTTCAAAGGCGTGGCGCGCATGGAGGAACACAACGGGCACATGCTCCATTCGACGCACATCACGATGCACGCGCCCTCCGTCATCCGTTTGACCGAGTACATACACATCCCCTTCAAGAATCGTTCGCTCTCGCGCAAAAATATTCTGCTTCGCGATCACTCGACCTGTCAGTATTGCGGCAAGCACCTGCCGCCCTCTGAGTTGACGCTCGACCACGTTCATCCGCGCTCGCGCGGCGGCGAATCGACGTGGGACAATCTTGTGGCCTGCTGCAAGCGTTGCAATCATCGGAAAGGGAATCGCACGCCCGAAGAGGCGGCGATGCATCTGGTCAGGCGTCCGCGCGGCTTCTCGCTCCATGTCAGCCGACAGATCATGCGCTACCTCGGTCGGGCTGACGAGGCTTGGCGCAAGTACCTGTTCTACGAGTCGAACCGCGAGGAAGGTAATTAACCAGACTAACTGAGAGCCTGCCGCGTCTGTAATCCGGCGGGGGAGTTTTTATGATGATGAATGAATCAATAATCGCACTTGGGCTCGGAGGTCTCGGAGGGCCGGAACTCATCGTTATTCTCTTGATCGTCTTCCTCCTCTTCGGCGCGAGCCGCTTGCCGCAACTCGCCAAAGCTCTCGGACAGAGCAAGCGCGCCTTCCGCGATGGCATCGACGAGGCGGAAGCAGAAGCACAGCGCGACCGTCTGAAGCAAAGCAGCACTGCTCCGGCTGAGCTTACCGGCGTTGATGATGAGGCGTTGTTTGAGGAAGCACGCAGACGCGCCGCCGCACGCCGCGCTTCGGAAAAGAGTTAATGCTGCGCGCGCTTAAAACAGACGTGAGTTCGATTGAGAATAGCGCGAGCCCCGTAGGGGCTGAATGTTTATAGGGTGGCCCAGAAGCAGAAATACATTAAGCCCCGTCAGGGGCGGCATATAAGTGAATAGAGGTCATGCCGCCCCTGACGGGGCTCAGTTCGTCTTGCATCCCGAAGCTATAAATATTTAGCCCCTGCGCGGCTATGAATACTCGCCGCTTCCCATCTCGAACTCTGCTAACGCGCCTTCTGCCCGACGACGAGCGTGGCTTTAATCGAGAGCGTGAAGTCTCCGTCTTGACGATCCTCGTCGATGAGGCGTGCGACGGCTTCGAGTAGTTGTTCATGCGCGGATTCGTCGGCTAATGGTTCGAGCCAGTCGCGCATGAGGAAGTCGCGGATGAGCGGCGACGAGATGAACTCTTCGCCGGATTTGAAGTCGAACTCTTCAACCTGCGTCCAAGACTTCACATCGTCGAGCCCTTCGCGCGCGGCGAGTTGTTCGACATCGGAGATCGTCGGCAGTCTCTTGAGCAACTCTTCCACCACAGGAGCATCATCCAAACGATCCGCGCTTACCAACGCCTCCCAGTAGATCGAAAAGAACTCGCCGTAGCTCGAAGCGGTCGGAAGATTCAATGCGACGACCGCGCCGTGCGCCGCGACGCGAACCATCTCGGCGAGCATTTCCGGCAGACGCTCAGGCCCGACCAGCGATGCGTCGCCGATGATGAGATCGAACTGCTCATCCTCGAAGTCTAACGCCTCAAGCTGGCCCGCGCGGAACTCCGCACGCTCGCCCAGCTTCAACGCTTTAGCTTTCGCCTGCGCCAGCTTCGTCCGCTCCTCCCCTTCATCGATTCCGATCAGGCTCGCGCCTTCGCCCATGCGCTCGACGACTCTCAAAGCGTGATCGCCCGTGCCTGCGGCGACGTAGAGCGCGCGGGCCCTCTTCGGCAACTTCGCGTGCTCGTCGATCAACTCCGCGAACCGCTCGCCCCAGTCCGTCGCAACGTAGAGATCGTGTAAGAATGCGAGTTCCTTGTCGGTCTTGCTCATGCTCAAAAGTGTCAACGCGGAATGATGAACGATGAAGTGAAGACAGTCTGTCTTTCATTCATCGTTCATCGTTCCTACTTCATCGTTCTCCTTGAGATAATCTCTGCCGCGAAGTCGCTCCGGTAAACATTCCATCTCTTCGCGCGCGCGCGGGTCGCTGTGGACGTAGCGATAGCCGCCGCCATAACCGGCCCGCTTCATCAAGGGCGTGACGGCGTTGCGAAGATTCATCGGAACGGGCTCGCGTGCGGTCTCCTGTGCGTCCGACGAAGCGGCGAAGTAGGCACGCTTGACGGCGTTCGACTTGGGCGCGCGCGCCAGATAGATCGTCGCCTGCGTGAGCGGGTAGAGAGCTTCGGGCAAGCCGATGAGATCGGTTATTTGCGCGGCGGCGTTTGCCTGAACGATTGCCTGCGGGTCTGCGAGTCCAATGTCTTCAGAGGCGAGGATGCAGAGACGACGCGCGATAAAGAGCGGATCGGCCCCGCCTTCGACTAAGCGCGCGAGCCAGTAGAGCGCGGCGTTCGCGTCGGAGTTGCGCAGAGACTTGATGAGCGCGGAGGCCAGATTGTAGTGCTCCTCGCCGCCCTTATCGTAAGCGTAGCGCGCGCGACCCATCGACTCGGCGACGGTCTCTTCCGTCACGTGGCGCATGCCTTTCGTATCCGGCCCAGTCGATTCGACTGCGGCTTCGAGCGTGGAAAGCGCGACGCGCGCATCACCCGCCGCCGCGCGCGCGAGTCGTTGCAAGGTCTCGTCGTCTAGTTGCGGATGAAGACCCGCGAGCCCGCGCTCCTCATCGGCGAGCGCGCGGCGAAGTAAGGTTTCGATGTCCAACTCATCGAGTGGTTGGAGCATCAGCACGCGTGAGCGCGAGAGCAACGCGCCGATGACTTCAAACGATGGATTCTCGGTCGTCGCGCCGATCAAAGTGACTGTGCCGTCTTCAACCGCAGGAAGCAGCGCGTCCTGCTGGGCCTTGTTGAAGCGGTGAATCTCATCGACGAAGAGGACTGTGCGACGGCCCGTCTTGCGTGCGTCGCGAGCCCGTGCGATGGCTTCGCGTAAATCCTTGACGCCGGAGAAGACGGCGGAGAGCGCGACGAAGTTTGCGTCGGACTGTCGCGCGAGTAGGCGCGCGAGCGTCGTCTTGCCAGTGCCCGGCGCGCCCCAGAGGATCAGAGAGGGCAGCGTGCCTCTGCCTTCGATGATGCGTCGCAGCACGCGCCCCTCGCCGACAAGCTGTTGCTGTCCGACGAACTCTGCGAGCGTGCGCGGTCGCATACGCTCGGCGAGCGGCGCATAGGCGGTCGTATCGACTCCGGTAGTTGCGTCGCTTGCGGCGTCCGCTTCGGGAAACAGTTCTTGGGTCTTGCGTCGCGGCATGATTAAAACCTTTGACTCGCGCTACCTCAGCGTGGCAGCATCTGGCAAAAGCGAATGGAAAGGGAAGAGTTTCTGATCTGACGGGATAAGGTTAGCATAACACTCAAGCGTGGTGCGCGCGGTCGCGAGAGTGTGAAAGTTTTGTCGCGGAGAGGATGGATGGAACGCGCGGCGCGCGATGGACGTATAGCAGGGCAAGCGCGGAACAGGATGCAACGCGCGGACATTCGGGAAGAGTAGAGGTGACAGAGATGAAAGATATTTTGAGAATCGTCGGGATCGTTTTCCTAGCACTGTTCGTGCTCGTGGTTGTAATGCCGCTCGTGCTGGCTGTGGTCGGCGTCGCCGTGGGCGGCATCATCACGCTCGCCGTGCTGCTCATCAAACTCGCAGTGGTGCTTGCCATCGGCTACCTGATCCTCGTCGGCATTCGCGCCGTCATGCGTTAAGCGAGTCGCGGGCGACGAGACTTTTAACTCTTCGCCGCGCACGCCCTTCAACTTAAAACGACGGGAGCGTCCATGTACTGTCAGACCTGCGCCGCGGAGATTCAGCCCGGTCTCAACTACTGCAATCGCTGCGGTGGGCTCGTCAATAGTTCGATGAACTCGCCGAAGGAAGTCTTCGTGCCCGTCGATCTCGCGGGCCCCGTGCGTTGGGTGAGCATCACCGTCGGGCTCTCGTTCCTCGTCGGCCTCGCCATCATCTTCATCGCGCTCACAGGTCTCGCCTCGTGGGGCTTCAACCGCGACGGCGTCATGGCTATTGGCTTCTTCGGCTTGACGACGCTCGGCTGCGTCGAACTCTCACTCATAAAACTCCTCTCGCGCCTGCTCGGCGTCGCGAAGGAGCGCGGCACGCTCGCGAGCGTGTGGCGCAAATCAAAAGAGTTGAAGACTCCGCAGGCGCAGCAGCAATACATCCCGCCCATCGCCAAAGCCTACACAGACCCTCTGCCAAGCGTCACGGAGCACACGACGCGCACCTTCGCCGCCGCCTACCGCGAGCCACGCGCGGGTGAATGAATTCAACTGCCGCGCGAAAAACGTTGCTAATAGTCGCTCTCTTCGCGAACAATTCCCCACGCAATCTCTTCGCAAGAAAGTCGTAATCGAATGATCGTTTGACGCGGCTGTTTCGAGCCCGTTTCTCAAGTTTCCCTCAAGCCTATCGGGTTATCTTCGGCGCATCACTTGAAGAAGGTGCAGCCAGTTTGCCGGAGAACTCCAGCTCGAACGGGGGAACTATGAGACTACTCGATTCGCATAATCTTAACAGCACGCGCAGGGCCCGGACGCGACTCGCGATCACAACACTTCTCGTCGCGCTCTTCCTCGTGCCCGTCATCTTCATCACGCATGCCGCGACTCCCTCTTCGGGCACGCTACCGCCGACAGCAAACGCGACCGTCACTTGGACAGGTACGGCGACAGGTTCGCCGACTGGAGTCAACACACAGGAAGCGGACTGCGTAGAGGGCGTGACGTGTGACACCTACACACTGACCATCTCCGGCAACCCGTCGGATTGGGTGGGCAAGGTCGTGCACATTCAGATCAGTTGGACGAGCGTCACGAACGATTACGATCTCTACGTCCACAAGGGAGCGAACAACGGGACGACCATCAACAGCTCAGCCGGCAGCGCGAACACGAGCGAGGCAGTTGATATCAATCCAAACGATGCGTCTGTCGGCACGGGCGTCTTCACCGTGCACGTCATCTATTCAACCGTCGGCAACGCCGCCGCCGATCAATATCACGGCTCTGCGAAGGTGATTACAGGTGCGGCTCCGACGCCGACGCCGTCGCCCGCGCCGTTGGGCACGGCCATCGCGCCACGCTTCCAGAATTTCACGCCGCAGCCGAGCCTGCTCGCGCTGTCGTCGAACAACGCAACCGACGCGGGCGAGCCTTCCATCGGCGTTGACTGGAAGACGAACGTCGCGATGTTCGTCTCGCGTTTGACGACCTTGCGCGTCACGTTCGATGATTCGTGTCCGACTTCGCCTGTCTCGACGTGGACGGTCAAGAACCCGCCGAACAACCAACGCACGCTCGATCCGATCCTCTTCACAGATCACGGCTACGACAACGTGGGCGCAACGCTCGGTCGCACCTTCACCTCGCAGCTCTCCGGCACGACGAGCCTCATGTCGTTCACAGATGATGACGGCGAGACCTACACGCCGAGTCAGGGTGGAAGTTTGATGTCGGGCGTCGATCACCAGACGGTCGGAGGTGGCCCCTATCACGCTCCGCTCGTGGGCACAGTCTATCCGGACGCGATCTACTATTGCTCGCAGGACATCGGCGCGGCGAACTGCGCGCGCTCCGACGATGGCGGCGCAACGTTCGGCCCGGCTGTTCCGATCTACACCATCAACGCGTGCACGGGCCTGCACGGTCACGTGAAGGTCGGGCCGGACGGCACGGTCTATGTTCCCAATCGCGGCTGCGGCGGAACAGACACGCTCTTCCATTCGGACGGCAATCAAGCGGCGATTGTCTCCGAAGACAACGGCGTCACGTGGAACGTCCGCGCGATCCCGAACAGTCAGGCGGCGGCCGGTGATCCGGCGGTCTCCATCGGCAAAGGCGGCAAACTTTATTTTGCTTACGCGAACGCGGATATTCATCCGGCGGTCGCAGTCTCTGACGATCACGGTTTGACGTGGCACGACATTAAAGATGTCGGCGCGCAGAAGAATATTCAGAACGTTGACTTCCCGGCCATCGTCGCGGGCGACAATAACCGCGCGGCTTACGCCTTCCTCGGCTCGACGACGCCGGGAGATGGCAGCGACCGCAAGTTCCCCGGCCTGTGGCATCTCTACGTCGCGACCACTTACGACGGCGGTGTCTCTTGGCAGACAGTCGATGCGACGCCCAACGATCCAGTTCAACGCTTCGGCATCTGGCGCGGCGGCGGCTCACCCGTTCATCGCAACCTGCTCGACTTCATCGGCATCGACGTGGACAAACAGGGCCGCATCCTCGTCGGCTACGCGGACGGCTGCACTGGCGCGGCCTGCGTGCAAGCCGCCGACAATTCGACCGGCAACGCCTACTCGCAACTCGCCTCAATCGCGCGGCAGACCGGCGGCCAACGTCTCTTCGCAGCCTTCGACCCTTCGAGCGCGCCGACGATCCCCGGCGCTCCATATCTCGTCGTCGGTCGCGACGGCAACGCGGCGCATCTTTCATGGTCGCTCTCGGACGATGGCGGCTCAGCCGTCAATAACTACACGATCTTCCGCAAGCCCGCAGGCGGAACTGAGACGTTGCTCGCTTCCGTCGGCACGGCTCTGAAGTACGATGACACGACCGCCGTGGCTGGCATCACTTACTCTTATCGCGTTGTCGCGACGAACTCCATCGGCGACTCGTGCGGCTCGAACGAAGTCGTCGCGAAGCCGCAGGGCGACTCGTGCAACGGTCTCGCGGAAGTCTTCGATCCGACGGGCGATCAGACGAGCGCGCCCGCGAACGCAGACCTCGACGTGCAGACCGTCGCGGCATCGGATGAAATTGTGAGTGGCGTCGAGAAGATCACTTTCAAGTTGAAGGTCGCCGATCTTTCAACGCTCGTGCCGAACCGGCAGTGGCGCGTGCTCTGGTATTACCCGCAGGCCCCCGCGCCCGCCACGCCCTCCGCCACGCCCGCACCCTTCACGGGCCAGTATTATGTCGGCATGAACACGGACAGCACGGGCACGACCAGCTTTGAATACGGCACGGTGACGACAGATGAGACCGTGCCTGCGGACACAGCGCAACCGAACAAGATCGGCGCGGCTGATGCGGGAAGCGTTAACCAGACGACCGGAGTGATCTCGATCACGATCTCAGCCGACAAGGTCGGCAGTGGGAAGGCGGGCGACATTCTCGGCAGGCTCATCGGTCGCACCTTCGCGGGCAACGGCAATCAGTCGCTGCTCTCGACCTCCGCCGTCGATTCAACCTCGAACGCGACGCAAGACCCCTACACCGGCCTTAGCTACAAGCTCGTCGGCAACACGGCTTGCACCGCCTCCGCCACACCAACGCCGACACCTACAGGGACCCCGACACCAACTCCGACCCCCACAGGCACACCAACGCCTACACCAACACCGACGGGAACGCCGACGCCGACTCCCACACCAACGGCAACTCCGACGCCAACACCGACGGCCACACCAACTCCAACACCGACGGCCACCCCGACTCCTACGGCCACTCCGACACCGACGCCGACAGCAACACCCACACCGACTGCGACGCCGACGCCGACCGCAACGCCTACTCCGACGCCGAGCCCGACGCCCGGCTCTGAGCCGACCGCGATACAGTTCAGCCAGACGGGCCAGTCGGTCGCGGAGAGCGCGAAGAGCGTGACGATCACAGTCACGCGAACGGGCATCGCCACCGCCGCATCCACTATCGAGTTTGCGACCGACGATAACTCTTCGCCCGCGCGTTGCGACACCTTCGACGGACACGCCAATCAGCGTTGCGACTATACGACCGCTATCGGCAAGCTCTCGTTCGCGCCGGGCGAGACCACGAAGACTTTCACCGTCTTCATCACCGACGATGCACACGCAGAGGGCGACGAGACCTTCACCGTCAGCCTTCGCAATCCGACGGGCGCGCTCCTCGTCGCGCCGAACACGCAGACCATCACCATCGTCGATAACGATGCGGGCCCTTCGAACGCAAATCCCATTGACGTGTCCGACTTCTTCCTGCGCTTCCAGTACATAGACTTCCTCTACCGCGAGCCGGAGGCGCAGGGCTTCGCCAGTTGGCAGGGCACGATGCAAAACTGTCGCGGCGGTGATACGAGTTGCGACCGCGTCGCCGTCTCGTCGAACTTCTTCCGCTCCGACGAGTTTCAGTTGAAGGGCTACTTCGTCATACGCTTCTATCAGGTTGGCTTCTCGCGACTGCCGGGCTACGAGGAGTTCATGCGTGATCAGCGCAGCGTGACGGGCACGACGACTGCCGAGGTCAACGTAGGCAAGGCGGCCTTCACGGAAGACTATCGCAACCGCGCCGACTTCAAGGCGCGCTACGACTCGATGACCAACGATCAGTATGTCGATGCTCTACAGGCGAACGTCGGTGTGCAGGTCTCGAACGCTCAGCAGCTCAAGAGCGATCTCAATGCCGGCAAGATCACACGCGCCGACGTGCTGCGCTCTATCGTCGAGAGCAGCGAGGTCAGTGCGAAGGAGTTC
The DNA here is from genome assembly GCA_032229975.1 of Acidobacteriota bacterium. Lineage (GTDB taxonomy): Bacteria > Acidobacteriota > Blastocatellia > Pyrinomonadales > Pyrinomonadaceae > JAIVGV01. The sequence continues at coordinate 151,236 of JAVXVG010000017.1, read as the reverse complement.
AATCCGGCGTTCGTCGCGATGCAATACTTCGGCTATCTCAGGCGCGATCCGGAAGCGCAGGGCTACGCCGACTGGCTGCGCACGATCAATGCCAACCCCGCCGACATACGCTCGATGGTCTCTGGCTTCGTCAACTCGCAGGAGTATCGCCTGCGCTTCGGCAAGCCATAGCCGCCTTCGATCCGTGAGCGACGACGGACACTTCACACACGCGAAAGGGCCGGTTGAGCAAGCGATGCTCAACCGGCCCCTTTCGCTTACACCCTCCGTGCGAGTTCTCAGACGTTGAAGCGGAAATGCACCACGTCGCCTTCCTGCATGATGTAGTCTTTGCCTTCGAGGCGTAGCAAGCCCTGCTCACGCGCGGCGGCGTAAGAGCCCGCGCGTGTGAGATCGTCGTAAGAGACAATTTCAGCGCGGATGAAGCCGCGTTCGATGTCTGTGTGGATCGTGCCTGCGGCTTGCGGCGCGCGCGTGCCCTGCGGAATCGTCCACGCGCGCACCTCCTTCTCGCCAGCCGTCAAAAAAGACATCAAGCCGAGCAGACGGTACGCGCTCCTGATCATGCGATCAACGCCCGAAGACTCGACGCCGTGCCCCTGCAAATACTCTCGACGATCTTCGGGCGTCAACTCAACCAGCTCCGACTCGATCTGCGCCGAGATGACGACGCACTCCGCCGCCTCTTCCTCCGCAAGCTCCTGCACCGCGCGCACGTGCGCGTTCTCATCTGCGTGCGCGAGCGTCGCCTCGTCAACGTTCGCCGCATAGATCGTCGGCTTCGTCGTCAGCAAAAAGAGCGTGCGCGCGACGGCCCGCTCCTCGTCCGTTAGATTGACACTGCGCGCGGGCTGGCCTTCGGAGAGTGCGGGCAGCAGCTTGTCGATCACTTCGATCTCCGCGCGCGCCTGTTTATCGCCGCCCTTCGCGCCCTTCTGCGCGCGATCTCTTCGTCGCTCGACGGTCGCGAGGTCTGCGAGCGCAAGCTCGATCTGGATCGTCTCCGCGTCGCGACGCGGATCGACCGAGCCTTCGACGTGGATCACCTGCTCGTCCTCGAAGCAGCGAACGACGTGCACGACCGCATCGGTCTCGCGTATGTTGGCGAGAAACTGATTGCCCAAGCCTTCACCCTTCGACGCGCCGCGCACGAGCCCCGCGATGTCAACGAACTCGACCGTCGCCGGAATAATCGTCGTCGTCTTGACTAGTTTAGCGAGCGGCTCAAGACGCGCATCCGGCACGGCGACCACTCCGATGTTTGGCTCGATGGTGGCGAACGGATAGTTCGCCGCGAGCGCGGACGATTGCGCTGTGAGCGCGTTAAATAATGTGGACTTGCCGACGTTGGGCAGCCCGACGATCCCTGCGCGCAGCATATGACACCTCTTCGGCCGATTGTTTCGCGTGCGGATGAAAAGAAGACTTTAAGAAGACGGGAGTCGAAGTGTCAAAGGCGGACGGAAGAGGCGGCAGGGGCCAGATCGGGAAGTTGAAGATTGCAGTTGTTGGTGCGTGAGGTTTGTAGGGGCCAGAGCACAAGCCCTGCCCCTACAGTTTTGCAACCGGCCCTTCGCGTCCTACGGCGCGGATGTGCCGTCGATGAATGGACGCATCTCGCCGACGAACCCGTCGGTGTTGCGGATGCTGCGAATCACGGTGGTCATGGCTTCATCCGGGAAGCCGGATTCGAGCGTGACGGTGTAGCCGGAGAACACGTCGCCCGATGCGTCGATGCCCCAGTAGAGAAAGTTGCGGTCGCTCAGGAAGAGCAGTTTGCGCATCAGCCCCGCGCCGTTCTTCACCTTATCGACGTTGATGTATTCGCCCTTGTAGTGCGGATAGACGCGGAAGCCGATGGTCTCGTTCGTCGTCACGCCGATGACGATCTCAAGGTTGTCGGCGTTCGTCAGCCCGGCACTCATTGCGCCGAGGAAGTTGTAAGGCTGCTTGTCGCTCTGGCGAAACGTGATGTTGACATCTTTGCGCGCGCCGGCCGCTTCGAGCAGCTTGCGCAGCTTCTCGCGCGTCGCGTCGCGCGACGCTTGCTGCGCCAGAGTAAGCTGCGGTGCGGGTGTAGATTGCGGCGCGGGCGTAGTGGCGGCGAAGGCCGGAAGCGACGCGAGCAGTGCGAGCGCGGCGATGCGGAAAATTCTCTTCATGATAAGGGGACACCTCCGAAAGTTTTTTTCCGAGCAAGCGAGGCAGGGACTTGCGCACGCTTGTACGTCAAACAGGGCACGAAGTCAAATTCAAGTCCGCGCTGCTCGCGACTTCGCGCGCGCGACGGGCGGACTTCGCGTATAATCCTGCGCTCGGAAAGACAGATCGACTGCACATCCTTGTTGAGTTACAAATGATCTTCGCCACCTTGCTCGCCTGCGTGGCCGTCTGCGGCGGAACGCTCGCGACCTATCTCTACGACGAAGGCGCGCACCCGGCAGCGCGACTCGCCGCCGGACTCGCGACCGGCCTCGCCGCGCTCGGTCTCTCCGGCTTCATCTTCGCATCGCTCATCGGCTTTGGCGCGGCGTCGCTCGCGCTCTCCGGCCTGATCGTCGCTCTACCACTCGCGCTGCTCGCGCGCAGAGACTTGCGTGCACGCTTGCGCTTCGATGCAGGCCGTCTTGCGCGCGACTTGCGCGATGGCGTTACGCGACCAACTTTGCGCACGACCGCTCCGCTCTTGCTCACGTCTCTCTCTCTCGTGCTCTTCTGGATCGTCTTCGGTCGGGCCATGTTCGAGCGCGCGGGCGAGATTTACACGGGCGTCGATAACAACCTCGGCGATCTGCCGTTTCACTTGAGCATCATCGAGAGCTTCGTGCGTGGTGGAAACTTCCCGCCCACGCATCCTGAGTACGCGGGCGCGCGACTCACCTACCCGTTCGTCGTGGACTTCGTCGCAGCGATGTTCACGCGCGCGGGCGCGGGCGTCGAGAGCGCACTCTTCTTTGAGAACGTGTTGCTGGCCCTCTCGCTCGTCGGTCTGCTCTATCGCTTCGCGCTTGAATGGACGCGCGACCGACTCGCCGCGCTGCTTGCGCCCTTGCTCATCATCTTTAGCGGCGGGCTCGGCTTCGTGCGACTCTACCTCGAAGCCTCCGCGAGCAAACTCGGCTTCACGGATTTTCTCGCGCGCCTGCCGCACGATTACACGATCACTTTCGACGGCTCGTTTCGCTGGGGCAACGCCGTCACGACGCTCTTCGTCCCGCAACGCGGCTTGTTGATGGGCCTCCCCATCGCGCTCGTCGTGATGACGCAGTGGTGGCTCGCGATCCGCAGTGACGAGACGGACAAGGGAGCAGTTGGAGAGTTCGACGTAGGAACGCGTGCGCGCTTCGACGCGCAGGCCCGAGGACGCGCGGACGCAGAGATTAAGGGACGGAAGAGCAAGAAAAGTAAGAAGGGGAGTCGCGCGAATGCGCGCGCGAAGGGAGGTGCACGCGAGTCAGTTGCGCCGCCGACGCTCGCACCGTTCAAGTCTCTACCGTTCGTCTCGAAACTTGACGGGGTCGAATTGCGAATGCTCGGCGCAGGTCTTGTCGCTGGCATGCTTCCGCTCGTACACGCGCACACGTTCGTCTCTCTGATGCTTGTGGGCGGTTGTCTTGCGCTGCTGTTTCCGCGCTGGCGCGCGTGGATCATCTTCTTCGCGGCGGCGTTCATCGTCGCCGCGCCCGCGATGTGGTGGGCCACTCGCGGGACGGCGGCACGCGCGTCGAGCTTCTTCGCGTGGCAGTTGGGATGGGATCGCGGGACGCAGAATCCCGTGTGGTTCTGGTTCAAAAACATGGGACTCTTCATCCCGCTACTCGTCGCCGCGCTCGCTTGGCGCGGACGCGATCCATTAGTATCGAAGCGTGCTCTAATCTTCTATCTACCCTTCACGCTGCTCTTCCTTGTCTGCAACGCGGGGAAGATTTCGCCGTGGGTGTGGGACAACATCAAGGTTCTGTTCTACTGGTTCGTCGCCTCCGCGCCGCTCGTCGCGCTCCTGCTCGCGCGTCTGTGGCGCATGAATCTGGCGACGCGCATCGCTTCGGTCGCGCTCATCTGCGTGCTCACACTTGCGGGCGCGCTCGACGTGTGGCGCGTCGTCTCAGAGGCATCGGAGCAGAGAGAGTTCGACCGCGACGGCGTGGCGTTCGCATCCACAGTCGAGCGCGAGACCGCGCCGCGCTCGCTCATCCTTCACGCGCCGACTTATAATCACCCGGTCTATCTGTCGGGCCGGCAATCGCTCATGGGCTACGCGGGCCATCTCTGGTCGCAAGGGATCGACTACGCCGCGCGCGACGCAGAGATCAGACGCATCTATGCGGGCGCACCCGACGCGGAGAGTTTGCTCGCGCGCGAACATGTCGAGTACGTCGTCATCAGTCCGCTTGAACGCACGAGTTTGACAGTCAACGAACAGTTCTTCACACGCTACAAGAAGGTTGGAGAGACAGGTGCCTACCGGCTCTACAAAATCACAAGCCCGTAAACGACGCGCCGCCGTGCTCGACGCAAACGAAGCCGCAGTGCAGACGTTGGACGCCGCGCCGCCGCAGTCTGCGGGTGCGCGCTCCAATGGGCCGCCGCCGGACGCGGGCACGCAAGTATCGGATCGCGCGTGGTGGATCGGCTGCGCGGTCGTGCTTTTCGTTGCCGCGCTCTTCCGCGTGCTCTATCTCGAACTCAAGCCGCTCCATCACGACGAGGGCGTCAACGGCTTCTTCCTGTTGGGCCTCTTGCGACAGGGCAGCTATCAATACAATCCGGGCAACTACCACGGGCCCACTCTCTACTACTTCACGCTGCCCATCGCTTACCTCGCGGAGTCGCGCCACGCGCTCGGCACTTGGGCTCTGCGCTCCGTCACGGCTGCTTTCGGCTTGGCGACCGTGTGGCTCTCGCTCTCGTTGCGTCGCTACATCGGCGCAATCGGCGCGCTCGCGTGTGCCGCGCTCATCGCGGTCTCGCCCGGCATGGTCTTCTTCTCGCGCTACTACATACACGAGATGCTCTTCGTCTTCTTCACGCTCGGCATCGTCGTCGGCGCGCTCCGCTTCTACGAGGGCGAAGGCGTGAGAAGGGATAACGAAGCGACTAAAGGATCGGGCACGCTCGGATTAGGCGTTGCCGCCTCTTCAATCGCGCTCGTCGTCTTGACGCTGGAGACGGTCTATCACTACGCGACGCTCACGCGCACGACGACCGTCGCACTACTCGTGCTCATCCTCGCGTGCCTCGTCGCACTCTCACTTTTGCTGTTGCGCTTCGACGGCGCGCGCTCGTTCTATCTCGTGCTCGCTTCCGCATCCGCCGCGCTGATGTTCGCGACGAAGGAGACGGCGTTCATCTCTGCGGGCGTGCTGCTGATCGCGTGGGGGATGTCGGAGTTGTGGGTAAGAATCGTCGCGCGGACGAAGTGGGCCCGACAGCCCGAGCCGAAGAGGAAGAAGGGTAAAGACAAACGCGCAACGCAGACCGCGAGTTCGTTTGCGCCCCTTCGACTCATCGAGACCTTCGGCGGTTGGACGCACATCATCTATCTGCTCATCGCTGCGCTCAGTGTCTTTCTCTTCATCAACACGATCTACTACTCCTCGTTCTTCACGAACCCGAAGGGCGTGAAAGACGCGGTCGAGGCGTTGATGATCTGGCGCAAGACGGGCGAGAGCGGTTTCCACGGCTATCCGTTCTACAAGTTCTTCGAGTGGCTCGTCTTCGGCAACTACGCGGGCGAATATCGTTTCGGCGAGGAAGGGCCGCTCGTGCTGCTCGCCGCGCTCGGCGCGCTGCTCGCCGCGTGGAAGACGCGCCGACGCTTTCCACTCTTCGCCGCGCTCTGGGGCTTCGGGCTCTTCGCCGCCTACTCGATCATCGAGTACAAGACGCCGTGGCTCGCGCTCAGTTGGCTACTGCCTCTCGCCATCACGGGCGGCTACGCCATCGATAAACTCTATCGCGCGCGCGCGCAAAGCTGGCGCGTCATCTCGCTCGTGCTCGTCGGCGCGTGCCTACTTATCGCAGCCTATCAATCCTACCAACTCAACTTCGTCCATTACGACGACGACAAATATCCTTACGTCTATGCACACACACGGCGCGAGTTCCACGACTTGATCGCGCGCATGGAAGAGATCACGGCGCGCACGCCAAACAAGTACGACGCAGGGATCAACGTCGCCGTCGAGAATCAGGAATACTGGCCCCTCCCGTGGTACATACGCGACTACAAGCGCATCGGCTATACGGGCCACGTCGTTGAGACAAGCGACGCCGTTATCCTCGTCAAGACTTCTCAAGTGCCACAGGTCGAATCGCTTTTAGGCAATCGCTACGTGCGCGTCGGCGGCACGTATCAGTTGCGGCCCGGCGTCGATCTGGCCCTCTTCGGGCGTCGCGATCTGGTCACGCCTTAACGTGCGCGCGGCGCAAGCCGCCGGGCTAACTCTCCCATCCCCAGACAGTAAAACCGCGCCGCCTGATGCTTTTGTTGACATCGGCGGCTCACCAACATATAGTGTGCTCTCCCACGCCGCGCTCTATCGGCTGTGCTTTATAGCGGAGCAACCGGACGAGACGAGACGCCGATTCCAACGAAAGTCGCACCGAATGTTCAAACTTCAGAAACTAGAAATCACGGGCTTCAAGTCGTTCGCAGACTACACGGAGCTGGTCTTCACGGGCGAAGGCATCACGGCCATCGTCGGGCCGAACGGCTGCGGCAAGTCAAACGTCTCGGACGCCATCTCGTGGGTGCTTGGCGAGCAGCGCGCGAGGCAGTTGCGCGGCGCAGAGATGAAGGACGTGATCTTTCAGGGCTCGCGCAACCGCGCGCCAAGCGGCATGGCCGAGGTCGTCCTTCATTTGGTGCGCGACGAGACGACCGAAGAAGAGCCCGACATCGACGACATCGATTCGACCCTCGAAGAGATCGACGAACACGAAGGCGTGATCGAAGAACGACTCGCGCCAGAAGTCCTCGGCACGGCAGCGACCGACGCGACAAGCGCAAACGTTGCGACCCAGAACGACAACGACAACGCGCCGACTCTCGAATCTGCGACGACGAATGATGCGACGATTATTGACACGGCGACGAACGACGCGTTGACGCACACTGATGATGTCAACGCCGACGCATCCATCTCAGCGTCGTCTCAGACAGCCGCCTTCTCAGTCTCCACCGATCTCATCCCCGCGCAGGCCACGCAAGCCGAAGAGCAGACGGCGAAGGCGCGTCACAATGCCAAACGTCATTGGCGTCCGCGCCGACTCGCGCTCGGCTTCGCGCCCGGCGAGACAGTCACCGTCGCGCGCCGGCTCTATCGCGACGGCGAGAGCGAATATCTTTTGAACGGTCGGCAGTGTCGCCTGCGCGACATTCAAGACCTCTTCTCCGGCACGGGCCTCTCCGGCGCGCACTACGCGATCATCGAGCAGGGCCGGATCGGTCAGATACTCTCAGCCAAGCCGATGGATCGGCGCACGCTGATCGAGGAGGCCGCAGGCATCACGAAGTTTCGCGTCCGCCAGCGCGCGGCGGAAGCGCGACTCGAAGGCGCGCGACTGAATCTGCGCCGCGTCTCCGATATCGTCTCCGAGATCGACCGTCAGGTGAACAGCCTGCGTCGCCAAGCCGCGAAGGCGCGTCGCTACAGCGCACTGCGCGAAGAGTTGCGCGAGTTGCTGCGTCGCGTCTATGCGGCGGACGAACGCTCGCTCACGCTCTCGCTCGAAACCTTGCGCGAGCAACTCGACACAGCCGCGCAGGAAGAGCGCACGCTCGCCGAACAACTCGGCACGCGTGAAGAGGAGACGCGCAACGCTACATCAATCGCGCGCGAGCGCGAGGAAGAATTGGCGACGGCCCGCGCATCGGTCGCCGACGCGGCTCTTCGACGCGACCGGCGCGAGCGCGAGCGGGCCTACCGCGAAGAGCAGGCCTCATCGCTCGAACAACGAGTCGCGGATATCGAAACGCAAGTTGAGTCGCTGCATGAACGGTTAGCCTCAGTCCATGCCGAGGGCGAGGCTTTGCGCGCGGGCGAGGCTCAACTGCGCGACGAGAGCGAGCGGAGCACAGAGGCTTTGCGCTCTGCCGAAGGCGACTACGCGCGACTGCTGAATGAAGTCGTCGCGGCTGAAGCGGAGATCGAATCGGCACGCGCGGAACTGTTGACGCACACGGCCGTCTCCGAACGTCTGGGCGAGATCGGGCGTCAGCTCGAAGCAACTCTGGAACGTCTCGCCGCGCAAGCCGAAGGCTTGGCGCGCGAAGGCGAGCGCGCCAACGCCGCGCACGCGGAGTTCGAGGCGAAAGCCTCTGCGCTGCAAAACGAGATCGCTATCGCGCGCGCGCGTCTCGAAACACTTCTCATCGAGCGTGAGGCCGCTACTGCGGGCGTCAACGCCGCGCGGGCCCTCGTCTCAACCACGCTCGCCGAATACGCGCGTATGCGCGAAGAGGCGGCCCGCGTGCGCAACCGGCTCGAAACGCTTTCGGAACTCGACGAGAAGCGGGCCCTCTATTCACAAGCCGTGCAGCGCATCTTCTCCGCCGAGTTGTTGGACGAGGCGGAGCGTGATCCGTCGAAAGACTTCCACACGGTCGGCACGCTCGCCGATCTATTGCGCGTCGAGCCGCAGTGGGAGCGGGCCGTCGAAAGTATCTTCGGGAGTTACTTGCAGACCATCATCGTGCCGACGCCGGACGACGCCGCGCGCGCCGCCGCATGGCTCGCCTCGTCGGGCGCGGGCCGCGCCACGTTCCTCGTCGCCGGACTGCACGGCGCGGCTGATGATGAAAGCGCGCAGGGCCTCTACGCGCGCGTCACCGTCGATGATCTCTCCGCGCGCGACGTGCGACTCGCGGACGTGCTCGGCGTGCCGTCGCAACTTGCGACCGTTTTGCAGCGCACGCTGCGGCGCGAGATGAGCGCGCGCATCGTCACGAATCTGGAAGAGGCGACTGCTGGTTCTTACGAAACAGGCGAACTCTACGTGACGGTTGACGGCGAGTGGGTGTCGGGGGGCCAACTCGTCGGCGCGGTTGGCGCAGTGCAGGTTGATGAGGCGACGGGCTTGCTCGCCTTCAAGCGCGAGATGCGCGAGCTTGAGACGCGCGCTGCCGAACTCGCGGGCGACGTTGTCTCGGCTGAGGATTCAGTGAGCGCGGCGCGCGCGCAACTCGTCGAACTAGAAGAAGTGTTGCTGCTCTTGAACGAGCAGATCGGTCGCGAGGAGCGCGAGCAAGTGGCGCGCGAGTCGAATGCGGGCCAGCTCTCGCAGGAAGTTGATCGCGCGGCGCGACACATCCGCGTCGTTGCCGAAGATGCGGCGCGGCTCGCCGACGAGCGACGCGAGGTTGAAGAGCGACGCACGCGCCAGCTTGCTGAACTCGAAGCCGCCGAGTCGTCGCGACTCGCGGCGACGCAGGCCGTTGCGGCGGCTGCGGAAGTTCTCGTGGATGCGCGTCGAAGGTCGGAGGTCGAGAGCGAGCGTCTGGGGGGCCAGCGCGCGGCGGCGGCGGCGGCGGCCGAGCGGCGACGTGCGACGGCGGCGGAGCTGCGTCGCATCGAAGCCGAGTCAATCGACTTGGAAGCGAGGCTCGAACGTCACGCCGCCGAGATCGAGGAGATGCTCACGCGGCTCGAAGGTTTGCGGCGCGCGCTTGGCGAGATGGAGGAGAGCGCGGGCACGGTTGAGGGCGAGGCCGCGGAATTTGAAGCCGAGGTCGAGAGCGCGACCGGGCGACTCGCGGCGGCGCGTGCGCGCGCCGACGAGTTGGCGGAAGAGTTGAGCGGGTTGAACCATCGCGCGGCAGAGGCGAGAGAGGCCCGCGCGCAACTTGAGATCAATCGTGCGGAGGCATCTGCTCATTTAAACTACTTGCGCGAGTCGTGCGTCGCCGAGTTGTCGCAGACGCTCGAAGAGATCGTCGCGGCTTACGAGCCCGACGCGGAGTTTGATCTGGAAGCGGGCCGCGCGCGCGTCGAAGAGATGCGCGCGCGGCTCGAAAGTTTTGGCGCGGTGAATCTGATGGCCCTCGAAGAGTTGGGCGAATCGGAGGAGCGTCTAATCTTTTTGACGACGCAGCGCAAGGACATCGAGGACGGAATCTTCTCGACCGAAGAGGCCCTGCGCGAGATCAAGAAACGTTCGCGCGAACGCTTCCGCCATGCCTTCGAGGAGATCAATCGCAACTTCGGTCAACTCTTCGTCGAACTGTTCGGCGGCGGTCGCGGCGAGATGAGCATGATCGACGACGACGACGTTTTAGAGTCGGGCATCGATCTGATCGCGCAGCCGCCGGGCAAGCGTTTGCAGAGCGTGCTGCTCTTGTCCGGCGGCGAGAAAGCGATGGCCGCGCTCGCGCTCGTCCTTGCGATCTTCCGCTACCATCCGTCGCCGTTCTGTCTGCTTGATGAAGTTGACGCGCCTTTGGATGAAGCGAACATCGGTCGCTTCAAGGCGAAGATCGTCGAGATGGCAACGGAGACGCAGTTCCTCGTTATCACACACAACAAGCGCACGATGGAAGTGGCCCGCGCGCTCTACGGCGTGACGATGCAGGAAGTGGGCGTCTCCAAACTCGTCTCGGTCAGGTTTGAATGAGCGGGAAAAAAATCTTCATCAACTCGACGTTGATCGCCGCGCTCTCACTGGGCGCGGCGATTCCTACTTCGGCGCAAAAAAAGCGAGCGACCACAGCGACGCGCAAGCACACCACCACACAATCTCCGACGACTGCGACAACTACGCCGACGGCCACAACCTCGCCTGTTGCTAACACGACGACGAACGAGCCGGCCCCCGCGAAGAAGAACGCGCGTGCAGCAGATGTAACAGCGTCGCAATCGTCCGTCGCCGTCGATACGAGCGTATCGGCGAAGAAGAACGCGGACGCTGCGAAGAACGTGAACGGGCCGCGCTACTTCTACGAGTTCACGCAGCCCGATTTCGACGTGCGGCACGTGCACATCGAGCACGACGCGGCGGGGCGCGGCACACTCACCTTCGAGCGCAAGAACGAAGAGCAGCCCTTTACAGAGCCGTTGGAAATCTCGCCCTCCGCCTTCGCGCGCATCGTCTCGGCGTGGGAGGCCCTGAAGTTTTTAGACTCACAGGAGAGCTATCAATCGGACAAGCACTTCGCCAACCTCGGCGTCATTCGTTTGACGATGAAGCAGGGCACGCGCGAGCGCACGGCACAGTTCGACTGGACGAACAACGATCAGGTGGCCGCGCTCAAACGTGAATATCAACGACTCACCGATCAGCAGCTCTTCGTCTTCGACATGGAGATCGCACGGCAGTATCAACCATCGGAGACCGTCCGCATCCTCAAGCGACTTGAAATCCTCCTCGACCGCGATGATCTCTCCGACAACTCCCGCGTCGCTCCGCTTCTGTCAGACCTCTCGACGGACGAACGCCTCCCGCTCATCGCACGCAACCACGCGACTCGACTGCTCAAGCGAATCGAAAAAGAGAAGAAGTAAAAAAGCATTGTAGTGGCCGTCGGCTCAGTAGCGCGAGCCCTCGCGTCGTTCGCCCAAGATGTGATAGTCGCGCTCGTCGATGGCCCGTTGCACGAGGGCCCGATTCGTGTACATCGAGTCGTGCGCGCGCTTGTGCAGCGCGAACCCCATTTGAAAGATGATGCCGCAAGCCAAAAAGATGGCGGCGAAGATTTGCCAGCCGCGTCGTTGGAGATACGGCGACCAACAATAAAGGCTGTAGAGCATGACGAGCGGGAACGTCACGTAGTAGGTGTGCGAGTCGGGCCGGCGGAAGGTGAAGAGGAAGAGTATGTAGATCAGCGCGAGCGTAGCGAGCGTGAGCAGTTTGATCGCGCGCCAGTCGCGCTGTGGATGCGACTTCTTGAACCAGAGGACGATGAGCAGCGCGGGCTGAGCGAGTCCGACGACGGTGAGGAATGCGACGAAGGGCGCAAGCCACAAATGTTCGCGCACGAAAGAGAGCCGCTTGGCGGTGTTGCCACCGATGAAGCGCGGCAGCTCGTAGCTCGCGAAGGAGAGGAATCTTCCGAGTATCCCCTCGACCGGATTTAAGAGTCGCTTCAGATTATCGACGTTGAAGACGACGACCGCAGGCGTATCGCCCGCCCCACCCGCGAAGCCGAATTTGAGAAAAGTGGGAATGAGTAGCGCGCCGGGCAAAGCCGCGCCGCACGCGAACCACATGAGCGAGCGAGCGGCCCGCCAACCCTGCTCGCGAAATTGAAAATAGGCAGACCAGAGCGAGAAGATCGCCAGCACGACCCACGAGAGGTGGAACTGCATCACCCAGAAAAGGCCGAAGCCCTGCATGAAGTTCGCGAGTCGCGCGCCGACGAGTTTGCGTCGCGTGTGCGGGCAAGTCTCAAGCCAGCCGACGAAAAAGAGGCACGCGCCCGTCAAGATGTAAGACGGATTATCGACGTGTGTCGAGAAGTTGAGCGTCCACGGTGCGGTCAAAAGCCAAGCCCAGATGATCCACTTCGGGATGTCGGGAAGCCTGCGCGCGAAGTACCACGCGAGCAAAGAGAGACTCGCGAACGAGAGCAGATTTAAGAGAACGTAGGGAGCTTCGGGCGAAGGATAAACGAAGAAGGGGAGACCGACGACGAGTCCTTGCAGCGCGCCGGGTATCTGGATGGCCGGCGTCACGTCGGGCCCGAAGTAAGGATACGCGTGCGTCGCGTAGAACTTGAGGCCGATGAGATAGACTTGGCTTTCGTCGTCCGTCCAGAAGTCGGAGCACGTGCCGAACCAGAGGCGGAAGAGGAACGCGCAGGCGAGCAAGAGCGCGAAGACGACTGTTCGGCGCGAGAGTTTCATCGAAGGTTCTTCGGGAGTCTTCGGCTTGCGTGCTAATCGGCGGCGACGTTCATCTCCGCGTCGCTCTCATCTGCGTCATCGGGAGGGGCAGGCGTGTAGCGCAAGCGGCGGATGCGATGTCGCTCGACGCGTTCGACGGCGAAGGTCGCGCCCTCGTGCTCGACCGTCTCGCCGGGCTTCATGAGGCGGCCCGCGCACGCGAGCACAAAGCCTGCGAGCGTGGTGTAGCCCGCGTCCTCCGGCAGTTTCAGCATGAAGCGTCGATTGACATCGCGCACGGCAAGCATCCCGTCTAAGAGATACGTGCCGTCGGGCTGTTCGGCGATCTGCGCGCGGGCCTCCTCGTCATACTCGTCGTTGATCTCGCCGACGATCTCTTCCAGTAAATCTTCCAGCGTGACGATGCCCTCGATGCCGCCGTGCTCATCGACGACGAAAGCGATGTGCGTGCGCGCCTGCTGCATCTGCGCGAGCACAGAGCCGAGACGCGCGGCGGCGGGCACGAAGAGCGGCGCGTGAAGTATGCGCTCCATGTCGAATGGTTCGGGCGCGCGCGTGCGCAGGCACGGCATGATGTCTTTCATGAATAGCACGCCCACCACGTCGTCAAGACGCTCGCGATAGACCGGCAGGCGCGAGTAGCCCTGCTCGCAGAAGGCACGCTCCACCTCTTCGAGCGTGGCCGTTGCGGGCAGCGCGGAGACGGCCGTGCGCGGAACCATCGCCTCGCGCACCTCGGCTTCGGCGAAATCGAAGACGCGGTTGATGAGCTGTTTCTCATCGGCCTCTATGTGCCCGCTCTGGTGCGAGAGATCGACGAGCTGCCTGATCTCGTCCTCCGTGTAGGTCGAGGCGTGCTGTGCGGTCGAGTGCATCCCGAAGAGTCGTATGACGCGCGTACCGGCCCAGTTGAGCAGGCGTATGGGGATGCGAAAGACTTTCGAGAAGACCTGCATCGGCAGCGACGTGAAGATCACGACGCGCTCCGTGCGTTCGATGCCGAGCATCTTTGGGACTTGCTCACCGAAGACGATGTGGAATGCCGTGATGATCGTGAAGCCGAGGACGAAGGCGATGGCGTGTCGCCACCATTCGGGCACGGCGGCGAGCGGCGATTCGAGGATGTGTGCGACGGTCGGCTCGCCGAGCCAGCCAAGTCCGAGCGAGGCGAGCGTGATGCCAAGCTGCGTAGCGGAGATGTAGGAGCCGAGGTTGTCCTTGAGCGCGAGCACGCGACGCGCGCCACGGTCGCCCGCCTCTGCAAGCGTCGCGATCTTCATGCGGCGCACGCCGACCATCGAGAACTCCGAGGCGACGAAAAACCCGTTCAGCAGCACGAGCAGGAAGACCGCCAAAATTTTCAACGCAACGATCATCGATCACATGCGCGAACCATTAACGGCTCACGCTCTCATACTCTCCTTCGTTGTTCGACTTTAACTCTCCACTGATTATTACGAGACACGCACGGCGCGTCAACGTAAACCACCTTTGCGACCGTGGATGAGTAAGCCCTGCCCCTACGATCTTGTCGAACGCTCCCTCGTCGCCTCGCGCTCGTGCAGCATGCGGCAGAAATCGACGACGCGGTTCTCAGCCCAGAATCGATCTTCACCGCCACGCCCCGCGCCCGCGACGAAGCCGACGTGCCCGCCGCGCTCAGGCGCGAGCAGCACGACGCAAGGATTCGTTTGCAGCGATGGATGACGAAACGATTCGTAGGGGACGAACGGATCGTCCTGCGCGTGTATGACGAGCGTCGGCACTCTGATGCGCTCGACGAATTGCAAAGCGGAGGAGCGCGCGTAGTAATCATCTGCGTCGCGAAAGCCCCCGTGCGGCGCGGTGTAGTGCGTGTCGAAGTCGCGTAGGGTGCGAACTTGTCTGAGCGCATTCGTGTCGTAGCGTTCGGGATAGAGTTTCGCCGCGCGCCTCATGCGCCGCTTGAGCGCGACGACGAAGCGCAGGTTGTAGAGATAGTTTTCGCGCCGCTCGATGGCCGCAGCACACGCAGCGAGATCGAGCGACGGCGAGACGGCTGAGACGCCTCGCAACTCCGGCGGAGCGTCCGCGCCCAACTCGCCCGCGAGCTTGAGACACTGGTTGCCGCCGAGCGAGAAGCCGACGAGATAAATCTCTTTGAGATGATCTCGCGTCGTTAGTTCTTTGAGTATCGCGCGCAGGTCTCCGGTCAACCCACTGTGATAGAGAGTGGGTGTGAGATGCTGTGTCTCGCCGCAACTGCGTATGTTCGTGCGCAACGTGTTGAAGCCCGCGCGATAAGCCTTGTCCGCCGTGCCGAGCAGGTAGCGCGACTCACTCGATCCCTCCAAGCCATGCACGAGCACAAGCGTCGGCGACTGGCGACGATTCGACTGCCAGCGACAGCGGGCCATCACGCGCACTTCCGGCTCGACATCGAACAGACGCGGCTCATCGCGTCGCGACTCGCGCAAGATGTCCCGCCGCGCGTGGGCGTAACCGGCAAGCGTCTGCGCGTGCCCGCCGCGAAAGAGCGCGTGCGAGCGAAACGGCTTCTCTCGAAGCACACGCGCGATCTCTTTCAGATCGATTGATGCTGCTTGCATCAGAGAAGGCGCGGCGACTCTTGCGGAATGGGATCGCCGACAGGCTGAACCGGATCGGGCTCTGTAATTGGCGAGCGCGGCGTGGGCGAATCGGGCGGCAGAGGCAGAGGCTCCGGCTGCGTTGGATCAGGCGCGACCGGATCGTGCGGCGTGGTCGGCGGCAGCTCCGGCTGTTGTTCGGGCTGCGTCGGCTGTGCGTGGAAATTTGGTCTGGGCATTATTGGTTCGTCTTTTCTTTCATGCTTCCTTGTTAATGAAATTCTCATCTTGTGCGGCGCGCTGCAAGTCGGCGACGACGAAGCGGATCATGCGATAGGTGACGTGGCGCGGGAGCGCATCGCGCAGGGGCTTAAGTCTCTCTGCGCCGAATTGCTCGGCAGCGCGCAGGATAAGCGCGCGATCCGCTTCCGAAACGTGACGCGAGAGATCGAAGGGCCGCCCGCATGCGATGCACTCGGCGAGATGCTTCTCGACCGTCATCACGGCAAGCCCGCGCTGCTCGCCGATCTCTTCGATGGTCATGCCGGAGTTGTAGAAGGCGTAAGTCTCCTCGACCGTGCTGACGCGCGGCGCGTGCGCTGCGGAAGTCGAGCGCGAACTTGAAGAGTACGACGCAGGCGAAGATGCGACTCGTGCGGTCGCATTCGGCGCATGCGTCGGGAGCGCGAGCTTAATGTCTGTGCGTTCGCGCATCACGTCGTTGCCGAGGGTGGTCGCTTGCACCATGGGGTATGCGCTGCCCGTAACGTGCAATGCTCCCGCAGAGACGAGCGCATCGATGTAGAGCATGATCTCGTCCTGCGTCATGTCGGCGAGGATGCCGTAGGTCGTGAGGCGGTCGAGGCCCGTCTGCGTGATCTTCGCGGAGCGCGAGCCGCGAAGTGTCGCGGCGAGGATGCCCTTGCCAAAGCGGCCCTCCATGCGCGCCGCGCACGCGAGAATCTTGCGCACGCACAGTCGCTCCTCTTCGTTCAACTCGCGCGCCTCCGTGACGGAAACGTCGTTGCGCGCGGAACGCGACGAGAACGCGGCGGCGACTTCCTCTTCCGGCGAAAGCGACAAGGAGGCTGCGGCTTCTGCGTTGCGATAAGCGCGCGCGTGACGCGACTGCTCGTCTAACTCGTAGTCTAGATCACGACCTACAGGCGTCTGTTCACGTACAAATCGATCAACGCGATTGGGATCATCGAGCGGAATGGCACGCGCCGATTGTTTATCTCGCGGTGCGTTCGAGTCGCCGTGACAGTTGCCGCACTTGCCGCAAGTCGCGGCGTGAGTGTGATCGCCGAAGTAGTCGAGGATGAAGGCGCGGTAGCAGCCGTCTGTGTAGCAGAAAGCGATCATCTCGCGCAGCTTGCGCTGTTCGAGCGCGGCGCGTCGCGCGAGTTCGTGCGGGCGCACGTTGAGTCGCTGCGCGGGCCGCTCGTCTAGCAGTTGAACGCCGCGCGTGCGACGCGCGGGCTGATAAGACACGACGCCCGACTCTGCGAGCGACGAGAGCGAGCGGCGAGCAGAAGTGAGATCGAGTTCGATTGACGCGGCAAACTCCGCGACGTTGATCTCTGCGTCGATGCGCTGGTTGAGATCGTGACCACTGAGGAGCGCGAAGAGCACCTGCTTGTCGCGCGCGCTGCGACGTGAACTGACTGCTTCGCGCGCGAGAGGCGCGGGCATGAGCAGGCGGAGCGCGGCGCGATTCTCGCTGCCCGCGCCGCGCTCGATGTGACCGGCCTTCTCAAGGATGATGAGCGCGGACTGCACAGCCATCTCGTTGCGCAGTCCGGCCCGCGTGGCGATCTCGCGCGTCGATAGCTCGATGCGTTTTTGATTCGTGCCGACCAATGCTTCATAAACTTTCGCGATCACTTCGGGCGGCGGATAAGAGCCTTCGATGAAGTAATCCTGCGTGCGCTTGTCCGCGTAGTTGAAGAGCAGGGCACAGGTTGCGGGCTGGCCGTCGCGACCCGCGCGACCGATCTCTTGATAGTAGGCTTCAATCGATCCGGGTAGATGATAGTGGACGACGAAACGTATATCCGGCTTATCGATGCCCATGCCGAAGGCGTTCGTCGCGACGATCATCTGTCGCGCGCCTGACATGAACTCGTCCTGCGCGCGCACGCGCTCAGAGTCCTCCATCCCCGCGTGATAGGCGACGACGCTCAAGCCAGCATCCTGCAAGCGGCGCGCGACCTGCTCGACGGACTTGCGCGTCGATGAATAGATGATCCCTGAGCCGCCGGGCGAGGCGGCGAGTGCGCGTATGCGCGCGATCTTCTCGCGCTCGTTCTGCGTGTGGACGACGTGGATAGCGAGGTTGGGCCGGTCGAAGCCGGAGACGAAGGCACGCGGGCTTTGGAGTTCGAGTTGCTCGATGATGTCTGCGCGCACGTAAGGCGTGGCGGTCGCGGTGAGCGCGATGACCTGCGGTCGCCCGATCTCTTTGATCGCATCTTTCAGACGCAGGAAGTCGGGCCGGAAGTCGTGCCCCCAAGTCGAAACGCAATGCGCCTCATCGACGGCGAAGAGCGAGATGTTCGCGCTCTGCAAAGCCTCGACGAAGTGAAGGCTTCGGAATCGTTCGGGCGCGACGTAGATCAGTTTGAACTCTCCGCGACGCACGCGCGCAATGCGCGACTTCTGTTCCTCGAAGTCGATGGAGCTGTTGACGAAGGTGGCCGCAAGCCCGCGCGCCTGTAGCGCGTCAACCTGATCTTTCATCAACGCGATGAGCGGAGAGACGACGAGGGCCGCGCCGTCTTTCATCAGCGCGGGCAGTTGATAACAGAGAGATTTGCCGCCGCCTGTCGGCATGACGACGACCGTGTCGTGCCCGTCGAGGACGGCTTCGACGACCTCGCGCTGGCCCGCGCGGAACTCGTCGAAGCCGAAGTGCTCGCGCAGCGCGGCGAGTGCGGCTTCCATGTTCGCCATTGGTAGTGAGCCTTCGAGACGCTTGCCGAAGATAGTGAATTTTAACTTGCGAGTGCCCTGCGTGTCACACGCCGGAGGTGTTTGTTTCTTACTCATGCGACGCGCGGTTGCGCGGACTTGCCGCCCCGCGCGCCGCGTCGTAACCTCGATGGCGCGATGGCAAGACGAGCGTGGAAGGCGCGCACGAAGCGCGAGTTGATGATCGAAGTGTGGGAGCACCTCGACTGCGAGACCGTAGGCGCGCGCGAGTTGGAAGAGATCATGTCGGCGGTGCGCGAGCGATTCGACGGCGGCGCGATTGAGAGTCCCGCCGCAATCGCGCGACTGCTCGCAGACGAGGGCGCGGAGCTGCGCCACGCCGAAGTGTTGGAGGCGGACGCGCGCTGGCGCACGGTCGATCCATACGAGCCGATGCTGCGAAATGTGCTGCGCTTCTCGGACTTCGATCAGGCGGCGAATTCGATCCGGCGTCTGGAAAATTTACGCAAGCAACTCGCGCGCAAGAAAGATGGAGAAGGATTGCGGCGCGTGCGCGAGACGGCCCTCAGAGGCAAGCAGCGCGCGCAGATGATCGCGGCGAACAAGTCTGTCGCGGAGCGCAAGCGCGCCGAGAAGGAAGAGATCGCGCAGTGGTTCACCGTCTGGTTGCAGACGCCCGAAATGTTCGACGACTGGGTTGCGCTGCGTCGCAGCTCGAAGGATTTTCAGAATCGCTTTCAGGCTGATGATGCAGCCGAGGAGCGTTTAGCCGAATGATTATGATCGTGTACCTGTCAAGGCTATAATCTATCAATGGATTTTGATTGGGACGCGAAGAAAGCTGCCAGAAACTTGAAGGAGCATCGCATTTCTTTCAAGGAAGCGGCAACCATCTTCGGCGATCCGCTAGCACGTACCTTCGATGATCCGGATCATTCGCTTGAAGAACAACGCTTCATCACGATTGGCGTTTCCGGGCAGGGTACGTTGCTTATTGTTGCCCACTCTGATCGTGGCGATACGACCCGGATAATCAGCGCGCGGGAGACTACGCGCGGCGAGAGAAAACTGTATGAAGAAGAAATCTGATGCGCTCAACGCTGATCTCCGACCTGAATACGACTCGTCGATTCTGAAAGGCGGCGTCCGTGGCAAGCACCTGCGCCGGTATCGCGAGGGCACGAACCTTGTGCTGCTCGCGCCGGAAGTCGCGAAGGTGTTCCCTGACGATGAGTCGGTTAACGAGGCGCTGCGTTTACTAATGAAGGTCTCAAAAAAGCAGTCCCCTCAACAACGTTCTTCCAAGCGGAGCTAGAGATGATGAGAAAGATCACCTGCTGCCTGCTCGCGCTCGTCTTCCTTCTTCAAGTCGTGCCTTGCGCGCGTGCCGACGAAGGGATGTGGACGTTTGACAACCCGCCGCTCAAAGAGTGGAGGGAGCGTTACAACTTCGAGCCGACGGTGGCGTGGCTCGAACACGTGCGGCTCGCGTCGGTGCGTCTGAATGACGGCGGGTCCGGCTCGTTCGTCTCGCCCGATGGACTGTTGATGACGAACCAGCACGTCGCTTCGGGCCAGCTCTCGAAAGTCTCGACGAAGGAGCACGACTACACGAAGCAGGGGTTCTACGCGCGCACGCAGACGGAAGAGTTGAAGTGTCCAGACCTAGAGATCAACGTGCTCGTCTCTTACGAGGATGTGACGCGGCGCGTGCAGTCTGCGATCAAGATGGGTTCGACCGACGCGCAGGCGAACGAGCAGCGCAAGAGCGAGGCGGCGGCAATCGAGCGCGAGTCGAACGAGAAGACGGGCTTGCGCAGCGATGTCGTCACACTCTATAGCGGCGGCGAGTATTGGCTCTATCGCTACAAAAAATATACTGACATACGCCTCGTGATGGCCCCCGAAGAGCAGATCGCTTTCTTTGGCGGCGACTATGACAACTTCACTTACCCGCGCTACAACCTCGACTTCGCTTTCTTCCGTGTTTACGAGAACGACAAGCCGATCCACACCGAGCATTATTTCAAGTGGTCGAAGTCTGGCCCTGTTGACGGCGAGTTCGTCCTCGCGCCGGGGAATCCCGGATCGACAAACCGTATGTTGACCGTCGCACAGTTGAAATATCAGCGCGACGTAGGAAATCCGTTGCAGATGCAGGTCTGGACTTCCAGACGCGATGCGCTCGCGCGTTACGCGAAGCAGAGCGAGGAGCAAGCGCGTCGTGCGCAAACGTCGCGACGCGGGCTGGAAAATTCCATCAAGCGGCTCACGGGGCAGGAGGAGGGCCTGAATAACGCGCGAATGTTCGCGCGCAAAGAGGATGATGAGCGACAGTTGCTCGCGGAGATCGCGCGACGACCGGAGCTGCGACAAAAGTACGCGCCTGCTTGGGACGAGATCGCGGCGGCTTATCGTGATCTGCCTGCGATGTCGAAGCGCATCGCGTTCACTGTGCTCACGCCTTCGCGACTCGGCACGATTGCGTCGCAGCTCGTGCGCTATGCTGCGGAGACGGCGAAGCCGAACGGTCAACGCTTGGACGAGTTTCGCGAGAGCCGTCTCGAATCTTTGAAGCTGACGCTGCTCTCACCCGCGCCTATCTACACGGAGATGGAAGAGGCGATCCTCGCCGCGTGGTTTGAAGAGGCGCAGAAGACTCTGGGCGCAAATGATCCGTTCGTCCGTGCCGCGCTCGAAGGTGGGACGCCATCAGAGGTGGCCCACAGAGTAGTCATGGGCACGAAGCTCTCGGACGTTGCGTTTCGTAAATCTTTGATCGAAGGCGGGACGGACGCAATCGCGAAATCTAATGATCCTCTGGTCGCGCTGGCGCGTCGCGTCGAGCCGATCTATCGAGAGTTGCGCGCGTGGAACGAGCAGCACATCTTGAGCGTCGAGGCGAGCGCGGGCCAGAGGATCGCAGAGGCGCGCTTCGCCGTCTATGGAAAGTCGGTTTACCCGGATGCGACGTTTACGCCGCGCATCTCTTACGGGCGCGTCGTCGGCTATGAAGAAGACACGACGCTCGTGCCTTACAAGACGACCTTCTACGGTCTCTATGAACGCGCGCGCGGCTTCGACGAGCGGCCGCCCTTCAACCTGCCCGAACGTTGGAAGGAAGGGAAGCAGAAGATCGATCTCTCGACGCCGTTCAACTTCGTCTATACCGCAGACACCATCGGCGGCAATTCCGGCAGCCCCGTCATCAACCGCGACGCGGAGATCGTAGGCTTGAATTTCGACAGCAACATTCAGAAGCTGCCCAATCGCTACTGGTACGTTGACGACGCCGAAGGCTCGCGCGCCGTCGCCGTCCACTCGGCTGCGATCATCGAGGCGTTGAGAAAGATGTACGACGCGGGAAAGCTCGCGGATGAACTGACAGGGCATTGAGAACAAGGTTTGAGCCCGAAGGCTTATTAAGGAGAGAGGCTCAGACTTTTTCGTGACGAAAAAGTCTGAGCCTCTTTTTTTTAGCGATAGGCTTGCTGGAAATTCTCAATGCTGGCACTGAGCCGCGTGAGGAAGTTCGCGGGCAAGTCATACTCGATGAAGCGCGCACTGAACGGGGCAGCATCTGCCGCGAAACTGCGCGCGATGCTCAGCAACGTCTGGTCGTTGACATTCGTGCGCGGTCGCGCGAATGCGTCTTTCACTTCCGGTGGTCGAGTCCGATGGTCTCGGCTGTTTTGGCGATGGCGACGAGTTGTGCGCGCAGGTCTTTGCGCCCGTCGGAGCGGCTGCCCGTCGCCTGCTGCCGCGCGCGCTGTGTCGTCGCGCGCAGAGTGTCGTGCGCGATCAACTCTCTGAGACGCGCGAGAGCCTGTCCGCCCTTGCTCGTTTCAGGAAAATCCGCAGCGTGAGCCTCGCCGTAGCTCTCAACTCTCGTTAGACGCTCGAAATGCCTTCTCTGTTTGTCGCTCATTTCCGAATCAGAGCGACGCGTGAGCGCAGTTCAGTCGTCATGCGCGTCAGTCATCGCACGCGTCAGTTATCGTGCGGCTCGCGTGTCTCTTTCAATAGCTGTGCTCGCTCACGTTGACCTTCGAGAGCGAGAGGACGACGCGCATCGTTTGCGGGCGGCGGTCGAGCGAGGCGGGGACGAAGGCGGGCGTGCGGCGCAGCGCATCTTCGATCCGCGCGAGCGTGTGGTGGTCGCGCGGCGATTGCATCACCTCTTCGAGCGACGCGCTGCCGTTGCTGAAGACGTTCGCGATGATCGTGATGTCATCATCGCCGCGCGACGAGTCGGTCATCACGCGCAGCAGATCGCCCGAAGGGTTCAGACTCGGCGACTCGCTGCTGTAAGGCGCGGGCACGGCGCTCGCCGCAGGCTCTTCGCGCACCGCCAGGGCCAGATCGTGCAGCAGGCGCATATGCGGACGCAGCGCGTTGATGAGCATGAAGAAGAGCAGCGTCGAAGTGAGCGCGCCGACCGTGTATGGCATCACGCGCGGCTCGATCCAGCGAAGGGCCCTTAGCCATACGGGAATCCACGGCTGCTGCACACGCGCAGCGCGCTCGATCAAAATTGCATCCGTGATCGCAAGCGCGAGATCGGCGGGCGCGGCGGGGCGACTCAGGTTCGCCAGCCCGCGCAACATGGCGCGCATCTCCGCGAGTCGTTGCCGGCAGAAGGGGCACGACTCAAGATGCGACTCCACAGACTCGCACGCCTCCGCGACGAGCGCGTCGTCGAGATACGGCGTAAAACTTTTCTGTGTCTCCTCGCAATTCATAATTTCATAAGTTCAGAGGTTAGAGATCAGAGGTTAGTGAAAACAATTCGACTGACCTCTAACCTCTAGCCTCTGCTTTCTAGCGGATGGCTGATCGGCCCCGGCTGCCCCGTCCCTCGGAGAGGCGTGCGCGCACGCTAGCGACGATGATGTTGATCGAACCGGATCGCGAGCGGCGAATAAAAACAAGTGTTGCTGGCTCGTTTTCAAAACCGCGTCGAGACTCTCTGTTCGATCCACACATTGATGCGACGACATGCGCGCCGTCCCACCCGACCCACTGGCACTTTCAGGGTTGTTCGGTTCAAGCCGGGGCCGGTCAACCATCCGCTATCAAAGAGCAAGTAGCATTCAGCACACAGCATTCAGCAGAATCGAAACTCCCTTTCGATCTTCAACTCGTTAGATCGGCGTCAACCGGTTTAGCTAATCGTCGGCGGCTGAGTGCTGATTGCTTCATCAAATAATCCCTTCGAGCCTGCGCCGCAGCTCCGTGCGTCCGCGCGAGAGTCTGGACTTGACAGTGCCGATGCTGATCTCAAGAGCCGCCGCGACTTCTTCATAGCTCAGGCCCTCGATGTCTCTGAGCACGACTGCCTCGCGATAGGGCCGCGCCAGCGTGGCAAGCGCGGCGACGATCAATCCTTCGCGTTCGTGCGCGAGTGTCTCGCGTTCGGGGTCGCGCGCAGCGTCGTCTCTCAATCGCGCGGCGAGCGTCTGTTCCGAGTCGCGCGCGGCGGGTTCGTCGAGCGAGACGGTCGAGCCGCGTCTTCTTCGTCGCCACCAACGCCAACGGTTGCGCGCCTGATTGACGGCGATGCGATAGAGCCACGTGCGCAGGTCTGCGTCGCCGCGAAAATGCGCGATGGAGCGAAAGGCTTGCAGGAAAGTCTCCTGCGTTAGATCGCGCGCCTCTTCCGCGTCTTCCGTCAGCCGATAGAGCAGCGCGTAAACGCCCGCCGTGCGATCTTCGACGAAGCGATTGAAGGTGGCCGCATCGCCCGCTCGCAAGAGTTCAAGGAACTGTGTCTCGGCAGAGGCCCTCGCGCCCTCGCGCGGCGACGCGGCGGCGGCCTCCATCTCCACATCCGCCCGCAAGGCGATTGGTTCCCCGAAGCTCACGAACGTCCTCCGGCGGCTCTCGGCGACAACGCACGCGCGCGTCGCTCTTCGTAGAGACGACAACTTAGACACCGCGCCCGCGCCGACTGTTCCATAAAGTTTTTTCCAGACCCGCGAACGATCACGTTAGCTTGCGATTCGCTTTCGGCGCGAGGCTAACACTCGATTGGTAAACGATCAATCGCTATCTTTTCGACCGACTCACGCCTGCATCTCACGATCTGCACGTTTGCTTGACAATGCCTCTCGGCGGTCGTTAGAGTGACCCGCTTGGGATCACATCACATAAATAGAACGCGCACACCTGTGCGATGTTGCGAGAGAAAATAAGGTGGCACGACACGGCAAAAAACACGCGCGCGAAGTCAGGCGCGATCCCTTGCGCGAGAAGACCCTCGGCTTGTTTGAACAACTCGGCGACCGGCTCGAAGGACGCGGCAAGGCCATCCTCTACGGTCTCGGCGGGCTCATTCTCGCCGCCGTGCTCGTCTATGCGTTCATGAGTTGGCGCGAGAGCAAAGCGAACGAAGCGCGGCAGGCCCTCGCACGCGCTATCGAGATCGCCGATTCACCCGTCGCAGGCGCGCAGTCGCCGGACTCGCCGACGAAGCCCGGCGCGCAAACCTTCTCGTCCGAGCGAGAGCGTGCGCAACGCGCGGCAGATGAGTTTCAGAAGGTCGCGGACAAGTACGGCGATCCTTATCGTTCGCAGGCGAACTATTTCAAAGCCGCGAACCTGCTCGCGGTTGATCGTCCGAAGGGCCTGAGCGAACTCGATGCGCTCGCGAAGAACAGTGATCGTGAAGTCTCCGCGTGGGCCAAGTTCGCGCTCGCACAGGCTGAGGAGAACGACGGCCAGTACGACGCGGCAGCCGCGCTCTACAAAGACCTCGCCTCCGCGCACGACAACGTCGTCATTCCGGTTGACACCGCCAACTTCCGACTGGCTAGCGTTCTTGAGAAGCAGGGCAAGAAGAACGAGGCGGCGGACATTCTCTTCCAGATCGTTAAAGCCGCGCGCGAGGCGAAGGGCAAAGACGGCAAGCCCATCCCGTCATCGTCAGCCGCGCGCGAAGCCGATACGAAACTCCAACAACTCGATCCGGATCGACACTCCAAACTCCCGCCCGAACCGCCCAGAGACCTTGCATCGTAAAAGCAGAGGTTAGAGATCAGTGAAGAGCTGATTTGTCTAACCTCTAGCCTCTGATCTATTCCTTCATGGATAATCTGGCGCACACGCTCGTCGGGCTCGTCGTGGCTAAGGCGGGGCCGGAGCGCGCGTCGCCATATGCGACGACTGTTTGTATCATTGCGGCGAACGCACCGGACGCGGATATTCTCGCCACCATCAAGGGCCGCTGGTTCTATCTCGAAAATCATCGCGGCATCACGCATTCAATCGTCGGCGTCGTCGCGCTCGCCGTCATCATCCCGCTCGTCTTCTATACGGCCGAAAAGTTGATCGCGCGCTGGCGCAACACGCAACCGCGCATACGCCTGCGCGGGCTCATGCTCGCTTCGCTCGTCGCGAGCGCAACACATCCTATACTCGACTGGACGAACAACTACGGCGTGCGCCCGTTTTTGCCGTGGAGCGGGAAGTGGTACTACGGCGATCTCGCCTTCATCGTCGATCCGTGGCTGTGGCTCGTCGTCGGCGGCGCGGCGTTTCTCGCAACGGCGACGACACGCTGGCGCAACGTACTATGGTCGGCCCTCGCGCTCATTCTCACCTTCGTCATCGTCTTTGTTCGTGCCGATGTGCCGACGCCCGCGCGCGCACTCTGGCTTGCAGGAACTATTTTCTTCTTCGTCGCGCATCGCCTGAGATTCGCCGCGCGCTTCGGCAGGCTCGTCCCCGCGCTTGCGCTCGCCTTCGTGCCCGCTTACTGGTGCATGCTTGCTATCGCACACTCGCTCGCTCTCAGAGATGCACAGGCGATCACGTCCGATCTCGCCGCGCGCAACAACGAGACAACTCGACGAGTTGTGGTCATGCCTTCGCTCGCCAACCCCGCGCGCTGGCGCGTCGTCGGTGAGACGGATCGGGCCGACTACGTTTTACAGTTGAGCCTGACGGGTGATGCACGCCTTGTTGATCATGCGACGCAAGCGGCGATGGGCCTGAAGAGGTTTGAGAAACTACAAGGCGCAGATGCGCAGAGGATCGAACAACTCGCGCGCGAAGATGAACGCGCACGCATCTTCCTCGACTTCGCGCGCTTCCCACTCGCGCGTATCGTCGATTTACGCAACGATGCGACGACAAAAAACTCCGTTGCGTCTCCCACGTTGATCCCTCGCGCGCAACTCTTCGACCTGCGCTTCTCAGAGCCGGGCGATGATGCGCGACGCGGCACGTTTGCCGTCGAGATACCGCTCGCGCCGCAGCATTGAAGCATCGACGTTGCGCCTGCCTTCATCAAGTGTGCGCTTACCTTCGTCTGCACAACACCGCGCCGTGAATTTCGCACACGTCTAAGATCGGATACTGCTTCCAATCTTTGTAGTCGAAGTGCCACCACTCCGGCGCGTAAACCTGAAAGCCTTCGGACTCCATCTCGCGTCGCAGCAGATCGCGCAGACGACGCTGCTCCGCAGTGCCGCCCTTGTAATCGACGTGCGAACGTTCGCTCATCTCATCGTAGCTGCCCGTCATCTCCACCTGCTGGCCGGTCTTGAGATCGTAGAGCGAGAGATCGACGGCGCAGCCGCGATTGTGGCGCGAGCCCTTGGCCGGATCGGCGACGAACTCTTTTTTATCGGCGGGCGTCGCATCCCAGAAAATCTTCGTCACAGACCACGGTCGATAGCCGTCGAAGACGACGAGCCCGTAGCCTGCGGCGCGCAATTTTTTACTGGCGCGTGCGAGCGAGCGCGCCGCAGGCTCTTGCAGGAAGGCGCGCTTTGAAATATAGACGGGACGACCGAGGAAGTTGTTCGCGGTCGCATAACGTATGTCGAGCTTGATCGTCTTGTCGAGCTTCGTCAACTCGACGAGTTCCGGCTGGCGAAACTGGCCCTCCTCGCGCGGCGGCTGATCCTGACGGGCGAGGAGCGGATGAGCAAGGCAGAGCAGTAGGACTGCCGCGAGGCGTTGGCGATTCGTTGCGGCCATGAAATTCATGTCTGTCTGTCGCGTTCGTCTCTGCGCGGAGAAGATGAAAAAGCGGCGGATCGGATTATAACCGATCCGCCGCTTCAGTTTAGTCGGCCCTCTCAGCCTCGCGGCTGAAAGCGTTTACTGCTTCTTCGGGTGGGGTGCGGCTGACTTATTGATCGGCAGCACTGTCACCGTAGGGATGGCCGACGCGTTGATCGTCGCGTTGTTGCTTTTCGACAGCGTGTTGACGGGCGCGGCAGGGTTCGACGTGTCAGACTCGATGTTGATGAAGAAGCGGAACGACCCGGGCTGCATGACGCCGAGGTTGAACTCGATATCGATGGAGTTGCCGGGCGAGAGGCCACCGCCGAGGGCCACCGAGAGGCTCGTGTTCAGCCCGCCGCCGAGGGTGTATGCCGGCGGCGACTCGCGCGTTGTGCCTGTCAACGTCACGGGCAGAGTGAGCGTGTTCGTCACCGTGCCGCCTGCGGAAGAGAGCACGCGCAGGTCGGCTTGTCCTCCACCGGCGGAGTAGCCGGGGCTATTGAGCGTCGTGATGTCCACGATGCGGAAGCGCAGTCGCGAGACAGTGCCGCCCGTGTTGTTGGTGAATCGTCGCCTGATCTTGAGCGTACCGGCCGTGCTGTTGCTCGGCTCGGTGGAGTCGGGCGTGAACACGCGGACGCGCGCGCAGGCGGTCGACGGATCGTTTGATGCCCCGCAAGCCGCATCAACGTATGACGCCTTGATGGTGGCGTTGCGCTGGACGACGCTCGCGAGGTTTTCCGGCCCGGGGCCACCGAGTTGCGACTGCACGCCGTTGATCACGCCGCCCGTTGTCGAGACGAGCACGAAGTCCTGCGTATTGTCGCTCGTGTCGCGCGGGGAGCCGTTATTGAGCCTGCGGACGTAGGAGTACTCCGGGGGCGTCGCCGCGCCGAGCGGTGCGAGACCGACGCCCTCGCGCGCCGCCACGCTGGCGTCACCGGCGAAGCCGACCGAGTCGAGCCGGTAGGCTTCGGTGAAGTTGGTTGGGTCGGAAGTTGAATAGAGTGTCAGCCCTGAATCGTCGGGGATGTCCATGTTGTAGGTGATGTCGGGCGCGGCTGCTCCCGTGCCTCCGTAGTTCGAGAGCGAGTAGCCGCTCGCGCCGTTGTTGGCGGCGAGGAAGTGGCCGCGCGCGGGAATCGTCAGGCCCTTCGGGATGATGAAGCGCGGCGCGCCGTCTGACGCGGCGACAGCCCAGCCGAGCGAGTTGTCGGTAGTCGCAACGGTCACAGCCGAGCCGGCGAAGTTGAAGATTTCAACGAACTCGTCGTTCGCGCCTGAGGGCCCCCGCAGTCTGAACTCCGAGATGACGAGCGAGCCTTGCGGCATAGGGACGGAGACCGCGCCGCTCGCGCCGACGAAGTTCTCGACGGCGATACCGGAGAGGCTCGCGACCGATTTGCTCGCGGGCGTGTAGGTCAGGCCATTACCCGAAGCCGTGACGGTGTAACCCGCGCCGGGCGTGAGACCCGTGAACGAGTAGCCGCCAGCCGCATTGGTTGTCGTCACCGCGTTCGACGCACCGGAGAGCGTGACGGTCGCGCCGTTGACTCCCGCGTTGGATGCGCCGTTCGTGATCTGACCAACGATGCTGTTCGCAGATGCGGAATCTTGCGTGATGTTGACGACCGTACCCGCGACGACAATCGTGCCGGAGCGTGATGCGGCGCTGGCATTCGGGGCCACCGTGTAAGTGACCGAGCCGTTGCCCGTGCCGGTCGGCGCGCTGTTGACGGCGATGAAGCCGCTGTCATTAGTTGCCGTCCAGTCGCAGGTGCTCGTCACAGTGAGCGTGCCCGTGCCGCCCTCGGCGGGGAAGTTCTGCGTCGTGTTCGGCGCAACCGTCGAGCACGACTTCGAGATCGCGACCTTGTACGCGCCGCGTCCGTAGGTGAAGGCGTAGAGGCTTGTGACGCCGCCGTTGGTGAGCGTCGAGAGCGACTGCGTCTGCACGTTGGAGAATCCGGTGACTTCCTTGTACCAGTTTGCGCCGCCGTCGAGCGTGACGAAGACGCCGAGGTCTGTGCCGACGTAGATGCGTTGCGAGTTCGTCGGATCAACCGTGACGCTGTGCGTCGGGATGTCCGGGATCGCGTTCGGGTTGCTGGCTGTCTGCGTGCCGTCTGCCAGTGTCCACGTCCCGCCGCCATCCGCGCTCTTGAAGACATGGCCCGCGCTCGTGCCGTTGGCGTTAGCCACGCCGTTGAAGTTCGAGATGGTGCACCAGACGTTCGACGCGCTCTGCGGATCGTATTCGAGCCACGAGATCGTGCCGTTGCCGTTGCCGCGCGGCGTGAAGGATTGCAGCCACACCGTATTCAAGACGCTCGTCGAGGTGAGGGTCGTGCCCGTCGTCGTGCGGCGGAGCTGGCCGGATGCCGCGCCGTCGATAACGGCATCCGAGTTCGTCGGCGCAATAGCCATCGCGGTGATCGAGCCGCCGGTCTGCTGCGCGTTGCTCGTCCTCACCCACGTGTCACCGTTGTTGTCGGTGCGCCACATGAAGCGACCGCCGAGCCAGAGGCGTGTCGGCACAGACGGGTCCATCCTGAAGAAAGTGTAGAAGGGGAACACGTCGCCGGAGATGCCGGAAGTCTTGGCGACGAAACTGCCGCCGCCGTCGTTAGACCGCTTGAAGGATAAGCCTGTGTTCTCCGCGTAGAGAATTTGCGTGTTCGTCGGGTTGACGCCAACGTAGCCGCCGTCGCCGCCGAGGATGCGCGACCAGCCGTTAGGGCCACCCGCGTCCGTGCCGCGATTCGTGCCGTTGTCCTGTGTGCCGCCGAAGTAGGACGCGCCGTCGGGATAGGGCAGTCCCTGATTGAACTGCGACACTTGATAATTGTTGTTGAGCGGGCCCCAGATGACGGGGTTCGGGAAAGTGTAGCCCGTGACGGGGTCGGGATTGTTGGCGCAGATGGGACTGGTGGATGTCACTGTGCCACCTGAGGGCGTCGTGCCGGTGGCGTAGCCGACGTTGCCGTCGTGTGCGTTGTCAGTCTTGTAGATGCCACCGTCGTCGCCGACGAGCATCTTCTGGTTGGTCGTGCCGTTGTAGCCGGGCGCGAAGACGATGATGTGATTGTCTGCGTGGACGAGCTGCGGATCGCCGTTGGCGGGCGGCGTGCCGTTGCCCTGGAACCACCAGTAAGAGGCGACGCCCCAGTTCGTGCCGCCGTTGTCGGAGCGCCACACGTCCGTGCCCGCAGCCCAGACCTTGTTCGAGTCGGTCGGATCGACGGCAAGCTGGTTGTGATACCAGCCCTGATTGATCATCTGACTCGTGCCGAAGCCGCACTCTGTCAGCACGCCGTTGACCGGGTTTGAGAGCAGCAGTGTGTCCTGCTTGTTGGCACTGTTATTGCGCACCTGCGTCGTCCATGTGCCGGCGTCGCCGTTTGAGGTCGAGCGGAAGACGGCCAGCAGTCCGTCCTGATAGTTGCGCCCGTTGACCAGCGTGCCGGTCGTACTGGCAGCCATCGCGTAGATGACGCTCTGGTTCGACGGCGCGATGGCGAGCGACGTGCGCTCCATGGTCGCTTCCGTGTAAACGTCCGTCCACGTGCCGGAACCGCCCGCGTCCGTGTTGCGCCAGATGTGCGACTGCGCGAAAGTGCCGACCGTCGCGAAGATGTAGTCGGTCGCCTGATCGGTGCGCATCGCTAAGTCCATCGCGCCGTTCGCGCCGTTGGCAGCGTTGGAGGCGAGCACCTGCGTCCACGACGCGCCACCGTTGAGGCTTCGCTGCACGCCTGTCTGCGTCGCCGCGTAGAGGTGCTGGCCGTTGGTCGGACTGACGGCCACCTTCTGCACGAAGAAGAAGTTCGAGTTGTTGGTCGAGGGCAGGCGCGTCCAGTGTGCGCCCGCGTCGGTCGTGCGGAAGATGCCCGCGCCGCGAACGGCATCGGAGTTGAAATAACCTTCGCCCGTACCGGCGTAGATCGTGTTGTGATTGGACGGGTCCATCACCATCGTGGTGACGGCGATGTTCGGCAGAAAGTCATCGAGCGGCGACCAAGATGTGCCGCCGTTCGTCGTCTTCCAGATGCCGCCGTCAACTGCGCCCGCGTACATGATGTTCGCGTCCGTCGGGTCGATGACGAGCGAGCGCGTGCGCCCGCCGACGTTGCCGGGCCCGAGGTTCGTCCACGTGCCGAGCACGCCTGCGGCGTTGCCACCGGCCATCTCTGGTTTAACGTCGTCGGTTCTATTCTTCGACGCGGCGGCGGCAAGTTCCGCCTCGGAGGGCGCGAGTCGCTGCGAAGCAGTCGAGTACTGCTTCATCTGCTTCACCTTCTCCAGCGCGTCGAAGTATCGATCGACGGGCAGCTCCGTTGCGCCCGTCGGCAGACGCTTCTTCACGTAGTCGCTCATGGCTTCGCCGGGCTGATCGAACCTCAAGAGATCGTGATCCGCATTGACCTGCAACTGCCTACCGTTGCGGTTGACCATGATCGGCTGCTCGTCATTGTCTTCACCTTCGCGACGCTCCTCGCGCGCGAGTTCGGACGCCTCTTCAGCCTTATCGCCGTCCTGACGGACTGCTGTGTGCTCGGCGCGGGCGACGGATGCGCGCGCCGTTGATGTGTGCGTTGCGGCGTGTTTGTCTGCCTGCGCGCCATCTGTGGCTACTGTTGTTGTCGTAGCTGCAACGACGCGGGGGGCCGACTGCGCGGCTGCAAGGCGAAGTTGCGAGGAGGAGGACTGCGCGGCGGTCTGTGCGACCGTCGCTTGCGCGGAACGCTCGTGCTGCCAGCGCGCGAGAGTCAGAATAGTCAGACTCAGTGCGAGAGCGGCGGCGAGAACGAACGAGGGGAAGCGTTTATTGCGTAACATCGGTTAATTCTCCTTGGGGACACGTGATGAGCGGACGACACGGCAGAGACGCGAGGGCCTGCCCGTGCCGTGCAGACGCGCGGCGACTGAGTCGTGCGTGGAAAGTCGAAGGGAAATTTTGGCTGCCAAAGTTAGAGCGAAAGAGCAGAGACGTTGCGATAGGTAAATCGCGCTGTTTATTCGCGACCGTGATCAATCCGGCGATGTTCAAGCGCAGGTGCTAGTGTGGCGCGGTAGCTTCGGCTACTATCAGAGAACGTATAATCGACCCGACATTCCGAATCTTGTGAAGTAATCTTAGATTACAGGAAGGACTTTGGAGAGAAGCGTACAATGAACTCGCCCGGCGGCGACAATCGCAACAGCGCGTGCTATTAAAAGGCGAGTGCGATTGAATGTCAAGGCGAGCAAGCCGTCGGCGTTGGCGATCAGGTTCAATGCCACTTTAAGCGTCTCGAAGTATCGTCGAGTTTCGCCGCGCGCATTGGTAGAGTTATTTCAGGAGGGAAGGATATGCTTCGACAGATTGTGCTGCTTTCGTTGCTGTGTTTGCCGAGCGACGGATTCTTGATCTCTGGCTCGGAGCGAGTCAGGCCCGTCAATCGAGCCGCGACGGACGCGCAGTCCTCACATCATGGCAGAAGGCACACCCGCCGCCGCGCGAGAAGAGTGGCACGCCGGAAACGCGCTTCAACCGAAGCCGTGCCACGCGTGGACGAGAACGTCAACACGAACGCGGCGACGAGCACTACGAAGCCGCGCGTGCACCGCCGCTATGATCCGATCTTGCAACCGCCGGAGGGCGCTGCGAAGCCGACGCCCACACCTCCACCGATGTAGCGCGCCGCATAGCCGCGTTGTGGCCCACGAGTCGCTGTCGCACGAATCAAACTCTTTACCCTTTCAACTTGTTCATCACCGCTTCAACTCGTCGAGCGCAGAGCCGAGGCGCGAGAGACCTTCGCGGAAGATGTCGGGTTCGAGGGCCAGTCCGATGCGGAAGTGTCGCGGCTCCTCAAAGCACGAGCCGGGCACGAGCGAGGTCTCGTACTTCTCCGCAAGCAGCGCGCAGAGAGTTTCAGGATCGCTTGTGAGCAGGCGCGGGAAAGAGACAGTGCCGTGCATGGAAGGCAACGCTTCGAGGTCTTCGCGCGAGGCGAGGAATTGATTGAAGAGCGTGCGATTCATTGCGAGCAACGCACGTGAAGACTCCGCGATCTCGTCAAGATGTTCGAGCGCGACGACGGAGAGTAGTTCCGACGGATGCGGTTGCAGCACGCCGAAGATGTCGCTGAGTCGCCACATCTTTTGCGCCAGCGCGGGCTCGGCGAGAATCCAGCCGCAGCGCAGGCCGCTCAAGCCATAGGCTTTCGTCAAACTACTCGTGACGACGAACTGCTGGCCCAAACGAAACGACGTGTGCGGCGCGGCGTCGAACGCTGAATCCAAATAGACTTCATCGACGAGCACGCGCGCACCGGCCCTTCGCGCCACGTCGCCGATCTCTCGCAAGGTGTCGTTGTCGGCGAGCGCATTTGAAGGGTTGTGCAGATTCGTGACGACGACGAGTCGCGTCTGCGGAGTGATCGCGCGCTCGACCTCCGCCGCGTCAAGTCGAAACTGTTTTTCCGATGGTCGCGCGAAGCGACGCACGCGCGCGCCGAGATAGTTCGCGACAGCGAGCAAGGGCTCGTATGCGGGCTGCTCGATCAAGACTTCGTCGCCGGGATTGATGAGCGCAGCCATCGCCAAGTGGTTCGCCATCGAAGTGCCGTTTGCGGCGACGACGCAGTCGGGCGTCGTCTCACACTTGCGCGCGAGGGCCTCTTGCAAAGGCGCGTAGCCGTAGAAGCTCGGGCCCGATAGCTCTAGATCGGAGAGTTGGACTGGCAAGTCCGCGAGCTTGTAGTGACGCATCCCGCTATTAGCCAGATTGAAGCGCACCGCCGACTGCGCGGTCTTCGCCCAATGGATGTAAGCCGATCCTTCGACGCGTTGTTGGCCTTCTTGCGTCGCACTCATAAAAGTTTTCTCCTTTGTCGCGACCAGAAAATATATGCGGGCAGCCCCGCCGCGAGAATGAGCAGACCGACGATGCTGTCGGCGAAGCTCTTGTAGATCGTCGCCGCGACAACGATCCAACACGCGGCGACGAAGAGCACGGTCGTCAACGGGTGGCCCGGCACGCGAAAGCGTGAAGCGTCACGTGTAGCGCCCATGCCCTGCGCATCTTGCTCCGCGCCCGCGCTTCTTTCAAGCGTTGATCTGCTTTCAGATGTTTGACGACGACGCATACGGAAGAGCGCGAGGCCCGTCAGACCGAAGAAGATGAAATCGACCGATACGACGTAGTTCAGAATCTGACCATAGCTCTTCGACAAGGCGATCAAGATCGCGAAGATGCCTTGCAGCGCAATCGCGACCACGGGCACGCGCGTGCGTCTGCTCACGCGCGCCACGGCTTGGAAAAAGAGTCCATCGTCAGCCATCGCAAAATAGACGCGCGGCGCGGTGAGCATTCCTTGACTGAGGAAGCCGAGCGTTGAGATCGCGATCCCTGCGGCGATCAGTTTCGCCCCCCTCTCGCCGAGCGCGAGACGCATGACGGCGGTGGCGGGCGTCGCCGTCTGAGCGAGTCCTTGCGCGCCGAGTGCGGCGACGCAGATGAAGCTCACTGCAAGGTAGAGCAAGACGACGCCGACAACGCCGAAGATAAGGCCGCGCGTCAGATCGCGTCGCGGATTGCGCATCTCTCCGGCGACGAAGCCGGAAGTTTGCCAGCCGCCGTAGGCGAACATCACGGGCGTGAGCGCCGCGCCGAAGGCAGTTAACAGATCGAGCGAGACGGGCCGGTCGAGCACGGGCGTGAGAGTCGCGCCGCGCGCACCTGTGAAGATGAGACCGCAGACGACGAGCGCGATGATGGCCGCGATCTTCAAAACCATGAGCACGCTCTGAAGGCTTCCGCCCGCGCGCACGCCGAGACAGTTGACGATGGTGAGGAGCGCAAGCGCGAGCGAGGCGATCATCCAGTCGCTCAAAGGCGCATGCGTCAGTTCGAGAAAGTAGCTGGCGAAGGTGACGGCCACCGCCGCCATGCCGCCCGTCTGCACGACGAGCAAGAGCACCCATCCATAAAGAAACGCGACCGACGGATGGAAGGCTTCGCGAAGATAAGCATACTGCCCGCCGACTTCGGGCAGACGCGACGCGAGTTCCGCATAGACGAGCGCGCCCGCAAGTGCGACCGCGCCTCCGAGTGTCCACGCCGCGAGCATCAGCGCGGGCGTGCGGACGCTCTCGGCCACAACGTGCGGGTTCATGAAAATTCCCGCGCCGACGATGCCGCCCATCACAAGCATCGTCACATCGAAGAGTCCGAGGCGACGTGCGAGTCTATGCGTCTTTGCAGACGCGTCTGCGTGCGTGTTGGTGCTCACGATTTGCGACTGTTAGAATGCGTCCGCATCCACGGGCGCGCGCCGGTAAAAAATTCTACGACTGAGAAGTCTATCATCGTGCTCTCAAATGTTAAGCGCGCGGCTCTAAGGGTTATCTTCTCCGCAGCGCGCCGCCTATCAAGCGTTTCCTTTGTCACATGGACAAAAAAATATATTCAGTCTTCGTTTCGCTTTCTCTTGTCGTCATCGTTGTTCTCGCCTTCGCCGCGTCCGGCTATCTTACGCTTGCGCGCGCACAGGTTCGGCAGACTTCGCGCCGGCGCGAGTCCGGGGCAAAGCCTGCGAAGGGGCTGGCGCAAGAAGCTGTGAGCGCGCCCATCAATATGAAACTCACCGACGAAGAATCGAGGATGGCGCAAGGTTCGCGCGCGGCGATCATCGCGGCGGGTTTTTCCGAGTCATACTTCGACGCACACTTCAGGCTCAGCCACGTCGTCAACTCCGCAAACGACCGGCGCATACTCTGGCATTTCTCCATCGGAGAGTACAGCGCGGTCGTCATCGACTCGCTCGGCTTCTATACCGATGAGAAAGGAGGCCGCGTCGATACGCACTCGGCGCGCGCGACGCTGCACTCGGCGCATGATGTACTCCATGTCATCTCGAAGTGGCGAGCCAAGCGGATCATGAGATCGTGCATCGGCGCATACGCGAACGGGGCGGTCGTGTTGCAGGCAGACGGCGCAGACGGGCAGACGGCGCTGGTCTTCATTGCTACCTCGATGCCAAAGCTGCGACGCAAAGAATGGGCGGAGCGTGCGGAGCGAGAGCGCAGAGAGCGAGCTAAGAAGAGTCGTTCCGGGGGCCCGCCCGGACAGTCGCGGATGGATGCAGTAGAGAATGAGGGAGACGAGGGCGACGATGAGCCTATCTACATCGGCGCGGTAAATCTTGAAACCGGAAGGTGCACGAAGGGACAGGCGATCTCGGAGCACCCTTCTGCACGCCGCAAGGGATGAAGTCTCTGCATCGCTTATGGATCGTCAGCGAGGCAGAGTGTTCGATTGACATCCCCCTCGAAAGAGTTTTGATCCAAGTAGGGAGTTCACTTGTCATTTAGGATATGGGTGTTCTACTATCCATATCCGTAATCCACTTTTGAAGGCTCGCCTGTTTCCACAGAACCGTCCGCGTTCATCCTTTGCCAGTACCGGCAATTTATGTAGAGCACAAAGCAGCGTGAGACTGTTTCCGCGTCGAATCTTCCAAGACACTTCAGTGTAGAGCACGAGAGCATCAGCACTCCTCGCTAATTCTGTACAAACTGACGAGCTGCCGATCTTCGGCTGCGTGAGCATAACGTTACGCTTTGTACCAAACCAACGTCCTTGAGCGACCCAAACGGAGCATATAGAGAGAAATGAAGAGAAGCACCCTCCTCCTTTGCAATGCCACCAATATGTTGGCGACATCAAGCAGGGATTCCCTGAAAAAATTTGTTAGAACGTTTCGCGCGGACTCATATCGCAGGTTAAGAAAATCCGTGCGAGTCGCGCTCTGCCTGTCGCTGCTGGCGCAGTGCCTACTGCTGTCGGGCGTGCAGCCCGTCGCGGCGCAAAAGCAGAAGCGCGATGGGGCGAAGAACGTGAGTAGTGTGTATGCTCCGCTGCCCGCGCAGACGCCTGCGCCCATGCAGACGCGCGGCGACGTTCAAGGCTCACGCGTGTCGCCCGTGTCGGTCAGCGTCGTCAATTTCGATCAGTTGGCAAAGATGGCTGACAAGAAAAAGGCGGGCAACAAAGTTGGCAGCAGAGCCGCTCAAGGGGAGACCTTGAGAGTGATGCCCGCGCCGGGAACGGTTGCGGAACCTGAGACGCCGCAGGGCGAGTTCGCACCGCCCGCCGCGCCGGTTGATTCCGTGCTCCAGCCGATGGTGGCTTCGCCATCGCCATCTTCAACCTATCTGGGTCAGGAGGATGGCCCCAAGATCGGCTCGACCGAGTTCGACATTCCGCCAGACACGCAAGGCGCGGTCGGTCTGGACAAAGTTTTCGTCAACACAAACAGCAACTATCGCGTTCAGGACAAGCTCACGGGCGCGCCGCTCACGACCGTCTCGTCCGACACTTTCTGGACGGGGTCGGGCGGCTCTGGCTTCTTCGATCCACGCATCACCTACGACCCGTACAACAACCGTTGGATTCTCGCCGAGGACTCGAACCCGCAGACGGCAAACTCCTCCATCGAGATCGCCGTCTCGCAGACCTCCGACCCGTCGGGCAGTTATAACGTCTATCGTTTCACCGTCGGCAGCGCCGTCGCCGCAGCCCCGCCTG
Organism: Acidobacteriota bacterium; assembly: GCA_032229975.1. Lineage (GTDB taxonomy): Bacteria > Acidobacteriota > Blastocatellia > Pyrinomonadales > Pyrinomonadaceae > JAIVGV01. The sequence continues at coordinate 113,302 of JAVXVG010000017.1, read as the reverse complement.
CGGGGCAAAATGCGTGCGGCGAGTGGGCTGACTTCCCGATGCTCGGCTTCAACAAGAACTGGATCACAGTCTCGATGAACATGTTCCAGATTCAGGCCACTGGCACGAGCGGCGCGACGACCTGCAACGGCAGCTTCGTCGAGGGGAAGGTGCTCGTGCTCGACTACCCGGCGTCGCGCGCCGGCACCGCCACGGCCACGCTCTTTACCGGCGCAGCCATCGGTTTCTGTCTGCACCCCGCCAAGACCTTCGACGCCAACGAGCCGACGCTCTACCTCCCGCAGCACCTGTCGAGCGGTGGCGCGACCTACGATCTGGGCACCATCACGGGCACGCCCAGTGCCCCGGTGCTCGCCATCGGAGCGGTAAAGACACGCACCGGCGGCGGCTGGACGCAGTCAGGAGCCGAAGCCCTCTCGCAGCAGTGCATCGCGGGATTCCCGACCGCGGCTCACACCTGCCCGGCAACGATCAGGAGGATGGACGCGGGCGACTCGCAGGTACGCAGCAATCCCGTCTTCCGCAACGGCAACATCTGGTACTCGCAGACCGTCATCTTTCCGGCGGGGGGCTCCATCACCACCGGCTCCCGCGTCGCGGTGCAGTGGACGAAGATTGACACGACGGGTAGTTTCGTTGATGGCGGGCGCATTCAAGACCCGACGGCGACGCTCGTTAACGGCGGCAAGCTCTACGCCTACTCGTCGCTCTCCGTCAACAAGAACGACGACATGATGATCGGCTACTCGCAGTTCGCTTCGAACCAGTTTGCCTCCGCCGGTTACTCAGTGCGTCTCAACGGCGACGCCGCAGGCACGACGCGCGACCCGTTCATCTACAAGGCGGGCGAGGACTACTACTCGAAGACCTTCAGCGGCACGGTCAATCGCTGGGGCGACTACAGCGCGACGCACGTCGATCCGGTCAACGACCGCGACATGTGGACCATTCAGGAGTTCGCGGGTACGCGCATCCCGCCCGGCACGGGCTCGAACGACAGTCGTTGGGGCACGCAGTGGGCGAAGGTCGCGGTTCCCGCAGGTGCGGGCGATCTCAACATCAGCGAGTTCCGGCTGCATGGTCCGAACGGCGCGAACGATGAGTTCATCGAAATCTATAATCCTTCGACCTCGCCCTTCACCGTCTTGACGGGCGACGGCTCGGCGGGTTACGGAGTGGTTTCATCCTCGAACACCACGCTAAACGACGGAGTGCCGACGTTGCGCTGCACGATTCCTACGGGGACGGTTATCCCCGCGCGCGGGCACTACCTGTGCACCAACTCGGTTGGCTACTCCTTAGCCGCCTACCCTGCGGGCAACGGCAACGCCACCGGCGACGCCACCTACGCCACCGACATTCCGTTCAACTCCGGCATCGCCATCTTCAACACGGCGACCGCCGCGAACTTCACACTCGTCAACCGGATCGACGCCGTCGGCTCGAGTGCCGATACCAACACGCTCTACAGGGAGGGCGCGGGCTACGCGCCGCTTGCCGGAGGCGCTTCAGCCGCAATCGAGCACAGCCTCTATCGCGACATGGCGATCACGGGCTTGCCGAAGGACACGGACAACAACGCAGCAGACTTCCTCTTAGTCGATACCAACGGCACGCCCACAGGCGGACAGCAACGCCTCGGCGCTCCGGGCCCTGAGAACAGCACCTCTCCGGTGAATCGTGGCGGGACGATTAAGTCAACGCTCTTTGACCCGGCCCTCTCTAGCGCCAGCCCACCCAACCGCGAGCGCGATTTCACGGGCGATTCGTTCAACAACTCGACCTTCGGCACGCTCACCATTCGTCGCACGTTCACGAACAACACGGGCGGGGTGGTAACACGTCTGCGCTTTCGCATCGTGGACATCACGACGTTCCCCCAAGCCACTACTTCTCCGGGCACGGCAGACCTGAGGGCGCGCACTTCTACGACAAGCGTCATCAGCATCACGGGCGGCAGCTCCAAGACGGCCGAGGCGTTGACACTTGAGGAGCCTCCAACGCAACCCAACGGCGGCGCTTACAACTCGACGCTCTCGGCGGGGACAATCTCGTTGCTCTCCCCGCTCGCGCCCGGCTCGTCGAAGAGTTTCAATTTCCTGCTCGGCGTGCAGGGGGCAGGAAACTTCCGCTTCTTCGTCATCGTCGAGGCGCTGCCATAGAACCAGCGCGGCGGGCTCATGATTCACCCGCCGCACATCACATCACTAGCTCACGTGCGAGACTGTGAAATCTCAAGCTCGCACATGAAGAGATAAACGGGAGGGGCGCGCCGCACACGTGGCGCGCCCCTCTTGCATTTCAATTCCGCATCGCGTGAGTCGCGTATCAGTTGAAGCGCGAGGTTAAAGATTGTGCGCGCATCATGCGTGCGCGTCGCGAAAAGTTCTGCTAGTCTTGGCGACACACGTTGGGTTATAAATCTGGCTCTCGTTCCGGCACAGCCTTCCAATTTAAACGGAGGAGACTCATGTCAACTTCCCGCCGCTTCGCGCGCCGGTTGCTGCTCGCTCTCGTCTGTCTCTGTGCAACGATCAACGTAGCGCGCGCGCAATCGTTCACGCTCGAACAGGTGTTGAGTTCGCCTTTCCCTTCGGAGCCCGTCGCCACAAAGCGCGGCGACCGCGTTGCATGGGTCTTCGACGCAGAGGGCCGACGCAACGTCTGGATCGCCGACGGGCCCGCTTGGCGCGGCCATCAACTGACGCGCTACGCCGTCGATGACGGGCAGGAGATCACCGATCTCGTCTTCTCAGAAGATGGACGCTTCATCGCTTACACGCGCGGGCAGGAGAAGAATCAAGCGGGCGAAGCGCCGAACCCGACGAGCGATCCGGCGGGTGCGAAGCAAGAAGTCTGGATCGCAGACACACGCACGGGCGCTCTCACGCGCATGGGCGAAGGCAACTCGCCCTTCTTCACGCGCGCGGGCGATGCCGTCATCTACAGTCGCGAAGATCATTTATGGAGCGTGCCGAGGGCCGGTGGCAAGGAGCGAAAACTTTTCGAGATGCGCGGCGGTGTCAACGATGCTGAGTGGTCGCCCGATGGCTCATCGCTCGTCTTCAGTAGCGCGCGCGGCGATCATGCTTTCATCTCGCTCTACGATCCGCGCGCCAATCGCATTCGACTCGTCCAGCCGAGCATCGACCGCGACGTGTCGCCGCACTTCTCGCCCGACGGTCGTCGCGTCGCCTTCATACGCCTCTATAACGTCTCGGATACGCAGACGGCGGATCACGAGCGCGTGCAGCCGTGGTCGATCTGGATCGTCGATGCAGCGACAGGCGAAGGCCGAGAGATTTGGAAGTCAGGCCCGACGTGGATGGAGTCGTTCTCCGGCGGCGGCCAATCGCTCGAGTGGGCGGCGAATGGACGCATCATCTTCGCATCGGAGAAGGACGGATGGCGACACCTCTACTCGGTTGCTTCGACAGGCGGTGATGCGATGCTGCTCACGCCGGGCGACTACGAAGTGGAGAACGTCACCGCGACGCCTGATAAATCCGCGCTCATCTTCTCGTCGAACAAAGGCGACGTTGATCGTCGCCACCTCTTCAGCGTCGCCGCGTCGGGCGGCGAGGTGCGACAGTTGACGAGCGGCGACGGCATAGAGATGTATCCGGTCGCGTTGAACGGCGGCAAGCAGATGGCCTTCTTCCATTCGACCGCGCGCGATCCGTTCCTACCCTTCGTCGCTAATGCTGACGGCTCGAACATGAGACAACTCGCGCCGCAAGCTCTGCCGAAAGATTTTCCTTCGGCGCAGTTAGTCGTGCCTGAGCAAGTCGTCTTCAAAGCGACGGATGGTTTGGAGATTCACGGCCAGTTGTTCAAGCCGCGAAATGTAGCGAGAAAAATTCCCGCGCTTGTCTTCATGCACGGGGGCCCCATTCGCCAGATGCTCCTCGGCTTCCACTATCTCTACTACTATCACAACTCCTACGCGATGAATCAGTATCTCGCGAGCCGTGGCTACGAGGTCTTGTCGGTCAACTATCGTAGCGGCATCGGCTATGGCCGCACTTTCAGAGAGGCGCAGCGCAGGGGCGCGCGTGGCGCGAGCGAGTATCAGGACGTGGTCGCGGGAGCGAAGTACCTGCGCTCGCGCGCGGAAGTTGACGACAAACGGATCGGTCTGTGGGGCGGCTCATACGGCGGCTACCTAACGGCGTTGGGACTTGCGCGCAACTCCGACATCTTCGCCGCAGGCGTTGACTTTCATGGCGTGCATGATTGGAGCAGCCCGGTTGCGGGCCTGCGTGTTTCACTTGACCAGCCGGAACGCACGCGGCTGGCCCGCGAGTCTTCGCCGATTGCGTCGGTCGATAAGTGGAAGTCGCCCGTGCTCTTGATCCACGGCGATGATGATCGCAACGTCGCCTTCAGTCAGACGGTCATGCTCGTGCGCCGTCTGCGCGATCAGGGCGTCGAGTTCGAGCAGTTAATTTTTCCTGACGAGGTGCACGACTTCCTGCGCCACGATCATTGGGTTCAGGCTTATCACGCCACGGCGGACTTTTTCGACAGACACTTGAAGAGATAACGAACGATAAGACGCAACCTGCATCTTGAGTGGTTCGACAAGCGCCTGAAACTCGCGGCGCAGCCGAACGTAGGAACGAACGCACATCGTTGTTAACGAGTTTCGCGTCCCGCATCAAACGTCAATTTGAAATTCGAAGGAGCCGTAAGCAATGCTGAAAGTGAGTCGTCGATTCATCCCTCTCTGTTTCTTGGTCGTCTCTCTGCTATTCAATCTTCCGGCCTTCGCGCAGACGCGCAACGTTGCGCCGCCCGCGCAGCCGCAAGCAGAGGGCCGCAACGCAAGCCCTCTGCGCCTGCTTCAATGGCGCAACATTGGGCCCTCGCGCGGCGGTCGCGTGACGGCGGTGGCGGGCGTGCCTTCGCAGCCGATGGTCTATTACTTCGGCGCAACCGGCGGCGGCTTGTGGAAGACGACCGATGGCGGCGTGAACTGGGAGCCCGTCAGCGACGGCTTCTTCAACACTGGATCGGTCGGCGCGATTGGAGTCGCTGATTCCGATCCGAACGTCGTCTATGTCGGCATGGGCGAGTCGCCGATTCGCGGCAACGTCTCGCACGGCGACGGCGTTTACAAGTCGATGGATGCGGGACGCACTTGGAAAAGGGTGGGGCTCGAAGACACGCGACAGATTTCGCGCGTGAGAGTTCACCCGCGCAATCCCGATCTCGTTTACGTCGCGGCGCAGGGCCACGTCTGGGCTCCGAACGAACAGCGCGGAGTGTTTCGCTCGAAGGACGGCGGGAAGACTTGGGAGAAAGTTCTCTTCCGCAGCAACCTCGCGGGCGCGTGCGATCTCGCGATGGATGCGACGAACCCGAACGTGCTCTACGCTTCGTTCTGGGAAGTGAATCGCAAGCCGTGGACTCTGGAGTCGGGTGGCCCCGGCAGTGGAATTTTCAAGACGACCGACGGCGGCGACACTTGGACTGAAGTAACGCGCAACGCTGGTCTGCCGCGCGGCACGACGGGCATCAGTGGCGTCGCCGTCTCGCCCGCGAACCCTGATCGCGTGTGGGCCATCATCGAAGCCGAGGACGGCGGAGTGTTTCGCTCTGACAACGGCGGGCGCACGTGGCAGAAGACGAACGAGCAGCGCAACCTGCGACAGCGCGCGTGGTACTACTCGCGCATCTACGCCGATCCGCAGAACGCCGACACGGTCTATGTTCTCAACACCGGCTTCTACAAGTCGAACGACGGCGGCCGCACGTTCACCGGCATCGGCGTGCCGCATGGTGACAATCACGATCTCTGGATCGCATCGAATGATGCGCAGCGCATGATCGAATCGAACGACGGCGGCGCGAACGTCTCCTTCAACGGCGGTCGCACTTGGACGGATCAGGATCAAGCGACCGCGCAATTCTATCGCGTCGCTGTCGATAACGATTTTCCCTATCACGTCTATGGCGCGCAGCAGGACAACTCGACTGTCAAGATCGCCTCGCGCACAACTGACTTCGGCATCACGGAACGCGACTGGTACGACGTGGGCGGCGGCGAGTCCGGCTGGATACAGCCTTCGCCGAAAGACTCTGACATCATTTATGCGGGCAGCTACGGCGGGCTCATCACGCGCTACAACCATCACAACGGGCAACTGCGCGAAGTGTCGCCCTACCCGGACAATCCGATGGGCGCGGGCGCGGACGTGCAAAAATATCGCTTCCAATGGAACTTCCCCATCATCACGTCGCCGCACGATCCAAACGCGCTCTACGCGGGCGCGCAAGTCGTCTTCAAATCGACGGATGAGGGGCAGAGTTGGAAAGTCATCAGCCCAGACCTCACGCGCAACGACAAGACGAAGCAGGCCTCTTCGGGTGGCCCCATCACGAAAGACAACACGACCATCGAGTATTACGACACGATCTTCACGTTGATGGAATCGCCTGTGAAGGCCGGTGTCATGTGGGCCGGATCGGACGACGGTCTAGTTCACGTCACGCAGGACGGTGGCGGACGTTGGGAGAACGTGACGCCGAAGGGGATACCGGAATGGATTCAGATCAACTCGATTGACGCCTCTTCGTTTGACGCGGGCACGGCTTACGTCGCAGCGACGATGTACAAGTTCGACGACTACCGGCCCTATCTCTACAAGACGAGCGACTACGGCAAGTCCTGGAAGAAGATCACGAACGGCATCCCCGACGGCGCATTCACCCGCGTCGTGCGCGAAGACCCGAACAAGAAAGGACTCTTGTACGCGGGCACGGAGACGGGCATGTACGTCTCCTTCAACGACGGCGACTCGTGGCAATCGCTCCAGTTGAATCTGCCCGTTGTGCCGATCACCGATCTTGTCATTCATAAACGCGAGCAAGAGTTGATCGCCGCGACGCAGGGCCGCTCCTTCTACATCCTCGACGACCTGCCGGTGCTGCAACAGATCATGGACGCGGGCGGTACGCTCACGAATCTGCCCGACGCGAAACTCTTCAGACCGAAAGACACGTATCGCATGGACGGCGGCGGCGGCTTCGTCCCTGCGGGCGCGCCCATCGGAGCGAACCCGCCGAACGGCGCGGTCGTCTATTACTATCTCAAGTCGCGACCGACAACGGATGTCGTGCTTGAGTTCTTAGACGCATCGGGCAAGTCGATCCAGAAGTACACGGCAGCCGCGCCGAAGCCTGCTCCCACTCCCGCGCCCGGCGCGGCGCAGGTGCAGCGTCCGCCCGAACAACCCTCTGCGCCTTCGGGCGAAGAATCGGAACAGTTCGCGTTCAGGGGTGGCCCTCCGCGCGTGACGACTGCGCCCGGCCTCAATCGCTTCATCTGGAATATGCACTACGCTGATGCCGCAACGTTCCCCGGCTTGATCATGTGGGCGGCGGGCACGCAGGGTCCCCGCATCATCCCCGGAACTTACACCGTCCGTCTCACCGCCAACGGCCAGACGCAGACGCAGACCTTCGAGGTGAAGAAAGACCCGCGCGAGACGACGACGCAAGCCGACTTCGCCAAGCAACTCGATCTGCTGTTGAAGATTCGCGACAAGGTTTCAGAGACGCACAAAGCGATCATCCAGATTCGTCAAGTGCGCGCGCAACTCGAAGACTTGCAGAAGCGCGTGCAGGGCCAGCCCTCAGCGCAGAAGATCGTGGACGCGGCGAAGGGCCTGAACGCGAAGATGACGGCGATTGAAGAGGAGCTTTACCAGACGAAGAATCAGAGCAGTCAAGACCCGCTCAACTTCCCGATCCGCTTGAACAACAAACTTGCCGCGCTCGGCGGCACGGTCGCCGGCTCCGACGATGCGCCGACGGAGCAGTCTTACTCGATCTATGAAGACCTGACGGGAAAGATCAACGCGCAACTGCAAAGGCTCGATCAGGTGATGAAGACCGACCTGCCTGCGTTCAATAAACTCGTGCGCGACGCTGACATTCCTGCTGTCGTCGTTAAGCCGCCAACTGTGCCGGGCGGTAATCAGTGAGTGGGAGCAGGCTCACTTCGACTTGAGCGTTAGCGTGATCAAGATTCACCGCAGAGACGCAGAGAACGCGAAGCAAACGATGAAGTCTGAACGATGAACGATGAAGTAAGAGCAGTCCGTCTTCACTTCATCGTTCATCGTCCCTAATTCAACTCTCTGTGGTGAATCCTATCCGCCTCATGCGCAACACTCGTTAATCCCATTCTGCTAGAATCCCGCTTGATGTCTAACCCCGAACTCTTGAGCTTCAGCCCCGAAGTTGAAGCGGCCCTGCATGAGCGACGCGCGGTCGTCGCGCTCGAATCGACTGTCATCGCGCACGGCCTGCCGCGTCCACAAAATATCGAGACCGCGCGGCGACTCGAACAGATCGTGCGCGAGGAAGGCGCGACGCCCGCAACTGTAGCCGTGCTCGGCGGCAAATTGTGCGTCGGCCTGAGCGCGGATCAACTCGAACACGTCGCCAACGCTCAATCGATTCACAAACTGAGCACGCGCGATCTACCAGTGGCCCTCGCGCGCGCGTGGGACGGCGCGACGACAGTCGCGTCAACCACATTCATCGCGGCGCGCGCGGGCCTTTCGGTCTTCGCCACGGGCGGCATCGGCGGCATTCATCGCGGCACGCTGCCAGACGTTTCCGCAGACCTGCCCGAACTCGCGCGCACGGGCCTCGCCGCAGTCGTCTGCTCAGGGGCGAAGAGCGTCCTCGATCTTCCTGCGACGCGCGAGTGGCTGGAGACGCATGGCGTGACGGTCGTCGGCTACGAATGCGACGAGATGCCGGCCTTCTACACGCGCACTTCGGGGCTGCCCGTTGATGCGCGCTGCGACACGCCTGCGGAAGTTTGTGCGCTTGCGCGCTCGCGTCGTGAGTTGGGCATGATGGGCGCACTGCTCATCACCGTGCCCGTGCCCGTAGAGGATCAAGTGCCGCATCACGTCGTCGAAGACGCGCTCGTCGAGGCGTTAGAAGAGGCAGCGCGACAGGGCATCGTCGGGCGCGAGCTGACGCCGTTTCTTCTGACGCGCATTGCCGAGCGCAGCGACGGAGCGACGCTGCGCGCGAACCTCGCGCTGCTTGAATCGAACGCGAGAGTTGCGACGCGGATCGCTGTGGCGTTGAACGAAGAGGAAGGGAAGCAATTGCGATGAGTGGAGAGAAGTTGAGCGAAGAGAGGAAACGCGCGCGTAAGATCACGGGCCGCCTCAAAAAAAATTACCCGGACGCGCGCTGTTCGCTGAATCATGCGAGCCCGCTCGAACTTCTCGTCGCCACGATCCTCTCGGCGCAGTGCACGGACGAGCGCGTGAACATCGTTACCGCCGATCTGTTTCGCAAGTATCGTCGTGCGGATGATTACTTGAAGGTGGCCCAAGAGGAGCTTGAGCAGGACATACGCTCGACGGGTTTTTTTCGCAACAAGGCGAGGGCCATTCAGGGCGCGTGCAAGATGATCTTGGAGCGACACGAGGGGCGCGTTCCCGAAACGATGGAAGAGTTGTTGCAACTGCCCGGCGTGGCGCGCAAGACGGCGAACGTCGTGCTCGGCAACGCTTACTGCATCGCGTCCGGCGTCGTCGTTGATACGCACGTCTCGCGCCTCTCGCAGCGACTCGGACTCACCGCCGAAGTACAGCCGGAAAAGATCGAACAAGACCTCTGCGAACTCATTCCGCAGAAGGAGTGGATCGACTTCTCACATCTGCTCATCGCGCACGGCCGCGCCGTCTGCAAAGCCCGCACGCCGCTCTGCGCCGAGTGCTTCCTACTTGATCTCTGCCCGACAGGACAGGAAATGATGAAGTCTGAGCGATGAACGACGAACGATGCAGTCGGCCTGTTCATACTTCATCGTTCATCGTTTCTACTTCATCGTTCATCTTCGATCCAGTCCTTCGTCATGTCGCACCAGAGTGCGAGACCGCGCCATTCTTGAAAGCGCGAGTAGTGGCGTGCGATCTTTTTGTCGGCGGCGGCGCGACCCTTATTGTGGATGCGCGCGTAGGTTGCGCGCACCCAAGAGTCGAGGGCCAGCACGTCGTAGCGACCGACGAGCTTCAACAAGTTCTCAGCCGCATAGTCGCCGATGCCCTTGACGCGCTTCATCGCGCGCTTGAGTTCATCTGTCGAGAGTTCTGATGTGAGCCAGCTTTCTACATCGATCTCGCCGGAGGCGACGCGCTCGGCGAGTTCTGTGAAGTAGGGCGCGCGGTAGCCGGAGCGCATCTCTTCGCGAAAGAATTTTTCGGGAGCTTCGGCCATCGCGGCGGGCGTGGGGAACGTGTGGCCGCCGCCGCGCGCGGGGCGGCCGAGATTTTCGACGAGACGCGAGATCATGATCTTCGTGAGCGACCAAGAGCAGTTCGTCGTCGCCAGAGACTTGACCAAGTCCTCGAAGACCGTCGGCGCACGCAGCAGACGGCCCGCGCCCGCGCGGGCCACCCAAGCGAAAGCGGGCTCACGCGCGAGCGCGGCGTAGAAGGGATCGAGTCCGTCGTCGAGTCGCATCATGTGGCGCACGTCGCGTTTGAGCTTAACGAGCGACTGCGCGGATAACTCGCCCTCGAAGCTCACACGCAAGCCGTGTTTCGCGCCAGCGATCTTCACGGCGATGGGCTTCGACCTCGCGCCGAGATCGACGATGCGCGTGAGGATGGAGAACTCGTCGTTGAGCTTGAAGGGCGCGAGATCGCTCCAGCCGTGGCTGAGCGCGGTGCGCTTGAAGTTGAAGTCGGGCGGCGTTTTGATCTTGATCTCCATCGCATTGAAGTCCGCACGTTTATGATCGCAGAGCGTTGGCGCGATGTTAGCAAATGCGCGGCGCGCGAAGTAGCGTCCACGATAATTTTTCGCACGAGTAATGGATCGGGTGAGATTCGAACTCACATCTAACAGTTTGCAGGACTGTCGCTTTTGCCGAGTTAAGCTACCGACCCGAATCGCGGAGGCGGGACTCGAACCCGCGCGCTCACATTTATGAGACGTGTGCTCTGCCTAACTGAGCTACTCCGCGCGAGAGCTTTGGTCGGGGCGCGAGACCAACGCCAGCAAGTCTCTCGCTCCACGATCACGCGCAGTCTGCCGTTCTGCGCGCGACGAGCCGTGCGCCCCGATAAAGTTGATCGCCGGTGAAGGATTTGAACCTTCAACTTCCTGTTTGTAGGACAGGCACTCTTCCAGTTGAGTTAACCGGCGGGTTTGAGGGATGAATGAGGGCCGACGGCCGCCGGCCCTCATTCAAGCCGTCCGTGATCGCTTCGCACGCGAATCGTCGTTCACGTCTTCAGTGAAGATGTACTTTCTCCACTCCGGCCGCGCCTCGGCGTAGTGGCAGAGCACGACGCGTTCGAGCTGCGCGTGCAGGGCCATCTGCGTGGTGAGCAGAGGCATACGGGCCTCCCCGGGCGTGCGATTGCCCTTGCGCTGGTTGCAGGCGACGCACGCGGTGACGACGTTGATCGGTTGATGGTTGCCGCCGCGCGAGCGCGGGAGAATGTGATCGAGCGTTAGCTCCACAGGGTTCTTGCGCTCGCCGCAATACTGGCAGCGAAACCCGTCGCGTATGTAAATTCTCACGCGCTTCGAGCCCGTCGCATCGCGGCGTCGGCGCACGTTGACGTAGGTGCGCCGGCGCATGACAGAGGGCACGGGATACTCTGTGCGCGGCGTGCGAAGGACGCGGTCGCCGTCCCACTCTTCGACCGAGACGGTGTTCTTGAAGAGCATTACAATCGCGCGGGCCACGCCGACCGTGCCGAGCGGCTCGTAAGTTTGGTTGAGCAAGAGAACCCGACCGTTGAGCGACATGGTTCGTAAAACCTCCTTTCGTCAGTGTTGCCTTCCGTCTTGAATGAGAAGGGAAGTGCGAGCGGTGGTGAGGCTCGACGCGGGGTGCGCCGCCGCTCGCAAGCCTTGTACGCGCGACGACGTTGAAGAATGAATCTTCGCGTTCGTCGCCGAAGAAGCACGCGGTCGGATTCGAACCGACGTTGACAGGTTTTGCAGACCTGCGCCTTCGCCGCTTGGCTACGCGTGCATGAAGGTGAGAAGCGACCGGCGGGACTCGAACCCGCAGCATCGAGTTTGGGAAACTCGCACTCGTATCCGTTTGAGTTTCGGTCGCGCGAAGAATGAGAGGGCGGTGCAGGACTCGAACCCGCAACGTCCACGTTCGAAGCGTGGTGCTCTATCCAGTTTTGAGCTAACCGCCCGCGTGTGTGTTGGTGCATCGTCTGAGATTCGAACTCAGGTCTCGGCGCTGGCAACGCCGCGTCTTCAACCGGGCTGGACCAACGATGCGAATGTGAAGTGATCGGAGTCGAGAGGAATCCACGCCGTCTTGATCTCGGATCAAGCGACTCGAAGCCTCTAGGCTACACTCCGTCGAAACGGGAAATGCCTTCGCTGAGATTTGAACTCAGACCTGACTGGTTAAGGGCCAGCCGCTCTGCGCGTTTGAGCTACGAAGGCGCGTGCATGACGGAACGGACGAGGCTCGAACTCGCATCGTCTGGATCGACAATCCAGTGCCTGACCTCTCAGCCACCGTTCCAAGAAAAGTTTGATGTCGTGTGAGCGAGATGGATCAAAGGGAGTCGAACCCCCAGCTTCCGCGTGCACAGCGCGGCCCTCTACCGTTGGGCTACGTCGGCGTGCGGATGAACCCGGCAGGACTCGAACCTGCGACCTCGACCTTCGCAGAGTCGCGCTCTTGATCCACTGAGCTACGGGTTCGAATGAAACGATGAAGGCGGAACGATGAACGATGAAGTAGCGCAGCAGTCGGAATAAGGAAGGTGCGGGAGTCGAACCCGCCAGAGCGTTACCTCTCACGATTTTCAAGACCGCTTGGCTTGCCACGTGCCGAACCTTCCGCGCAAACGACGCTTCGACGCGTCGATATAAAATTCGATAGGAGCACGCGAGGCTCGATCCCTTCAGCGACGATCTTGGAGATCGATGTGCTGCTGTTACATCAGGCCCCTCAAATGTCTCGATGCAGACGAGAGGACTCGAACCTCCGAAGTCACCTAAGTGACAAACTGATTTACAGTCAGCCGCCTTTGCCGCTCAGCCACGTCTGCGAAATTTGCTATGATAAAAAAAGAAGAGGGCCGAGAGAGCGCGCGTGGAGACACACTTCGGCGCACACTTCTCCTAAGGGCGACGCTGGTCCGCGCGTGCTTGCCAGAGTCCGGCAGGATCGTCGTCGCCCGCAGAAGGCAGTCTCTCTGCTCTCTTCCATTCAAAAAATTCAGTTGTCAAACAACAAAAGAAAAGAGCGGGCCACTTCTCGCATCCGAGAGAAGCTTTCCCGCTCCGATCAATCCGACTAACTTTTAGCTTTTGGATTGGAGAGCGGGAGAACCCGCTCTCCCACGACTAACTCTGGTTATCCTGATCCGCGAAACGCAAATTCCTAATGGATTTCGCGCTATCGTGTCCGGATTCGCCACCGAGTTGATAGGTAGGTAACGAACTCAGACACATCGCGCCACGCGCGGCGGCGACGACGCCACCACGGGCCGGCGAGATGCACGAATACATCGAAGCCGTCCCGGCCCCGATGCGCGTTCGTCTCTGTCTTGTCTGGTTCGTCAACATCGTAGTTTCATCTTTCGCGCGCGCCCAATAGCTTCCGCGCGGGTGCGTATATATACGGCAGACCACTTTGTCGTGTCAAGCACTTTCTTTCATCTACCGCGAGTTCGATACCAAACTTCGTCGCCGAGTTGTCTCACCACGACAAAAGAACTTTCGCGCGCAGGCGAGACTTGCGCCACAACGCGATGCCTCCTTCACCTATCTCGATTTGATCATGCGCGTCTCGACTTCGCCGCGCCGCCTCTGCTAGATTCTTCGCGCCTTCGCGAAACTCCGGCGCGCTTCAGCGAGAGAATTGATCGAAGGGCTCTCGGTCATGAACAACCCGCCACGCGCCGCCCGCGCCACTGAGCAGGAGTAGCCACGTTGGAAAACATCGAACCGGGTCAGGCACACGATTCAAGCGCGCAGGCACGCGAGCCGCACGCGGGCGCGTCGGTTTGCGCGGAGTGTCTCGAAGCGACCGCGCCATCGGTCGTCAACCTTCGCGGCGAGCCTCTATGCGCGTCGTGCGCTAATGACTTTTACGTCGCGTGCGCGGCGTGCGGCGGTCTCGTCGCGCAAGACGAGGCGGTGGAGAGAGAAGGCCAACAGATGTGCGCGGGCTGCGACGTGCGAGCCGCAGGCGTCGCGCCGGAAGACGCGCCCGCAGAGGCGGAGGTCGAAGGACTCGTCGCCGAGTACGTGCGCCTCCACGCAGAGGAGAAGCGCATCAAGGAACGTGTGGATGAGATCAAAGAGCGTTTGAAACTCGCCGCGCTCTACCGTCAACGCGTAGCCAACTCTGTGACGCTGCGCGGTGAAGACGGCGCGGTCAAGTGTAGTTACCGAACCAACTGGAAATGCGACGAGGCGAAAGTCTCTGCGCTCGCCGACGCGCTCGATGCAGAGACGTTCTCATCTCTCTTCGAGCGCAGCGTGAAGTTCACGCCCGTGAAAGATAGTCTCGAAAAACTTCTCGCCGAAAAATCGGGTGCCGACGCGGACGTGCGCCGGCTCGTCGCCGCCGCCGTCGAGCAGAGCGAGCAGGCGACGCTCACCGTCGTCCGGCCCAAGAAGAGTTGACGTTGCGTCCGCGTCAGACTTCGACAAGCAACTTGCTTCAATCAATCGAATCAAAATTTCATCCTGACTTTCACAACCCGCTCCGTTCCCTCGCATGACTCACGCCTCCGATTCCGCGCAGAGCTTCAAGACCGAGCGCACGCTCAGCGCGCAACGGCTCGCGCAGTACGTGCAGCGCAATCGCTGCGAGCAATATCTGCGTTTCGTACTCTTCCCGTCAGAGGCGAAGTCGCTCGCCGCGCGCTACCGTGTCCCCTTCGATGCGCTCTCGCCTTTGCTCTCCGGCGCGGGCCAGTCGTTCGAGCGCGAGATCGTCGATGCGCTCGGCGCGCGTGAGCGCGTGCGCGATCTGCGCGGCACGTCCGCTGCGGCCTTTATCGTCGCGCTCGGTGAACAACAGGACGGGCGCAGCTTCTACTATCAACCACGACTCGAAGGTTTGATCGGCGGCTGGTCGTGTGAAGGCTACGCCGATCTTATTCAAGTCGAACGCGAAGGCAATGATGTCTCACTCACGGTTCTCGATATCAAGGCGAGCCGCCGCGAGACCGTAGGCTTTCGCCTGCAAGTGGCCTTCTACGCGCGTCTGTTGCTCGACGCCGTTCGACAAGCGGGCCTCAACGTGACATCAATCGATGGCGCGGTGCTCTCGCGAAAGTCTGAGACGGAAGAGACGAACACGACCCGCATTGAACAAGAGACTAGCGAAGGGCGTGCGTCGATTGAAGGTCAGGAGGCGCGCGACGCGGCAGCCGATCCCGGTGCGCGTGCGAGCGCGCATCGGATCGGGCCCGACGAGTTCGTCAAGTTCGATCTCTCACTCTATCTCGACGAGATCGCGCAGCTCGTCTCGGCAAATGACTCGGACGTTTCTCGCGCCGCACGTGTGATGCCCGACGCGGCTGCGTTTCATCTCGGCTCGCATTGCGACGGCTGTCCCTACAACTCGCTCTGCTTCGTCCGCGCCGCAGAGCGCGAAGACCTCTCGCTCGTCCCGACCCTCACCTCGAATGAAAAGAGCGCGCTCCTCGACGAAGGCTTCGCGACGCTCAGCTCACTCGCGGGCCTGTTGAACTATTCCGGCCACACTTTAACAACCGCGCCCGGTCGTGAGACGGACGCGCAAAAGATCGGCGCGCGGCCCGTGCTCGCGCGCCGACTGCCCGTGCTCGTTCAGCGTGCGCGCGCCGCGCTGCGCCGCTTCGACACGTCGGTCGAAGCGCGACGCTTCCTCTACGGCTCCGAGTGGGGATCGTTGCCCGACGATGCGACCTACCCGAACCTCGTTAAAGTCTTCATCGACGCACAGCGCGATCATCTCGAAGATCGCGTCTATCTTCTGTCCGCGCTCGTCGCGGGCCCCTGCGGCTCGGCTGAAGTTATAGAATCGACCGACTCTCCGCCCGACACAGATGCGGAGCGCGCTCTGCTCATCGAATGGATCACACGCCTCCTGCCTCAGATCGCGCGCGCGGCTGACGGAAGGGAAGCACCCGTTCACATCTATCTCTTCGACCGCCGCAGTCAACGCTCGCTGCTCGACGCGCTCGCGCGCCACTTCGAGACGCTATGCGCGCTTCCTGCGTTCTACGATCTACTCACGTCGCATCCTGCGCTCACGCAGTCGATGATCTCTTTCCTCGCCGACGAAGTCTGCGAGCGCATGAACCTCGCGCACGTCTGCCAGAATCTCTACGAGGTGGCCCGCGAGCTTGGCTTTCGCTGGGACGACCCGGCGCACGACACATCTGCGAAGTTTCGCGCACGCGTCTTCGATGCCACACGTTCCTTCGCGCGCGACACGCAGACCGGACTCTTTGCGCCCGCCGACAAAGAAGGCGGCGCGCACGTCGTCGAGTCGTCAGCGCGCTTCGGCACGGAGATTCCGCTCGAATACGCCTACGCCGCGTGGGGCCGGTTGGGTGGAGAAGCCGAGCCGACGGAGCAGGAGCGCAACTACCTGAGCAACTTCAACGGCGTGACGATGGAAGACGTGCGCGCGCTCGCCTTGCTGCGCTGCCGTGCGCTGCGCCACATTGAAGAGAGTTTCAAGCAGAAGAATCGCCACGTCGAGAAACGACCGCTCACGCTCTCGCGCCTCGACGAGACGGAGATCGATCCCGCGTCCGTTCCCTTAAGTCGCGCGCTAGAAGATTTTCTCTACCTCGAACATCATGCGAAGGTGCAGACACTCCTCCTGCATCTCGCGCTCCCGCCCGAACAGCGCGCGCAAACGGGCCGCACGCTCATCCTGCGCTGCGACGCTTACGAAAAGTCAGCCGGAGGCGAGCGCGCAACGTTCACGTTCGACGCTGGTGACGCGCACAATACGAACGACGCTGAAGACTCGGCGAGCAAAATCTTCGATGAGATGAGTGCGAATGCACACGCTCCGGTCGCGAAGTTTCGTGCGGGCGACTGGGTCGTGCTCAATCCTCTGGCCGGTGAAGGTGGTAGCGCGCTTCCTGCGTGGAAACTGTTGCGCGGTCGGCTTGGCATCGTCGAAGAGTTCGACGCGGGCCGTCTCTCTCTACGCCTGCTCTCGATGACGTTCAAGAATTCTGACTTCCGCTTCTCGCACGTCCGGCACAAGCCGGAGTCGGGCGCGTTCTTCACTATTGACGAGATGGCGGACGATCTCAACGCCGACAAGTTTCTCGACGCCTGCCGCAACAGTGCGACCAACAATCTCTATCGCTGGCTCTGCGACGCGAAAGAAGCGAAGCGTCCGCGACCGATCCGCCCGCGACGCCTGCGCGACGCTGTAGAGATCGCCGACCTTGCATCGCGCACGCAACAGCCACGCGGACTCACAGACGCGCAACGCCGCGTCATCGGCGAAGCGGTCGCGGATCGCGTCCTCGTCCTACAGGGGCCACCCGGCACGGGCAAGAGCCACACGCTCGGCTTCATGGCCCTCGTGCGCGCCCTCGCACTCGCAACGCCCGCACGTCCTTTCCGCATCGCCGTCTGCGCAAGGACTCACGCCGCCACGCAGATCGCGCTCGCGAGCATCGCACGCCGCGCGCGTGAGTTGCGAGACGCTGCGACGCAAGACGGCGCAAACATCGACACGCGTCTCGCGCCGCTCGCGACTTTGAAGATCGCGAAGGTGTGCGCGGATGCGGGAGAGCAGGCAACCGAAGGCGTGGAAAAAATATTCGCTGATGGTGGTGAGGAGTCGAGCGCGGCTGAGCAGTGGGACGCGCTGCTCTCAGAGCCTTTGCTCGTCGTCGGCGGCACGCCGGGTGGACTCTACAAGTTGATCAAGCAGGGCGCGGCGCGCGGTCGCGCGGTCGATTGGTCGGAGAAGTTTTTCGATCTCGTCGTCGTTGATGAAGCTTCGCAGATGGGCATCGCGGAGGCTCTGACAGCCGCCGCGTTCTTGCGCGACGACGGCCAGTTCGTCGCCATCGGCGATCATCGACAGATGCCGCCGATACTCGCGCACGCATGGGACGAGGAGAGCCGGCGCGACATGAAACACGCGCGCCCACATCTCTCGATCTTCGAAACCTTGCGCGAGACGGGCTTTCGCAGCGACGCGCTCGACGAATCTTTTCGCATCCCCACGGAGATCGCAGGCTTCCTGCGCCGCCACGTCTATGCGCAAGACGGCGTCAACTTCCGCTCCGGGAATCGACTGCGGCTCAACGCGCCCGAAGGTTTGACGGGGTGGCTCGCGGCGGTCTTCAGGCCCGAACAGGCCCTCGTCGTCGTCGAGCACGATGAGTCGGGGTCGCAGCAGTCGAACGAATACGAGGCGACACTCGTGACAGAGATCGCGCGCGTCGCGACACATCAACTCGGACTCGACGCGCGACGCGGCATCGGCGTCGTTGTGCCGCACCGCGCGCAGAAGTCTCTGCTGCAAACGCGCCTGCCGGAACTCGCCGAATCAATCGACACGGTCGAGCGTTTTCAAGGCGGCGAGCGCGATCTCATCATCGTCTCCGCGACGGTCTCAGATCGAGAGTTCGCGCAAGCCGAGAGCGGTTTCTTGCTTGAGCCGCGTCGTTTGACGGTGGCCGTCTCGCGACCGCGACGCAAGCTCGTCGTCGTCGCCTCGCGCGCCGTCTTCGATCTCATCCCCGCAGACCTCGACGAGTACGAACGCAGCGCGCTCTGGAAATATTTGAGGCACGAATGCGCGGCGACGGTTTTGTGGGAAGGCGAGATCGGTGGTCAACGAGTCGTCGTGCGCTCGCTCGCGGAAGAGACCTGCTGACACGGCAGGAGCATGGAAGAGTCGCCGGAAAAGTAATGTGGAAGCGGCGCGCAACCGTTCGAGTCGCGCGCCGCTTCTCTTTTAGATTCTGTTAAATGATCGTGTATGCGGAACTTTGAAAGTGATGCACCCGGCAGGACTCGAACCTGCGGCCCTCTGATTCGAAGTCAGATGCTCTATCCAACTGAGCTACGGGTGCGCGAGCTAATCGCTTGCAGGAGCGATTGGCATGGCGTGTGCTTACTTGTTCGTGTTCGTCGTGCCTGCGGCGTTTGTGCCGGCCTGAAACTCCGTGCGGATGAAGTGGACGAGCCCGTCGATCTGTTCAGGCGTGAGTCGGCCCTTGAACTTGGGCATCCCGTCGCCGCCTTCGTTGATCTTCTTGACGTAGTCCGCGTCCGAGTGCTTGAGCGCGTGGCCGCCTTTGAAGCCGGGCACGCGCAGCTTCTCGCCGTCGATGTCTGCGACGCCGCCCTCGCCAGTCTCCTTGTGGCATTTGGCGCAGGCGTTGTTGTAGGTCGAGCGTGCGGAGGCGAGCGCGTCGTTCGTGGCGGGCGCGTTCGTGTTGGCGGCGGCGTTTGCGGGCGCGGCGTTCGTCGTCGTATTGGCGTTCGACGCATGTGTGCTGTTCGTCGCAGTGCCGGTGTTCGTGTTCGTCGTGCAGGCGAAGGCTATGAGCGCACAGGCGAGTGCAATCAGGCCGAGCTTGAGTCGCGTCATGGAAAGGTCTCCGTTAATCTACTCTCGATTGTCGTGAAATCGATGCGAGTATAACGCACGCAGCGCGCGAGCCGGAAGTGCGTATCGAGGTTCGCGCATTGCATGCAAAGTTGCGCCGTCGCGGTTTGCAATCTCGCGCGCGGCGCAGCACAATACACGCGCGCCGCGCCACACCGTTTTTATCTCACGCGACGGGCCCACGACACGCCAAGCGCGCAGCGCGTCGCGCCCGCCAAAAGTCCCCCGGAAGGAAGGTCTGGTTTTATGAGCACGGACAACGTTCAGCCCGCGAGCACGCGCGGCTCGCTGCGTCTCGCAGAGCGCGGCACGCAAGTGGCCGAAGAGCCGCCGAGACAGACTCTGCCACGTCAGTTCGTCAGCTTCACTTTCTACACGGTGCGGCCGGAGTGGCGACTGCTCGACGCCAAGACACGCGAGACGGCCAAGCGCGAGTTCGTCGAAGCATACGAAGCCTGCCGCACCGATCTACTGCTGAACACCTACTCGATCACGGGCCTGCGCTCGAACGCAGACTTCATGATCTGGCGCATCGGCTACGCGCTCGATCCCGTGCAGGAGATGACCGCGCGGCTCAATCACACGACGCTCGGTCGCTACCTCGAAGTGACGCAGTCGTTCCTCTCGATGACGAAGCGTTCAATGTACATCGACAAGGACAACCCGGAGCACGTCGAAGATCGCTTGCATATCGTTCCGGGCCGGTCGAAGTATCTGTTCGTCTATCCGTTCGTGAAGACGCGGCAATGGTACGCGCTCTCGGCGGAGGAGCGGCAGGGAATGATGGACGAGCACATACGCATCGGCTCGAAATACCAGTCCGTCAAACTCCACACGACTTACTCCTTCGGACTCGACGATCAAGAGTTCGTCGTGGCCTTCGAGACCGAATACCCTGCGGACTTCCTCGATCTCGTGCAGGAGTTGCGCGAGACGAAGGCTTCGAGCTTCACTTTGCGCGACACGCCGATGTACACCTGTCGCCAGCGCACGCTCGCCGAATGTCTCGACGCTCTCGGCTAAAGTCGTGGCGCGGAAGCGCAGGCGTGAGGAACAACGTGCGCGAGTTCATCGCATGATCGTTCGCGTTGTAGATTTGAACACTGATTAAGATTTTACTGATGAGCTTCGAGGCGCGGCGTTGTGTGAGACGAGATCATGAACGCCGCGCCGTTGTGTCTTCGGCGCAGTTTCGCGCCACGCGCCACGCGATGCGACTCTGCGTCGCCGCCTTGCTTCTCACCAACTGCTTCGCGCAACAACCACAGCCGGCCCACCACGGGCCATCCGCGCCGACTCCGCAATCGACGACACAGACGCGCCCCGCCTCGCCCGAATATCTCTGGTACGAAGCCGAGAACATGCGCGGCTTCTCGACGGACAAACTTAATAATCCGATCATCAACGCCTCTTGGATCGATCCGCCGCGCGCACAGGCTCCGGGTTGGGGCATGAATGGCCCCGGCGTCTCCGCCGAGTGGTCGCAGGGAGGCGAGAGCGAATGGAACTCCGCTGCTGCGAGCGCGGACGAGACGCACGCGACGATCTCACAGGAGTTGCAAGTGCCGCGCGCGGGCCAGTATCGACTCTGGGTGCGCTATGCGGACTGGGCGGGCAAGAGCGAATACTTCGACGCGGCCATCTCGCAATCCGGGCGCGTCGTGCATCGCACGACGTTTGGCGAGCGAGACGTGATCGGCGCGCACGACGAGACGACGATGTACTGGGGCTGGGCTTTCGCGTGGGACAGCTCGCCTCCCTTCGCTCTGGAGAAGGGACGCGCGGTCGTCTCATTCGAGATCGCGCGCGCGGCTGAAGCGCGACGCCACGTCGATTGCTTCTTGCTCACAAACGATCTCGCGTTCAAGCCCACAGGCCGGCAGAAGCCTGAGTTCGCCGCGATGCGCGTCTTGCGCGAACAGATGGCGAGCACGTCGCAACTCTCGCCGCTCGTCGGCTCTGATGCGACGGGCGTCGTGCCGAAGTCGTGGCGAAGGCCACTCGTCGCCGGTCGCGACTTCCTGATGCCGTGGAATATCTCGAAGGAGTTCTGGCCGAGCTACGATAAGCCTGTGGCAGAGCGTTCGCTCTATCCCTTCAACGCGGAGACGCCTGAACAGTACGTCGCGGCTTACAAAGGCGCGAAGGACGTGCCGATCTTCTCTTCGCCGCTCATCGTCCCCGTCGTGCACATCAACGAGCTACCCGCGCTCTTGAAAGAGGGGGCCCCCTTCGTGCGCTATCTGAGAGACGCGCGCGCGCCCTTCGCCATCAACATCAACTACGGCGCGGCGTCTTTCTCGGAAGCTGATGGTCAGGCTGCGTGGAAGTTGTTGACGAGCGACTTTCGCGATCAATTCTTGGGTTGGATATCGGGCGAGAACGTCGGCTACGCGTGGGACCCGCAGGCGGTCGCCGCGCTCAACTTGACGGCGACCACGCCGCGACGCGATCTGCTCGAAGCTAATCGAAAATATTTCACAGGCGCGCTCGATAAAAAATGGAGCGCGATGTTTCACACGCAGACGGGCCCAATGTGGGACAAGCTCATCGCGGCGCAGGCCACTTCAAGCACCTACTTCGCACACTCGCTCGCGCGTTGGGGCTCGCGGATGATCGGCATGGAGACCGCCGCCGTGATGCCGAGCGTCGGGATGCGCGTCGCCTTCGAGCGCGGCGCGGCGCGGCAGTACGGCGCGACGTTTCTCTACTATCACGCCGCCAACTTCGGCGACACGGCGACCAGCTTCACGCGCCAGCAGAACTTCGCGGGCCCTGCGAGCTTCTATCACACGCGCTACGGCGCGACGATGGGGCCCTCGCTCTCTTGGTATCGCAAAAGTTATTATCTCTATTACATGGCGGGCGCGTCGGCGATCT
This sequence comes from Acidobacteriota bacterium, assembly GCA_032229975.1. Lineage (GTDB taxonomy): Bacteria > Acidobacteriota > Blastocatellia > Pyrinomonadales > Pyrinomonadaceae > JAIVGV01. The sequence continues at coordinate 90,792 of JAVXVG010000017.1, read as the reverse complement.
ATCTCGAACAGGGCTTCGATCAGTTCTTCAAGCCGGGGCCGGGCGAGCATCCGTTCCAGTTGAACCCCTTGGGCCGCATCACGGACGAGTTCGTGCGCTTCGCGGAGGGCCATAAAGATCGCGGCACGCCTTACACGCCCGTCGCGTTCCTGCTCGATCCGGCCCACGGTTGGGATCAGACGGACTATCCGCAGTGGTCTTACGGCGTCGTCCCGCAGGAGCGACAGGATCGCGCACTGAGGGAACTGCTCGGCGCAGCTTACTATCCTGCGCCCGCGACCGAGGGCGAGCCCGCGACTGCCGATAGACAATCGTTCGTCAACGGAATGTTCGGCGACATCTTCGACGTGCTCGTCGCTTCGGATGAAGGGCGCGACATCGTCAACTCTTATCGCGCGGCGGTTGTCGGCGGGCGCATCGAGTGGTCGCCCGCGTGGATCGCGCAGTTGCGCGACTACGTGTCGAAGGGCGGCGTGCTTGTCTTGAACGCGGCGCAGGTGAAGGGCCTTCCCGAAGAGCTGCTCGGCGTTCATGTAACAGGCACGAGCGCGGAGGCCGACGACGCGGAGTGCTTGATGCCGAACGACGCGGGCGTGAACTTGAGCGGCGGAGTCTTCGAGTACGCGCGCACAGAGCTACGCGGGGCGGAGGTGTTGATGCGAACGCGCGCGGGCGATGCGCTCGTCACGTCGAACAAGATCGGTCGAGGTCGTATCATCTTCTGCGCCGTGCCCGATCTGCTCGGCTTGGATGAACGTCTCGCGCCCGTGGCGGCGCATGTGCTTGCGCACCTCGCGGCGGACGTTGTGCCCGTCAAAGTTTCCGGCGACGTACAGCGTCTCATCAACCGGACTGATCGCGGGTGGGTCGTCACGCTCATCAACAATCGCGGCGTCTTCAAGCCGCAGCAGGGGCTCGCGCAAGTTGATCGCGCGGCGTGGGCCGATGTCACGCTCGCGCTCATGGGTAAGGGGATCGCGCAGGCACGTGAGTGGACTTCGGATGCGACGCTCGAAGTCGCTGGAACAGGATCACAATCTATTGTTAAGGTGCGCGTCGGGCCGGGCGACGTGAAGATCATAGAGTTGACGGAGCGGCGTTGAGTGAGTCAAAGGATGCGACGTGGAGATCGATCTGCGCGACAGTCGTTGCTTTCGCGCGCGTAGTTCTTTTAGGATAGCGCGTCTCGCGTGTGTGTGTGTTGGCGAGCGAGGGGCTTGCAGTTGAGATGAAGATCGCGCGCAGGTTTTTCGTCAGTGGGGAGGTGCAGGGCGTCGGCTACCGTTTCTTCGCGCAACGCGTCGCCGCGCGCCATCAGATCACGGGCTACGTGCGAAACCTCAAAGACGGTCGCGTCGAAGTTCTCGCCGAAGGGACGCCCGAAGGCGTCGAAGGCATCAAGCACGATCTCGCCGCAGGGCCACAGTTCAGCCGCGTCGAGCAGGTGGAAGAACTCAGCCTCGATCCCACAGGCTCTTACAGTTCATTCAGAATCGAAAGGTGAAGCAGCACTTAGCAGTCAGCATTCAGCATTCAGCCGATCCGCCTGTGAGATGAGTTGCTGAACGTAACGATGAAGGTTGGCCTGCGAGAAAAACTGACTGCTGAGTGCTGACTGTTCCCTATCATGGACGATCTCAAAAAACTGATCCGCGAAGTGCCGGACTTTCCGAAGCCGGGCATCAACTTCTACGACATCACGACGCTCTTGAAGCACCCGGAAGGCTTGCGCCGCACGGTCGATGCGCTCTGCGACGAGTTTCGCGGCGAGAAGATCGACACGGTCGTCGGCATCGAGGCGCGCGGCTTCATCTTCGCGCCGGCGATTGCCTATCATCTCAGCGCGGGCTTCGTTCCCGTGCGCAAGCCGAAGAAGCTGCCAGCCGAGTGTGCTTCGATCTCTTATGAGTTGGAGTATGGACAAGACACTCTGGAGATTCACCGCGACGCAGTCGGCGAGGGCCACCGCGTCCTCATCGCAGACGATCTACTCGCGACGGGCGGCACGGCGAAGGCCGTCGTCGATCTCGTCGAGAGTCTGGGCGGCGAGGTGGTCGGTCTCGCCTTCGTCATCGAGTTAGAGTTTTTGCCCGGACGCAAAAGACTCGAAGGCTACGACGTGCGCGCGCTACTCAAGTATCAATCGTGAGAAAGCTGGACTGCCGCGCGGCACGTCTGTTAATTTCGCTTCGCGTGCTCCCGTAGCTCAGTGGATAGAGCACCTGCCTCCTAAGCAGGGGGTCGCAGGTTCAAGTCCTGCCGGGGGCATCACCTCTTCTAAACGAAAGCATTGCTCAACAAGAAACGGGCGAGTTCCAACAGGACTCGCCCGCTTCATTTTGTCGCGATGATTTTGATGAAACGTTATTGGGTTTCGGCTAACGTGTACTCGAAGTCATACGAGTGCTTGGCAACGTGTACCAGTAGGCCCACGCGATCAGCACGAGTTGTAGCGGCAACCTCAACCACAAAGCCGCGCTGCCGTACTCCGGATAAAGCTCTCGATGAAACGCCATGTGAATGTTAGCGGGGAAGACTCCGAGCAGCAGCGCGATGAGCCCCCAAGCAGCCACGCGCGTAAACTTCGGAATGAGTAGCAACAGGCCCAGCGCTACTTCAATGACACCGCTTAGATAAACGAGCAGCAGAGGCGAAGGTAGATAAGGCGGCATGATCTTCAAGTAAAAATTGGTATTGATGAAGTGATTGAAGCCGCCCACCACGAAGAACAACGCGAATATATATTTGAGGACGAGCTTGATTCTCTTCATCCCTCGCAGCTTACGATAACTCCACGCGACTGCCTAACGCTCGAACCAACCGGCCCCTGCGCAAGAAGACTTCAACGCTACGGGACAATTCAATGTTGAAAAAAAGTATCGCGTGGCCGAGTTGAGTTTGATCCATTAGTGAACACGACGATGCCGCTCACACCTCTCGTCGTGTTGACGCAGTTAAAAGTGTGAGCGGCATCAGCCGCGTTCCAGTCTGATCGTGTCAGACGATCTTACGCCGTGTGTTATCCGGCGCAGAGCATGTCCAGCACGGACATGAAGGCCTTGATGGCGTCTTTCCACTTCTTGGGGATGAGCGGAAGGTTCGACAAGAGTTGCAGGATGGGCTTCACCACGTTGTAGGCCGCACAGATTTTGGGGATCGCTGCGGCGGGGTTTGCCGACAGGTTTGCTGCGGTGAGGTGATGCTTGCCTCCCGCCTGAAACGCGCTGAGATCGGCGCTCTGGATGTGCTTATCCACTTCTTCAAAAGTTGGGTTGTTGGCTGGCATTTGGAGTCCTCCATGTAGGGTGTGTGAGTTGAGGGGATGTCAACATGGTTTGTCCGCATTGACGACGGGTGTTTCGAGAACTGACAAGAGAAGCTCTTGCCAGCGTGAGTTGCGAACCCTTGAGAGGCCGACAAGATACGCCCTTCGGGGCACACGTGTCAACGATCCGTTTCCGGTGCAAGGCTGCGGCGTTGAGGCCCCGACCGGCCACGCCAGTCAGAACTGACTTCAACGAGAATTTCCTTGTCTTCTCAACGCCTTCGCGCATAGAATCGCGTCCGCTCAAGCTCTCCCGAAATTCAGCTTCCGAGCAAAGGGTGGTTCTCTCCAATGGATACGACTGTCGTCGATGCCGTGCTCTACCCAGACCGCTCGACCAAGTGGGCTCGCCCGCTCTTCCTCGCTTCCGTCTCCGCCGGTTTCCCTTCGCCCGCCGAAGACTACATCGAAGGTCGCCTCGACCTGAACAAGCATCTCATCAAGCATCCGGCGGCCACCTTCTTCGTCCGCGTCGCCGGCGACTCGATGATCGGCTCCGGCATACACCCCGACGACATCCTCGTCGTGGATCGCGCGCTTGAGCCGCAGGACGGCAACGTCATCATCGCCGTGCTCGACGGCGAGTTGACCGTCAAGCGCATCTCGCAACGCGGCGCACGTCTCTACCTCGTCCCAGACAACTGTCTCTACCAGCCGCTTGAGATTCTCGAAGAGATGGAGTTCGAGGTCTGGGGCGTCGTCACCTCCGTCATACACAGTCTCTGATATCGCTCTGCACACTTCGGGTCGATGCGAAGCGCGAGCAGCCGTTGCGACGCGCTTCTACTCGCGCGGCGATGCGAGGTGCGCGATGGTCGCTCCGGCCCCTCCGGCCTGCGGCGGCGCGTCCGTCCAGTCGATGACGAAGGGCGTGCGTGAGAGAACCTTGCGCACAGTCTCGCGCTGCACGCCGCGACCCTTGCCGTGGATGATGCGCACGCTGCGAAACCTCGCGCGTTGCGCTTCTTCGAGGTAGGCTTCGACGACGCGCTTCACGTCGCGCGGCGGGATGGTATGTAGATCGATGACATCAGTGATCTCGACGATGATGGGATCGGGAAAGGGGTTGAAGGGATCGACTTCCGCATCATCATCAACATCGAAACTTGTAGCGGCGCGCGTCTCATCATCGGGCACGCGATGCGTGTCCTTCCGTAGTCTCCGTCTGAACCATTCGAGTAGATTCATCGCGTTGCTGTTCACGAACAATAAAGTTCTTCCCTGAAGAGGGCGTAAGTCCTTTATTTTCGACTGCCCGAAATTGCTGATTTGGAAATAAAGTTCTTCCCTAAATGCTGATTTGCTGCTGGGGCAGAGAATTGGGTGAACAATAAAGTTCTTCCCTCAAGTGTGTTTTCTCACTTCCTATTCCAGACCTGTCCTCTTGTTAAGACCGGGGAGTAAGCTAACAATAAGGGTGTTCCCTGTACAATATAATCCCTTGGGTAGTGAGGGTGGTGTGGTATAGGAATAGTTTGAGGCTGCTTGGCCGAGCTAAATAAAAAGTTAGTGCTCATTCGTTCGGAGTCTATCCAAGGCGTTCTCTATAGTATGGCGAAGGTCAGAATAGAGCTGTATGTCATTCAAGTCACAGGCCTTGATAATTTGCGTCCTAGCGTTTTGCAATTTATCTATTAATGCCTTGCGGGTATAGCTATTCCTATTGAACAAGAATTCCTGATACTCAAGAAGCGCCTCTGTATGGAAATATTCAGGGTGATTAGGTGTCCAGTCATCACGCTTAACCAACGTTTTGAGGTTTAGTAATGCCTTCCGGGCATGGCTGAGGCACTCAACCCCTGCTTGAGGGCTCATACCCTCTTCAAATGTGCTCAAAGTGTACTGGTAGGCGAGGTTGTTATAATTTACCGCAATGAGCTCCCTGTTTTCTTCCTGGCTAGTGCTATAGAGTCGTATAGCTTCCTTTGCATCGTCAATTGCTGCTTCCAGAAGACCTTGGGGGGCTTCTTTAGGATTTGCCTCCCACCACGCTAGTTTGTTGAGTGATCGTCCGTGGTAGAATCTTGCATCATTTGACCACTGATTGATTGCTCCGGTCGCGATCTCATCCGCCTTTTGGAAATTTTTCAGTCGGCGGGCAGCCCAAGCGAGTATGTACAGGTACTCCCTTTCCGTATACGGTTTCTGGTCTATCACTTTTCTTAACTTAAGAATTTCAACGCCGTGGTCATAAGCGTGTTTATCCCCTTTCTGACTAGGGAAGGCAAGATACAACAGGCATCGAACCAACTCATGTTCTGGGTCGAGGTTTTCCGTTTTAGCATCAATGCCAAAATACATTCTGTATGCTTGATCTATAGTTTCTACTTTTTCTTTACCCCCTCGTGGTGGAGTTTTGTAGTAATTCAATACCAACCTTAGAATATCTGAATAAAGTGAATTGTCGATTCTGGGTTTCAATGGAAGATATTGAACCGTTCCAATAATAGTATCCCTACCCTCTCGAAGATGGCTTTCTGCAAAATTTCGAGAAGCTGACCACATAGCCGTGGTCATGCTTTGCATGAATATCAACTGTTGCTTTTCTAGCATCCGTTCTCTAGCTAAGTCTCTGATTTGACTTTCATTGACTAGCCGAAAGAACTCCATAAATCTTTTCTGTGTCTTATCTCGAATCGGGGCTTCAAGAACATGTTGATATGTATCTAAAGCTTTAGTTAAGCCAAGATTACGAACCTCATTACGCCTTTCTTTAATTGGACCATACATTAACTTGACATTCAAACATGTTTGTTTCAGAGCGCAGAAATGAGGTTCGCCACCTTCTAAAACACAGGTGGAGCAATAATCCTCGTCCGTAGGCGCTAGACGCTCAAGCTTCTGTAGCCCGCTGACTAGCTTTTTAACCTTCTCTAAATTCTCGATACTTTTGGCAAAGTCATCATCTTTAGCTTTGTGTACGACGTAGGCAAAAATCTGTGTTCGATCTCGTAAAAAGGAAAAAGGCTTACCATTGACTAATGGTAAAGACTCTTTAACTTTCTCCCGGTCGAAAATTTTCTTTATCCGCGTTGCGGAGGATAGGTACAAGATGAGGTGTCGAGATTCGTTTGCATTTGGTGTTGCCGTGGTTTTTTCCTGCAAGATAGTATTAACGTGAATTAACTGATCAATAGCCAAGGCATCAACATAGGAATTGCGACGCCTTCTTTCAGATTCCGATTCGTCAGCGGCAGGCTTAGTATGACTCTTTAATAATTCCTGAAAGATTAAGTCTACTAACTTCGAACGGCTGTAATCTTCAAAGATCTCCATGAGGTCTGGATGTGCTTGAAGAGTTCCGCCGCCGAATAGAAGTTTGTTGCATACTTCCCTAAAACGCTCCACCCCTAGCGAGTAGACGCACATTGCAACGGCTAAGACGACACTGAACTTGTTTTCAACAATATCAACTATTTCAGAGTTAGCTACATCGCGGTAATTCGAGAGTTTGTCTAAACCCACTTCATTGATGAGCTTGTTGACGAGTTCCGTTTCGCTATAGGCTTCGTCAATAGCATGCTGGAAGTGCAACATGAGCCCGCGAATCTCTTTCACATATACGTCTAGTATGATGGGAGGAGTATGGGGCGCGTAAAAGACATGGTGAAGCGCCGCTTGATCGTCGGCAATTGCATCTATATCACGGCTGCGGTATCGGGCGGGATCGATGGGGAAGCAGTAATCAAATATTTCATGCGGATCAATGGCGAAATACAATTTATATCCGCCGCGAAGCAACTCTAAGTCATCGATAACTTCCTGTAACTTGTCAGGCGTGAGCGAATCTAGATAAGGTGACGGCTTCATTGGTCCCCCTCCGTTAATGGGCCTACCGCTACCGGCTATAACCTATCATTGACATGACGCAATCAGACTCCGGCTACAAAAGCCTTGGCAACAACTTTATCGCCCCTATCGGATGTGTCTGCCTGTTTAAATACTACGCCCACCTCACATGCGCTCTTAACTTTTTCAAAAATTAAGGCCACCTCCGGTTCTTCATCTACCTCGAACTCCGCAGGTTTATTGCCATTCCCGCCGCTGTAAATCCTCGCGATATTACGGGCCATGTTACGCAATCCCCATTGCTCGTTGGGTGACGGATACCACCAAGGCTGACGATCTTGTGTACGGAAGGTATTCCTGTGCCAGATATTTATAAGTGCATTAATCGTAGTTGGAATTGTGACTCGCTTGTGTAACCTAGCGAGAGCTAGTATTTCATTGGCGTTGAAACTATAGTCATACGAATGAACTTGCGCGGCGATCATGGCGTAGTGAGGATTCGTCACTGAAATGTGTTCAGGATCAAATTTTCTGAAAGGAATTTCTTTCAGCCCATGATCGAAATAGTAGAAAAATTGATAGGTGGAATCCAAATTGGGAAGTTGAAGCAGTGGTCGATCACGCGCGTCAGGCGGGACAGGGGTGGGGATCGGAATAGTTAGAGCTTTCGCCGAATACCAATTGCAGAAATGTCGGTGGCCAGCCCGATAAAATACCCCCTTTAACTGACGGCAAAGCCGTAAAGCATCATTGTTTGATCTTAGATGGGGTAATAATGTATCGAGAAAGAGTATGAATTCATCAATACTTGCCAGGGAGAGCAAGCGTAAGCAACTTAATAAGTATTTGAAATCTTGAATCTCCTGGCTGGAGTCGTAGATAAAGTCGAGCAATTCCTCATCAATGTCGTATTTACTATTCGCAACTAAGAGCATTGTGTGCAAATTTTGTTGACCATAATTAATGTTAAGAAAACTCCTTTCTTTGAGGTATCGTCTAACTAGCGATTTAGCTGATAGAGGCTTAACGTAAGATAGCAATTCAATCAGGTAATAATGTTGCCTGGCGTTCTGCTGAATGATGGGCGTGGTTTCGAAAGTAATCTTAATGGCTTCGGCTAAACGATCCCTATGGGATATGTTATTAAGGTCATTATAAATTCTGGCAAGAACGTGATGTGGTTCTTCATCACCTACAATGACTAATGGATCACAAAGTTCGCCCACGAGAAAATTTTTAATCCAATCGAACCACTGCTGGACTGAGTATTTGGTCAAGACACTGGCCGCTTCTTGCAGGCTCAGAGCTCTCCCTGCGCTGGATTCATCATTGTGAGAATTTTTTGACATAACTAAAGTCCCCTTGAAGCCAAGCCCAAAGTCAGAGAATCGCCGCGAGCCTGTTATATGCCTCGGCCAACAGGCTGTAGCGGTCTGCTGCTAAAGGGGAAGACGCGGTGCCGATTATTCTACCAGAATAGCTGCCTGTCAGATAGGCCAGCCTAAAGTGAACTCGCTCGCGAACATTTTGCCCCCGCCCAGAGCAACTGTGAGTCCTCCCCCAAGTGTCAATATCTCCATAGGAGAGATAAAACCATGTGGGGTAGGTCCATGGTATATCGAGTGTTGTTGGTTGGAGGCACGTATAACTGAAGTCATCGGGATAGATGACCTTAACAAATAAAGGCTTGTCATCGTCTCCTACCCCTCTATCTTTCCCTAATCCAAGTGAATCATTAACCACCGCGCCTTTATCGGTGATGCTGTCTATAAGATTTGTTAACTCCTTATGTGAAAGTACAAAAATTCTCCCCATACTCCCAGACCACTCTATATCAATGTCTGGCCACTCCTCATCGGCATCAGGGTTGAAAAAGACTCTCTGGACTTCTCGTATATCATCCGGATCCAGTGAAGAATAACTATGAGCAGGTCCGGCATAATATGTGATGAAATTTCCCAATTCGAGAACGCGAACATACACATCGTCGCGTTCGAGGGGGGTCGGAGTAAAACTAGACGCACAAACGAAGTTATCCGGATGCCTCTCAACGGCATCCGCGAACGACCAGCGCGCATCGATAATAGGAAGGTTTATGAGCTCAAGAACTGATGCGAAGGTATCCGGAGGCAGGGAGCCGCTAACGACGTCAATTGCAATGCATGCGCCTAGTCTGGGGCCGTCTGGACTGTGCTCAAGAACCTCCACCCATTCCCGTCCTTTTCCTTGATTGGTCATGAGTGGGATGACTCGATCTAATAGTACGGTTTTGACGTCTAACCAAGGCATTCTGCGGACCTCCATCTGAGGGAATGGAACAGCTTGAGGGATGCCGAAGTGGTGAAAACATAGTCATCACAGAATGGAACTGGCTATGCGTTTCGCTCGCGGGACTTAGATTGTTGTCGGCAAATTGCATGCTAACCAACCGTCGTAAATCTGCGGTGGCAACGGTAAAGTTATTAAGGCGAACTGTCGATTAAGGCAATGGCTGATGCCGTGCAAGGCTGAGAGCAAACGGAAACTATCACTAAATGGACGCAAAATCAATGATAATTAAAGTTATAGGCTGAAATAATAGGGTCCGAGAACCGGCATTATGTCATGCTCGGTGTCATATCTGCCCTTCAGTTAACCAGCGTAAATTCGGATGGCTTGACCCCAAAGGATTTGCTAAAGATGTCAGTCGCCCATGAATGCATTTCATCTTTGGTGTAACGTTTAGTCAGCCACCCGAAATCAAGCTTGAAAGGCCCATCCTCAACAATCCATTGGCGGATCATGTTGTAATTAGCATTCCACATATAGAACTGAGTAAAAGTTTCGTGGATATCAGCCTCTGCCCTTCCTGGTATTAACGATGGACGTATTTCACCATCAGGGGCATCAACAAAAAGCGGTACATTTCGATTGAACACTTGTAACGCATCCTTTAACGGCAGTTTCTGATCTTCACGATCTACGAACCACACACCGGGCCACGTGAAGAGTTCCGGATGCCTTAATTTGTCCCTTTGAAAACTTATATAACGAGAAAGAAATACCCTTACCGGTAGGTTTGTTGATGTAAATCTGAATGAGGCATCTTCCTCCATTAATTTAGCAACTTCGGAGGATTTCTGCGGCCATGTACCTACTTCCTCGGCGGCCAATAGCGGTGGATAATAAGCACCCGCGCGACAGAGTACCTCTGAAGCCGCTATGTATTCCTCTTTTGAATAATTGGTAATAGCGGTTTTCAAGCTAGGATCTTTCTTTTTAATTGTTTGAGTAAATAAGTAAAATCGAAAGCCCGGATCAACGTCGTATATGAACGATTCAAAATAACGGATGTCGAAAGGAAAACCCTCGGTTGGATTAATCGCGAGCTCGCATACTAGGAGGAAAAGTGCTACAAGCGGATCATCGATAGATGAAGGCCATGGCTCTTCGATAAGCTCAAGGAACACCTTGAACGCAGAGACATAAATGCCGTGTAGCATCCCCAAACTTCTGAAGTCCTCCCAGTTTAGAGAAGCGCTAGAGGAGAAATGGAGGAACTGTAGCTGGGAAAATCGCGCCTGCCCTTCAAAGATTTCCATCGCCCCAAGTGGGGGGAGTAAGACCGGCGACCCGTAATAATATCCTTCTACCTTTTGATTTCGTAGGTCGGCAAACTCTTTATCCCACTTCCGTCCGTCCGGTAGCACTTTGAGGCTTGGATCGACCGTACCGGAGATGACGGATAAGCATGTTCCCCAAATGATGTGATAGTGATGCCCAATGCACTCAAAATACGTGTCTGCATCCCATTTTCTTGAAGACTCCGGACTTAGTAAAAGTCTATAACCGAACTCGATGTCATGCCAATAATTAAGCGTCCTATTAAAGCTCTGCTCGATATCAGTGGATAATGAGCCAGAATGCCGCAGATGGAATGACCGGAGCGACTTCTTAGGCCCGATCTTACCCAGTAAGTATTTTAGATCCTTATGTGTAACGTGGGCTTGTGCCGGGTAGCACATGCTCAATATCAAACCTAACGAAGAGCCGACGTGTTGCCACCAATGAATTGTTTCATGAAGGTAAGTAGAAAATGCGGATATGACATCTGAGCCTAAATCGCTGACCTGATAGACACCAGTAGTAACTGCTGTGAGGTGATCTTGGAGTTCAGGACTTATACGAACTACGAATTGATTGGGACTGTAGAGTCCCTGCACCTTACCGGACGAATAGATGTTGGGTGGAAGATTCCAACTACCCCCCTCAGCATTTAGTACCTCTCGCTCAAATGTCATAAGCACATAAAGCCTCTTGTTAGAATGTGTGCCAATTACATCAAGAGCAACATATGTCCATCGAAATACTGATGTCAATATCCATTAGCTAATGTGCATTCTCTTCTTTGTTGACAGTTCTGTATCGATAAAATCCATAGCGGACTTTATTGCAACTTTTACTTCCGAAATATCCCTTAGGCCGAAAGCGCCTGCTCGCAATAACAACTGCCATTCCCGAGGAACTGTATTCTCTTGGAGAAAGAGGGAAGAAGCCTGCCAAATACGCCGCACGGCATACGCCTCACGAGTCTCAACAACTTTCACTAAGATTTGAGCGGTAATCGGCATCTTATGTAGCTTCTGACGCAATAATGATACTGCTCCTATTTCCCTCCCGATGGCAGTCTTCGTCACTCGCACCAGTCGGCCGGGTGTCTCCTTTAGGCGTGAAGCCGCGGCCTTCACGGCGGCGGCGTGCTCAGCATCACGCCTCTTCCAGTCAACACTGGTTGTAGATAGACTGTGTCGCCAAGGATGAGGTTTATATCTCTCCAACCATTCGGAGTCATTTTGCAGTAGCCACGCGTATTCATGAGGGAGTTTGCACCGCAGATCCTTCAGTGTGATTTCTCGCTTCTGCTTCATTTCAGATAGCCATTTATAGCGGCATCTGCATCGCTTTTTCTCCCATGCTGCTGAGACAACCTTCCCTTTGAGCCGAGTGGAATGAGTGAGCTGCTTCAACTCCTTGTCAGACCGGGAGAATGATAGCTTCAGGCGGGTTGCATGCCTGCGTATCGTCAGCGGATCTACGCCGAGCCTTCTCCCGATCTCGCTAATGCTCAGTGTCGAGTCATTCCATAGCTGCGTTAGCTTAGCCTCCCAAAACTGCCCGAACGAGATTGTCTTGCCGACGCGGAACCTATCTATCAGCGAGGAGTCAGGGCCGGTGCGGACATATGCAAATCCGCACTCACAGCTAAACCTCCCCGCCGGCTTTCCATATCTAAGCCTTTCACCGAGTTGGCATTCCATAATCACAGGGCGTCTGTAGTGAGCGGCAGCAGGATTCAGGCACGGCCAAGGGCCTTCTCCGAATGGATGAAACTCTTCCGGTAACTGGAAGAACTCTTCTACGGTGTAGCCGAGGAACTGGATGAGCAGCAGATGATAAAGCGGGTGCTGTGCATGTTTCGGAGGGCGCACAAGACGTAGCAGCCAATTGGCTTTCTCGATGTCACGGCCTCTCAACTCACAGTTCAAAAGCTTCAGCAGGGAAGGTGAGTAAAAGCTACTGAACCCATTGAGAAGCTTCTTTACACGAATACTGCCGGTGTATGTTGCTATTCCACGTTTAAGCAATAACCGCAGATAGCGGATGTGTAAAGCTTTGAGACTTGTGCTGTCGCTTGGATGTTCAAGAAGCCATTGTGCATCTTGTGCGATCTGTAGAAGTCTGTGGTGATTGGGATCCTCTTTGTCAACATGGCGAACAGATATCGTTCTAGTAATTTGTTCGGCAGGGATGAACTGCAGGTGTCTTCTACCAGCACGAAGGTTGACCCCGCTGTTTTCGAGGAAAGCTCGGTGTGGCGAGCAGACTACGACACTTGGCAGCTGGTGAAGCCTATGCCAGTAAGTCTCCCCGAAAGAATCCTCATCTTCTTGCTTGCATAAAGGGCAGAATCTCAGATGTCCGGGCATAGGGTTACGGCTCGCCATAATCCCCGAACGCATATGCCCGGCAGGACCGTGAGTGCCTTTCAGATCTTCACGCAATTGTTCAATGCGACTGGCTGGTTGGAAAGCACTAAAGAAGGGGAGCAACGTGTGTTGGTCTATGAGGCGGTCCGCTGTGAGCGAAGAATTTGCGGGCAGAGCCGCGGCAAGAAAGCCGAGGCGATTAGGCAGATCTATTATTGCCGTGGCCGTGGGCGCTCCGAATAGCTCATCGAGGACTGACTTAACACTTGCGTATCCCGCACGAACTGCGAACCTCGCGCAGGCGCTGTATAGCAATTCATCCGGGTAGAGGCTGGGAAAATGGCCGAGCATGAGTCGGAGGTTTGGGCTGGGGCATCCGTCCCTAAGCCACCTTCACTACAGAGGCATTACCTATGCACCGCAGCGAGAGGACGGCAGATTCAAGCACGGTTGTAACTTCTGGTACGTAGGCTGAGTTAGTCACTCCTGCGCGCTCAGCCAATCTGGTGAAGGAGGGAACAACGCCTTCTCGGGTGAAGCAGGCAACAGCCCATTTAATACGACGACGTGAAAACTGAACGCGCGTCTCTACCACTTCAGATAGTGCTTTTTGAGTCAGGGGGAGTTTGGCGGCGGTTTTCCTATTAAGGAGGTACTTGTATAGCTTTCTGTCTCTAAATATAGCGCTCTTGGTTATCCTAACAGGGCGACCCTCGGTATTCATCAGTTGCAACGCGGTGTGGTGAATCTCCGTTGCCAATTGAGAGTCACGGCTATTCCAGTCGCGTACGCGGGATGGGCCGCTACTCCAGCGAGGCGGCGGCATGTGAGACTCCAGCCATTCCCGATCATGCTTACTTAACCAGTAGTGGACATGAATCAGCTTCCGTCTCAAGGTCGAGCGGCTTGCCCCTTTATTCAGCTTCAGATTAGCTAACCACCTACTTCTGTAGTTCTTTAACTTGTCAGGTTCTGTGCGTCGAACTTTCTTTAGTCGCGCCACATGTCTAAGCGATAGCTGCGTTGAGGGTCGTCCAGGGCCAGGTCGGGGGAATGTAAGATCAAGTCGCAGAGCTTGGTACTTAACTGTCCAGTGGTAGACTCCGAGTTCTGAGGCAATATCCTTTAGAGTGAAGTATGGATTATTCCACAGTTCTCTCAGGGCAGTCTCCCAAATCGGCCCGTAAGCCTTGACTATGCCCACCCTAAAACGGTCTTCATGTGTGATAGGAACTCTTCGGGTATGAGTGAACCCACACACGCACTGAAACGTGCCGTAGTATCTTCCGCCTTGATTGTCATAAGTAACCGCACAATCATTTAGGGGCTGCCGGCGAAAGAAGTCACAAGCTGGATTAAGGCAGACCCAAAGCACTTCGTTCAAAGGTTTTTTCGAGGGAAGCGGCTTGAAAGGCTCCGCCATCTGACAACGCCTGAAGAATGATTCTGCCGTGTATCCGAGGAATTGGATGAGGAGCAAGTGTCTTAGAGGGTGAGAAGCTATACCTCGGTTGAGGTAGGGTAAAAGTCTTGACAGCCAGTTGCTGTTCCCCCGCTTATCGAACTGACACTGCAAAAGGCTCAGCAGTTGCGAAGGATAGAACATCTGAAATCCATCGCATAATGTGCGCAGCTTCAAGCTGCCGGTGTGAATTAAACCTCGCTCAGCCAAAATGTTCTTGTAACAAATATGGAGGGAGCCGAAATTAGACGAGAGATCACGCTGTCCTAGTAGCCACTGGATGTCTTGGGCAATCCTCAATAGGGTTTGATGAGTGCGATTTGTAGTATCAAGACGCTTCGGCGTTATAAAGAATGATAGATGCGCAGCCGAAACGAATCTTTGTGAGTTCCCTTGGTTATGAGAAGGAATGTCGCTGTATTCAAGGAGAATGAGATGAGCGGGGCAGACCTCTACTCCTGGGGCTTGGTGCAGCCGATGCCAGTAGAGTTCCCCATATTTACGCGTATCCCTCTTCAAGCATAAGGGGCAAAACCGCAAGCGCGCTGGCGGCTTAACGGAAGAGTTAAAAGTACCTGAAAGCGATTGTTTTACCGCATCAGCGGAGCCCTTCATGACCTTCAACATCCTACAGATCCTTTCTACGGGAAAAAAAGGAGTGTAGTAGGGAAGAAGGGTGTTGTTAGCAATGAAATCATCGACGGAATAAGGTTGGCCGGCAGGCAGTGTTGAAACAAAGTGATTTAGGCGCACAGGTATGCCGACGGTCCCCCACCCATGATTAGAGCCAAATAATTCTGCATTAACAGCGAAGGTGCTGGGATAGTGTACCCGCTCACTATAGCGAGCGCACAAACTGTAGAATAGTTCGCCAGGGTATACACTCGGAAAGAAGCCGATCATCTTAGTGTGTATGCAGTAGTGGGCTATGCTCAGGAAAATTCATCGGGAGAGCCTAAGCTGTCATTAGCTTTGTCATCTGTAATGGCTCTAAAATCATCTTTATCGAAGGTCTGAGCAGCCTTACCACCCTTACGTTTACTAGCAATTCGCTGGGGCGAAGATTTATCACTAACTGCCTCTTTTTTCATTTCCGTTGGAAAAGCATCTGCCGGTGGTGATATCGGCGCGTTCCTGTTTTTCTGTTTTAAGGGTACAGCCTTAAGCCACGCCGAAAGATCAAGGTCAGAAATGGCGCGCGGAGAAGATGCGCCTTGAGGCGTTTCTTGCATTCGCATAAGCAGATGCTTCACAAAATGCTGATTATCTTTGACAGCAGACCTGATAACCTTGGGAGTCAAATCCTCAACACCGCTCGTGATAGCTCGGCGTTGGGCTAAGAAGAAGATTGTAACGACGAGCGCTGTAATGCCTTTGGACTCTTCATAGAGTGTTCTTACAGACGGCTCTTTGAGCAAATTCTTCGGTAATGGATGTTCCTTCTTAAGATACCAGTATCTCCACATCGCGCGGACAAAGACATCCCAATCCGGATCGCACATGTCTGGGGCGCTTGGCTCTTCTTTATCCGCAACCTCCTTCATAGGTCGCCAATAAATATCTCCCTGTTCGCTGATGCGCCTTGCCTGACGAAACTCTCCTGAAAATAACGCCCTCGCTTTCGGAGTACCGATAAGGATGAATGGGATACCTAAAGTGTTCTCTAGCTGCACAAAGAAATTAAGCATGCGGGTGGCACCACCACTTTTTGCTTCACTTAAATCCTGTATCTCATCAAAAACGATTACGCCCAGAAAATGATTCGATGCTACCCGAGCCATGCTAAGAAGTAGCTCATCGAGCGTGCTGCGCCGCGTGCTATAGAATTTCACGTAGTTAGTTCCGATGATGTCATCGACCTCCTGAATGAAGTTGATGCACATGCCTCTTAACGACCCATCATTGGGACATTGCAGTTTCACCCAGACCAGTTGTTTGAGGATCAGGTCTTGAGCATTGTGCCTACTGTGAGTAATGACTTGCGGGTATAAGGATAGTATGTTCTCTACTGCTGTAGACTTCCCCAGACCACCCACACCGACTATACAAAGCCCCCTTGCCTTAGAACGTAAGAAACTCCTTCTTTGTAATCTGTCACCTAACTGCTCAACCTTTCTTGGTTGGCTCGCCCACATACCTCTACCCATCGGATTGCGGTCAATGTAACCACGCCGGAGCATATTCGAGATTGATAAATGAATTTCGTAGTGAATCCCCTGCGGGATGAAAAACTCTCTCGTATTTTCAAGAAGATGAAGTCGGAGTTCGCTGGCTAATTCACGCTGTGAGGCAGCATAGTGCGGGTAGTAAGAAAGCATCTCCTCTACTTCTTCTGTTGACCAGAGGTGGGGCAGTGCCTCGATAAGAGGGTTGCCCTGATACTCAGGGATTAGCTGGTCTGTGTAGGTGGCATTAACTTGCTCGCCACGAACAACAGACAAGGGTGGAGGTTGCTGGTAAGAACTATTTCTTCTCGCCATGCTGCTTCATCTTTCTCTCTTGAATTGAAAGTACGTTTGAGAACCTAGGCCGTGGGATATGTTCTTCACCGGTGTCCGGCGGAGAGGTTATAGAAGTTCGCTCTGGATTAAAGATGCCCAGTTCCTCAAGTCGATCCCGGCGATATTCTTCATTCATCTTGTCAATCTCAGCTTGTCTGTTTTCATTTATGTTGCTGAGCCGTGATGACTTGCTCTCAACAGGGGCCTGGGCGCGAGCTTCAGCACATATCTCTTGGGCCTGTGCAACAATATCGTCAATGCCGGCGTCGAGGTTTACCCGCCCTTGTACGTTTGTCACTTCAGCCCGTTGGTCGTCTATATTCTTACGCTCGCGGTATTCTTCGATTTCAGCCATATCAGCTTTTGCCGCTATTGATTCGGGATCCATGAGGTGACATGGAATTGATGGTAAGCCAGCGGGGCGAAGGTAGATGATGCCGGGTAGTCGGGGATCATAAGCGATATTTTCTTTCCATGCACCCCGGTTTCTAGCGATAAAACGCCAATTCTCGTCTTCAGCCAGTTGACAGGTGTAAAACTCCCCTTTGAATCTGATCCCTCTGGGTGTGACTGTAGCCTCGCCGCCGGGCAGCAGGTGAACACGTATTGCCTCAGGCTCCTTATGTCTTGGGGTACCAGATCTGTTCTCCCTACCCCATATAAAGAGTTCGCGTGGGATGGGTTTAACTCCAGCGGTTATCATGTCCCGATCCATGGGGTAAGCACTCATATAATGATGATTATTGTGGTAGAGGATGGCCTTGATAACGATGGCAGTGAATTGTTCTATGTCTAGAACAGCATCGAGCCGAACATCTCTATCTCCGCGCTCTCTTTCGGGGTTTAAGGCACCTGGCAACTGTTTAATGACACGGATATTCATCAGGCGGAACATCTGTTCCACAATGCCTTTCCAGTCTGCGCGGTAGGGAGGAAGGGTGGAAACAGAGATACCGAGGCCGGTAACCAGATTGTTAGCGTTGTAGCCCTTCATTGGCCCGCGATCTCCGACCACCGCGTCACAAAGTCCTATGACAGGCCAGTCACTCTCAGTGATTTCGACCCCATACTTTTTACAGAATGTGACCTTATCCTCAGTTGCGTTCTTCAGGGCGAGGCTGATTACGTTCCAGCCTTCTCGCTCCATACGCACACAGACGCCCACTATCATCCGGCTAAATACATCAATGATGACAGTAATAACTGGGCGACCGATGATGCGAGTTCGATTAAGTCGGCTGACAAGATTTACGTCTGCTATAGTTGCGTCGATCTGATAGATGGCACCGGGGTAGGGGGCTTCGCTAGTAGAATTACCTTTCAATTCTCTGAAACGTAAATTGAATTTTCGCTTCCCGAACTTTTTATAGAAGAACTCCTGAAGGTCTTTCTCAACGTGCCTTCTCACATGATAATTGAATTGGCGGGGGCTAAAGACTTCGCCTTTCGTGTAATCAGGGATGATGATTTCCCACTCACCCTTCTGGTTACGTACTTTCCCCTTAGGGCAGAAGTGACGGAGGGTGTCGCGGTATGCTGCTCGAAGCCCCCCAATTTTCTGGCTATTAAAGAAAAGCAATGAACCCAAACAAATGATGTTCATCCAGTATGAGGATAAAACGATTCCCGTAGATTGGTCTGTAATGGCAGTAATCTTACTGCGGCGACCAAGTTTCTTCACATTCTGTACACGAGCTTTACCAGGGGCTCCGCAGTTCTGATACTTGCCTAGTAGCGCGTTCTGCGTCTGCCCGCCGCGCCACCATAGATAGACGAAACTGTATATGCTTTGCCTTGAGTATGTCCTCATACAACCATTATTCCCGTGCGGGAATTCCACCTTGGCTCTCTCCGCTACTAGAGCAGCTCGCTCATGTGGAAAAAGCATCTTGACTGCATTCTTACCTGTGACTAATGGCTCAATAACTTCCCACCGCTTATCCCTTGCCCTCTTTATCTTCTGATTATTGTGTTGCTCTAGATCACTTGTAGTAAGCAAGCGCGGAGCACAATGGTCTATCTGTAGAATGCTTGCCTCAGCTGTCATGAGTGCAGCTTTAATTTCTTCATACTTGTACCAGACGGGCGTAGCTCTGTTTCTATCAATATTTATGGTGGCGATGTCCGTGCCCATCTCATCGATGAAAAGAATCCTTTCAACGCGAGCGGCCAGCGAATCACATTGATCATCGCCCCACCTGATCAGATGATTGACTGAGAATGTCAAGCGGAAAACCTCTTTTCGTTGAGCTGACCAGAATCCGACAGCCTTAACAGGACAAGGGGCGCGTCGGTGCGAATACGAATATTCATGTCCACTTCCCAGAACCGATTGGCGAGAAGATAGCGGATAACTGCTAGTCCCGTACCTTGTTCTAACCGAAGAATACGATCACATTTAAGTGCAATTCTCCTCAGAGATAGTTCCTCATTAAGGATCAACTCGGTAAGCAATGACGCTATCTTTTTCACCTCCTGACAAGTGAGAGGGTATAAATCCGTTAACCAGTAATATGGATGAACCCAGAGCATGTTTTTTATGAATGCCTGAGAGATATACTTCTCTGTGATTATTCTCAACTTAAGTTTTCTATGTGGTGCTAACCAGTAGCGTCGCTCTATCTCAAGCTTTTCCAGCGTCCGCGGCTTAAGTACATCTTTCATGTATTTAACCGTGCGTGGACAATGTATAGATTGCAATCCCTGTTGGACTGTTAAGAGCAAATCTGTAGTCATTACTATTGGACATTTAGTGCGCCTATCAATCGGATGCCGTACCCCAATCTCTTTTGCGATTGCGATAGTCTCTTCAAACGGTAGGAGAGGGAACTGCTCTCTAATGTCGATAACTGACAGGGGCCACTGGTAACACAAAAAAACATTTCGTTCTAAATCACTAAACAGGTGGTGAACCCTACTGTGCTTCCAGCCCCTAATGCGGTGCGCTCGTCCCAATGAGGCGAAATCTTGAATAACCAGCCAAGGCATGTACTCCATACCGGTGCCACTGCCCCATCCTTTCTTAATCCGATTTTCAATCCACTTGGGTGTGATCAACGGCCTTAGACTTGGCATAGAGTTACCCCCGTTATAGTTTTCAACTCAGTCCTCTAAAAGCACTTGACACGATATTGAGGAGGGGTAAAATGCATATAGGTCTTAAGCACAAAAAGACTGTCTCGCCAAAGGCGAGAAAATAAGTCGAATTGGCCTGATGCGATGTTGGTTGGGAGCCGGATCGCATCAGGTCGATTTATTTATGGCTGAAAATTACCGTAAATAAATCGTGGCGGGTTATATCAGGTTCCTTACCTGAATGCAATAGAGGAAATCTGGCTATATAGTTGATAGGGAAGGGGTTGTTTGACAAATAGACACTCTAGAGTACATATTTGTCAAGCAACTAAACTCCCACAACTTAATACGTCTTTGTGACTGGAAGCATAAGTTGGCCGCTTTGGACACCTGATGCTTCCAATAGCTCGCGGCCAACTTATGCTTCCGGTGAGTACAAAGCGGCGTCAGTTTTCAGATGTTGTGTATTTCAGCCTTGCGTGAGAGAACTGCGTGAAATGAGAGTTAGGAGGCCACTAGAGTGTTCATAACCTGATATAAAATCCTACCCAGCACTGTCATGTGTCCCAGGTTAGTAATGTCAACACAACCTAGAAATTCGTATCCGCTGCTTTTCTTTTAAAATGTTAGTAATGGAGTATAATTAAGACCAAGAATCATCTTTATAGCGAGGACTTTAAGGCATATGTCTATGTTACAAAAATTCCTAAATAACCAATTTATAATTGTCGGTGAAGATGAAAATCTTACCAAATTGAAAAAGGCTTGCGGTGACGTAGTAAAAAAACTTGCTAAGAACAAACCAAAGATAGTTTCTTATACCTTAATTGCACTAGACCCGGAAGTTTCGGCAGAGAATGTTGACATAGTAGAAGTAACCGGCATTATTATAAATCACTGGAGAACGTTTGTTTCAAACACAAAAGACACACCACTAACCACTGTCAGAGCTGTAATACTTCAAGCTCTTCAAACACTATCCGAAACCGACATAATTTACTCTTGCCTAATATGGTTGACAGGGCGGAACGCTATTAAGTATTTCAAGCTTGATAGAGAGAAAGATTTACTAGAAGAATTTTTGTCGGATATTGGTAATAGAGTTGAGAGAGAAGCAGAGAGTAATTGGTCCTTAAACACAGTAAATACAAGCCTGAAAAATGAAAATTTAGAAATTAAGATTGGAGGCTTAGCAGAAGTTACAGTAGACGAAACTACTTTAACGGTTGCTGTTGTAAACAGTGCATTCAAAAAACAAAGTGAGCAGATTTCTGCTAATCAGTCACAAATTCAGAAGGCGTTGAATCAGCTAATAAATAATTTAGAGTCAATTATAGTTAAAACCCAAAACGAAATTTTGCTAAAAAATAGTTTGTTGCATATGAGGACTCAACTTTTGTGGTGGAAAGAAGCAGCCTATTCCAAGGCTTCGAATGAGAGTTACAGAGAATTAAACAGCTTCTTATTGGAGATAATAATGGCATTAGATTATTCCAACCTAGTACCTTATTTGTATCCAGTTAGTGCCGATTATTTTCTAAAAGAAACTCATAAAAATTTTATCAATGATAAAGAAGAGAAGATTAAAATTCACCACTTATTATCGAAGATTGAAGAGAACAATGAACGCCTTCAAAAGATTCTAGGTGATTACATTGAAGTGAGCGGGAGACTTTCGTTTTTAAGTTTCTTAACGGGTATCATTAGCGGAAGATACAGCAGTAATCAATTTAAAGCTGAAACGGGAATTGATTCGACAATTGAAATTACTAAAAGTGAATTCGTCTTATGGATGTTTCATGATTTTCAAGCTCAAAAAATCGTTTCGATCAGGTAAGTGAATGCAAGGAAAATGTAGCAAACCAGAATGTGCCGCGCCGAAAACACATTGTTTCGATCTGCACGATCATTTTCAGGAATGTGAGCATTGGGTTGGCATTTCATCCATAAAGGAAAAGAACCAGCAAAAGCAAGGTTTAGGCAAAAGCAAATCAGTAATTAATTGGTCTGGAGACGCTTTTACCGTTGAGGAAATCCCGTTAATCAGTACGAGAAACAACCCAGTTATTATCGGGCTTGTCGGCAGAGCGGTCGCTGGGAAATCAAGTTTCCTAGGTATGCTGTATACGTTATTGCTCAACGGAGAACGACTCAAAGAATTTAATTTTGCTGGAACTAAGACTACCATTGGTTGGGAATTTTTAGCGCATAAGATGCGATTAAAAAGAGGCAACGTCCCGTTCCCCGATCCTACTCCGAGCAATCCTAACTTTTACAGTTTTTTGCATCTAGCTTTAAGGGACAAAGAAGATAGGTTGAAAGATGTACTGTTCACCGATACGTCTGGCGAAGTGTTTTTGCAGTGGGCACGTAATAAAGAGGATGAAAATGCAAATAGCGCGAGATGGATACACAAAAACTCAAGCGGCTTTATTTTGTTTGTTGATTGTGAGGCATTGAAAGAAAGGAGAAATGCAGCTAAGACGGAAATCATAGATATTGCACAACAATTAAAACAGGACTTAAATGAACGACCGATAGTAGTAGTGTGGTCAAAAGCTGATGAAATTAATAATGTAAAAGACGTAATTAGAACTTCCTTGCGAGAAGATTTAATGGAAATCTTTCCGCATCATACAGAAATTGAGGTTACGAATTTTTCTAAGGCAGACCCTGACAAACTCTGCCACGAAAACAACCTTGAAGTAGTTGATAGGTTGCTGAACGAGGTTTTGCAGCCGTCGAATATTGAAATAAATTTAGGTGTAGAAGTAACAGATGATTTATTTCTCAGCTACAGAAGATAAATGAGCAACAAATCAATACTTATTTTAGGCAAACCCCATTCGGGCAAAACCACTTTCGTTATACAGTTCTACAATAGACTTGTAAAACATAAGAGTGAAATCGTTCTTTATAAATCGGTCGAAAACATTTCCCTGATAACTGATGACAGAGAGAGACTATCAAGAGGAGAGGAAACTCAGCCGACTCAGACTGAAAAATATGAGGAACTGATTCTACCGATTGAATATAGAGGACAAAAGGTTGAATATAGAGGACAAAAGGCAGATATAAAATATCCTGATTTTGCTGGCGAGCAAATTACTAAAATAGTTGAACAGAGAGAAGTCAACAAAAATTGGAACAAGGCATTAAGCGAAAGCCACGCCTGGATATTGTTCATCCGATTAAGCAGTTTAACTGCTATCAATGACCTCAGCAATCAAACAGTTGATAAGGAAACATTAGCAAATTCCGCATCGAAATCGCTCGAAGACTTCGAGATAGCCGACCAGTCTTTTTTTATTGAACTGCTGCAAATTTTGCTTCAAATTAAAGGTTATAATTATCATTTGAAAACCGATTCTATCAAACTAACTGTTGTCTTAACTTGCTGGGATGAACTTCATACAAAAGACTCACCACGATTGAGGTTTACGAAAGAATTGCCTTTATTACTTAATTTTATTGAAGCTAACTGGCATAAGAATAGTTATCGGATATTTGGATTATCATCACAAGAGTTTAAGTTGGATACTCAAGAGGCTAAGGATAAATATTTGGATGAAGGACCCGAAAACTTCGGCTACATAATAAAGCCGGATGAAAGCGAAACGAAGGATATAACTTTGTTAATTTCAGAAGTAATATAGTGCAGATAACCGTCCATCAAGCGATTTATGGTGAAGTAAATGGAGCTTGGGATTTGCTCGCTACATCTTTACCCAATAACGCTATTGCCAAAAAGATTCGTTTTCAAACTGATTTACAAGATAGACCGCCTTCGGGAATTGTATGGCAACCGGTAGTAAGAGGATTTGCTGTAGATGAATTTTATTTAGTTACTAAGACATATCCTGACAATTCTCCCAATGTTAGATCTGGCAGAGTATTTTCACACAGTCTTATAATTAAGAAAAATGACCTCAATGCAATTGACAATCTAGAACTGCTACTTAGCTATTTTAGTGAAAATATTGATAAATCAATTTCACTTAGCCCAATAGATTATCAAGCCAATTCCCATAAAGAATGTGTCATTGATGAAGAGATAATTCCCCGGTTCAACAAGCTAATTCACGGTATCGCCGAGGCTGAACAATATCAAAACGTAATTGTTTGGATCGGTCAGGAATACTTCGCATTAGTTGTCTGCGTGGCGTGGTCTAAGCTCAGCAAATCTGAAAGGGAAAGTTTTTCCTTTGGAGTAAATTTCAATCCCAAAGAGGTTCCAAAAGGCAATCTAACATTGATAACGACTCCTTCAAGTCTTGAAAATAGATGGTTAAATACTGGCTTCTGCGTTGTAAAAAAGACTGACTCATATCAATTAACTTCATTCTTTGAGTTGTATTTATCGGGAGATGTGGGGGCAACCAACAAGCTAAATAATTTTATTAGGGACATTGAAGCAACATCTGTTGAAAGAGAGGATTTGGCGTTTTTAAGCAAAGGTGTCCCAACATACGAAAATATTGATTTGGTCCAAGATTTCAACTCAATCAATACTCTTTATCAAATCATTTCTGAATACTCACCGAACAAAAAAAAAGGTGTGACTTTAAAACGAAAGCTTTTATCAAGACTATCTAATATCATCCGAACATCGAGCGAAAAAGAAATTCTCGCATTAAGGAACATTAAACCCACGGCGGTTGAAAATAGTGAGCCTGAACTATCAACGTCTCTTCAAGCGTGGATTAAAAGTAACCTACTGGCTCTTACTGCTAGTAAGGAAAATAATTACTCAAAAATCATCAAGCAATATAAATCAAAATCTACACCTAATTGGTGGAACGTTACCTTGGACAAGGAGTTGAAGCGATTTATCTCCAATATCAGTTTGGAAAAAGCCGAAATTATCTGGCAATGGGTATTAAAGGATATGTCTGTTTTAGAAACCCTTAAAGCTGATCTAGACGATTCAAACCAAGGTGAAACTGCTTTAATTACAAAGTTCCCGGATGAGACAAATTCAGGGTGGTTATCAAGCGTTAAAAAATTTGCATTAAAGAGAAATTGGTTGAAGCTCTATGCAACCACATTAATTAGGGAGTTCGATTTTCAAGAAGCGTTATCAGAACAACTAAAAGTTGATACAAATGAAAAATATGTCGAAGGAATTAATATCATTACGGCTTCTGTAAAACCTGAAAGGTTAATAAAGTTTTCCATCGTTGATGGCGATTCAAGACTCCTGAATATTTGTGGTGATTTATGTCATAACAATCCTTCGCTTTTAAGTAAATTGGAAATACAAAATAAAAATTGGCGATACATTTGGCTTAAATCAATAAAGAGAGGAAATAAGATTGATGATGGCATCATTAAGCCGCAAACTAAAATATATGAAGTTCTTGATTTGATCGTTAAAGGCACTGAAATTGATGAGGACCTGGTTCAACAGATTAGTTTGTCTGATTATGCAAATGTTTTGGAATATAAAAACAGAAACGGAATTTGGAAAAAACTTTCATCGAAGAGCCGAGAAAATTTTCTTGCTGAAACGTCTGCTGACTTGTTACACAAAATTAGCAAAAATCCTTCGATTGAGATTCCAGATGATGATTTTCTGGAGGAGTATATTATTAACAATGGCATGTCGAACTTCCTTTACTTCAATAGAGATGACTTCAAAAAAACACTTCCAATCTTCCTAAAATTCTCACAACTGGGCGAAAGTAATTTAGAAGACTACGTTTATAATTATAAAGGGAAATTAGATATAGTTGACGCAACTCAACTCGGTCGATTAGTAGGGACGCGTAATTACGGGCGGGTCGCAAAGGCGATTTACCATCAGGCAGGCAGAGATTCTGCCTTTAAAGTAGCCTTGAATGAGTGTTATTTCCTGCTAGGTTTATTTGATCAAGCCTCTATCAAATTAACAGGCTTTTTAAAGAACATAAGTTTTAATGAAGATAAATGGTGGGAAGCACTCCAAGAAATAGCTTATACACTTTATAGTGAAGGACCAAAAGATAGAAAGATTTGGATGGAAGCAGGCGGTCAAGAATACGATTTATTAAGTCACGGGACAGGAAAAGAAGTATGGATTGATGCTCTACACAAACTTAGATATGGGGCTTACAGAGAGATCACAATACAAAAACTTTTGAAAAAAATGGTTAAAGAACACCCCAGATACGAACCGCTAAAAATGTTACAAGAACTTAGAAATAAATTATGAACACCATAGTCATTTTAACTGCCCTTTTTCTTGAACAAGAAGCAGTTGTCAATAGTTATTTATCTAATTTACATGCTGAGGAACATCCGGAAACAAAGACCCAATATAAAGTTGGAAGCTACATTTCTAAAGGGACTGAAATACAAGTCATTGTTGGACGCACTAATCAAACAAATGTGAATGCGGGGATTGAAACTGAAAGAATCATCAATCTTTATAAACCGTCTCATATCTTTTTCGTTGGTGTTGCTGGAGGACTAAAAGATGTAAAAATTGGGGACCTTGTTATAGGGGCGGATGTTTATGGCTTTGAGAGAGGGAAGGCTGAAGAAATATTCAAGCCAAGACCCAAATTTGGCTTTTCATCATACGAATTAGAAATGAAAGCATTAGACTTTTCTGCTACCAGCACTTGGCTTTCCACTACAAGTAGCATTATACAGCCAGAGTTTGCTGAAAAAATTTCTGTCTATTCAGGAACTATCGCTTCTGGTGAAAAAGTAGATGCTTCTTTAGAGTCAGATTTACATAAATTCTTAAAAATACATTGCAGTCACGCTCTTGCCGTAGAGATGGAGGGGTTAGGTTTTTTAGAGGCGTGCCGGCATTATCCTCATATTAAATCGCTTCTGTTGCGTGGGATTTCCGATTTGGTTGAGGAAAAGGAAACCGCTGATAAAAAAGGTTCACAACCATATGCTTCTCAAAATGTTTCCGCATTTTTGTTTGGACTAATTGATTATTTAGACATCGGTTACTATGTAGCATCTTCAAGCAGGAAAGATATTTTATTCGAGATTGCGACCAAATTATATCCTGGAGGAATTAGAGACAATGGTATTTGGGAACGGGCAGGCGGAGATTTATCACAAGTGCATTTGTTTTCGACAGGCAAGGCGCAATGGATTGAAGCGTTACGCCTGATTGAACATGGCGGTGGCGGTGATATTGATTTTGATACTTTAATAAAACAAATGAAGATTGATAATCCGAGGAATGTATCACTGAAAACCATAAATTAAACCGTCATTGAAAACACCATTCAGAGCAAACCTGCCAATGCATGTTGTTAAGCATCAGGCGGGTTTTGTCTTTCTGTAGTAATGCTGATTTGATAGTAAGCAATCCAAATATTCTTGTGTACTTTCGGCAATCTAATGTTTCCGATTTGCACTTTCGGCTAGAGGATGCTTCCAATTAGGAAATCTTCAGTCTTAGTTGCTATCGAAAAATTAAAGACTTTTAAGTCGTGAGCGGCCAACTTATGCTTCCAGCCGCGGCAAACTGATGAGTACAGTCACAGGCTTTGTCTTATCTTTTCTTGCGAAGAATAGCATCAACAGCAGCTTGGCACTCTTGCGTAGGTTTATATAAAGGTTTCTTTGAATCCCGCACATCCCTTCTGAGTTCGAGAATATGTTGAATGAAACCATGATCCTCATAATTCATCTTCGGACCATGATTGCCGTAGATGAACCAGAGCTGTTCTAACTCTCGACGCTGTTTCGCCGTGAGCTTCATTGTAGGCGGTAGTGACTTTGCCATGACTAGTCTTTGACTTTGAAATTTAGACAGAGCTTCGCAAATAACTTGAGGACATATAGCCAATCTTCAGTTATTGATTAGCATCTCGACTTATATCCAGTCTGTAATTAGCCTTCCTTCTCTATCAGTGAACTTACCCATGATGATCATTATGAAATCCACGATCAGCCACACGCCTCCTATTGCCCCAGCAATAATACCGGGTACTTTTACTTCAAAAGCACCAAACAAACCGGCCAGTAACAATGTGAGCAGTTGCAGTCCACCTGAGAGATACTTGCCGGTATAGAAGCGATGCAAACTAAACAGGCCGAAGATCCAACAGAGCAGAAACAGTGTAAGCTTCTTTTCATTACTTGCCAGTCCACCATGCATCTCTGCTTTCGTCATAGATAGCCTCATGCTAAGGCGGACTGTATGATGTCCGTCCGGGATCTATGGTGTTTTAGATTCTTTGACAATTGAGCCAATGACCTGTGCATAAAGCGGTTCTCAAGCGAGACGGATGATGGCAGCCGTCTGGAATCCTAGAGAGGAATTTCAGGCGAGCCAACAAATCTTGCGAGCTTCGCTCCCCGTAGGGAGCAAAGCCATAATACTTCCGCTAAGACGCAAAAACAATGCGCGGGGGCGCAGTCCCAAAGGAGGAAACTTCTAATGGGATCATCGCGCCCGCAGACGGCTGGCTTAGCTGAAAAACTCCGCTTGCTTCGTGACCGCTTCGGTCTTACCCAGGCGGAGATGGTGGAAAGATTAAAAAATCAAAGGCTTCCGTCGCCCATTAAGTTATACCCTGGCAATATATCAAGATTTGAGCAGGGCCTGCGTGAGCCACCGCCGTTGATACTGTTAGCTTACGCAAGGGCGGCAGGTATTTCAGTGGAAGTCTTGATTGATGCGGACTTTGAAGTGCCTGAGCAACTAACTCTCAAAGCGGCTCAAGAATCGAAAGGTTTCAGGCGGGAAAAACGCAGCACCAAAACCAAGCCTCGGCGTAGGTGAATCTACGCTAAATATTTTGCTGTAGAGATGGCAAGCTAATCCCTCCTCTTCTGACCCTTTAGCGCTTCAAATTCATCGAAATATCGTTGCTCAGTGAAGAACTTAATTTTTCACTAACAGTATTCGTTTTTGTGATGGGCAGAAAGTCCCTACCTGTTTAGGTAAGGACTTTATTGTTTAGGTAAGAACTTTATTTGTCAGGTAAGGACTTTATTGTTCACAAACAGTTGCGCGAGCGGCCCGTCAGAGTCTTTTATGCCGAAGCGTGTGAGCTTTTATCCCGCGCGGAGTGTACCTTGACACTCGCGGCGGGCGCATCTTAGACTCGCGTTCTTCCAGTTCAAAGAAACTCGCGTGCAAGTGTTGTTGTACGAGTCTGTGCGGCGATGAGTGCGCGCGCGTTACGCTAAAAGTCATCAAACAATCTTCAAGGCTGCGAAGAAAGGATCAAGACGATGGGAAGGCGAAACAAGATCACTGTGGTGGGCGCGGGCAACGTCGGCGCGACCGCCGCGCACTGGCTGGCGAGCAAGGAGCTGGGCGACGTGGTGCTCGTCGATATCATGGAGGGCGTGCCGCAAGGGAAGTCGCTCGACCTCGCGCAAGCCGCGCCCATCGAAGGATACGATGCGCGCATGACGGGCTCGACGAACGACTACTCGCTCACGCGCGACTCCGACGTGGTCATCATCACGGCGGGCCTGCCCCGCAAGCCCGGCATGAGCCGCGACGATCTCTTGAAGACGAACGCGGGGATCGTCACGAAGGTCGTCGACGAAGTGATCAAGTATTCGCCGGAGTCGATCTTGATCGTCGTCTCCAACCCGCTCGACGCGATGTGTCAGGTGGCCCTCAAGCGTTCCGGCTTTCCGAAGCATCGCGTCATCGGCATGGCGGGCGTGTTGGACTCGGCGCGGATGCGCTGCTTCCTCGCCGAAGCTCTGGCCGTGTCGGTCGAGAACGTGACGGCCTTCGTCCTCGGCGGACACGGCGACACGATGGTTCCTCTACCGCGCTATTCGACGTGCGCTGGGATTCCTGTGACGGAGTTGCTATCAAAGGAGCAACTCGACGGGATCGTGGCGCGAACCGCGAACGGCGGCGCGGAGATCGTCAAGCTGCTCGGCTTCGGCTCGGCTTACTACGCGCCTTCGGCGGCGGCGGTCGAGATGACGGAAGCGATCTTGAAAGACAAGAAGAAGATTCTGCCGTGCGCCGCATATCTCGAAGGCGAGTACGGCGTCAACGGTCTCTACGTCGGCGTGCCGTGCAAGCTCGGCGCGCGGGGCCTAGAGCAGATCATCGAGATCAACTTGACGGCGGACGAGCGCATCGCCTTGCAGAAGAGTGCGGCGGCGGTGCAAGAACTCGTCAACGTGCTCGGCGTCTGAAATAAACGATGAGAGATATGAATGCGGAACGATGAAGTGAAAGCAACTGTCTTTCACTTCATCGTTCCGCGTTCATCGTTTCAGTGCGCTACTTGGGCAGGAGACTGCAAGGGCGCGTCGCGGGGCCACTCCACCAGAAGTTGGAGCCGACGACGATAGGCTGATCGGAGGTGACTCTGACGCTGAACGACACGTCGGTTACTCCGTCAAACTGCGGCGGGGAAGCGGTCGTAGGAGTCATCCAATCAACGTCCAGCGTGTGCGCGGGCGCGAGGGCCACCGTGTTTGTGCCTGTCTGTCCGGGGTAGGTTCGGGCCGGGTTCGTGCCGGGGATGTTGTGCCCGGCGAGGTTGTTCCCGTTGATGTCGAGGATGTTCACGGCAACGTTGGCGTTCGTCCCGCCACCGTTGAAGACGTACAGGTCGGCTCTGGAAACACCCCCCACGGTGGGGAAACTTGCGGGCGTGCAGACCCAGACATAAGGCGCGCCGCCCTGTGCGGCCGGTTGGCTCGGATGGCAGGCAGTGCCCGCGCACGCGAATGCGAGAAGAACGAAGCAGGCGATGTGTGCGCGACGCACGAAGGCGATGTTCATGACGATCTCCTTATTAACAGCGAAAGCGGCCCCTTGAAGATGAGAGTAATGAGGTGGGCGAAACCTATCGACGCGCGTTAGAGTTGTCAAGGATCGCGACGCGGCCCTTCCACGCTTTGACACCTCCATTCATGCCTTTTGATCCACGGCGCAAAGATTCAACATCACGATTCCATATGCGGCCTTTATTTGTCAGGCCGGAACTTTATTGTTCGCGAACAACTTAATTACTCAAGGGGACAACTTAATTTTCCATGCACAACTCCGATGGTTAGAAGATTGAGAATTTGATCGTCAGGTACTTCTTCGGGTTCTGGCGGAAGTCGTAGAGCAGCTTGACGGACTCGGAGGAGAGCTGGTTGACGTTGTTGTAGAGTTGATCGTCGTAGAGAAGTTTTCCGGCGGAGCCGTCGCCGCGCTGGACGCTGGCGACGATGTTATCGACGCGCTCGGCGGTGGTGTTGAAGCGCGCGATGGCAGAGCGCGCGTCGTTGTAGAGGGCTTCGTCTTTAAGGAGTTTTCCGGCTGTGCCGTGTCCGGCGCGGATTTCAGCCGTGATGCCGTTGATGTCGTCGGCGGTGCGATTGAGGCGTGCGATGGTCGAGCGCGCTTCGTTGTAGAGTGCGTCGTCGGTCAGTAGTTTTCCAGCCGTGCCGCGACCACGATTGAGATTGTCGGATATCTCGCCCAGTCGCTCGGTGATCTGGTTGACGTTGTTATAGAGCGCGGGATCGTTGACGAGCTTCGCCGCCGTGCCCTGACCCGAACGTATCTCGCGCATGATCCCTTGCGCTTCGCGCACCGTGAGATTGAGATTGTCGTAGAACGCCTCGTCGTTGACGAAGCGACCGATGGAGCCCTGGCCCTGATTGATCTTCGACGTGATGCCGGTCATCTGCTCGGAGAGCTTGTTGAGTTGATCGACGAGTTGGTTGCCCGATTCGGTGAGCTGCGCCATGCCGCCCTCGGTCGTCGTGCGCAGGTAGTCGTTCTCGTGGATGGGTTGACCGAGCGATGTGCCCATCGTGATCGCGATCACCTTGTCGCTTCCCAGAAGACTCGGCGAGGTGAGTTGGGCCTTCGAGTCCGTGCGTACAAGGTCTGTGATCGGTTTGCCGTCAACTGTGCTGTCAACTGAAAGTCTAGCCTCGACGCGCGCATCGCCCGGCGTGTCAGAGGGCGGGAGCAGTTTTACATCGTCCACCTTGCCGATGCGCACGCCCGCGAGACGCACCTCTGCGCCCGGACGCAAGCCGTCCGCGCTCGCGAACCTCACGTTCAAATGCTTCTTCGCCTTGAACGAGATGTCGCCCGACGCGTTCAGGATGAGCACGATTAGCACGGCGATGGCAACGAGGATGAAGATGCCGACGCGCACCTCGCGCAGTCCGATGGTCTTTTTTGTTGGAGGCATAAACTGAAGGATGAAGTAGGAACGATGAATGATGAAGTGAAAACCTAAGTTTTCCGTTCATCGTTCATCGTTCATCGTTCATCGTTTTCCTTTCAGTGTCCGCGCAGGAAGCGTCTGATGTACGGGTCTTCGGTCTTGAAGAGCAACTCGTCCGTGCCGCTAAAGATGATCTCGCCGTCGCGCAGCATGATGACCTTCGTGTTGATGAGGCAGAGCCGCTCGCCCTCCTGCTCGAAGATAACCTCTCCGTCTTCGCCCACGGCAGCGTACTCGCCCGTGATGTACTCGATGTTGTTCATCTCGTGCGTCACGAAGATCGACGACACGTCTTCCAGATCGCGCAGCTTGATCGCCAACTCGCAGATCGTGCGCGCAGTCGGCGGGTCGAGCCCGGCGGTCGGCTCGTCGAACATGACGATCTGGGGGCCTCCGACGAGCGCGCGCGCGATGCCGACTCTGCGGCGCATACCGCCCGAAAGCTCCGCAGGCATCTTGTCGATGGCATCTTCGAGATTGACGAAGCGGAGCATTCGCCTGACCTCCTGCTCGACTTCCTCTTCGGGCACGCCTTGCTCGTGCAGTCGATAAGCGACGTTATCGTAAACCGAGATCGAATCGAAGAGCGCGCCCTCCTGAAAGATCATGCCGAACTTTTTGCGGACGTGCATCATCTCGAACTCCGAATAGTCCGTGATGTCTTCGCCGTCAACGAGGATGCGGCCCGAATCGGGTTTAAGAAGTCCGAGCACGAGCTTGATCGTCGTCGATTTGCCGCCGCCCGATCCGCCGAGGATGATCTTACACTCGCCCTTCATCACCTTGAAGGAGAGACCATTCAAAACCTTGTGTCCGTCGAAAGAGAGATGCACGTCCTGAAACTCTATCGAAGGAATGGCCCGATCCTCGTCGTTCACCTCGGCGAAGGTCGAGTCCGCCGCCTCTTGGCTCACCTGATTGTCCACGTCCGCAGGCGGCGGCGCATCCGTGTGATTTACATCGATGTCTGTGTCTGTTGAAGCCATGTGATCGTTTGCGCGCGTAGCTCAGGACGGCATATCGAGTATGACTTGCAGAACTTTCGCGAGAAAGAAGTCTGCGATGATGACGACGATGGAAGCGGTGACGACTGCCGAGGTCGTCGAGCGGCCGACGCCGACCGTGCCGCCATCCGTGCTCAGGCCCTTCTGGCAACTGATGCTGCCGATGATGAGCCCGAAGACGAGCGGCTTGATGATGCCGCCGATGATGTCCGCGCGGTCGATGCCGAAGCGGACGGAGTTGACGAACGTCTCGGCAGACATTCCATAAAGCGTCGTCGCCACGACCCCGCCGCCGATGATGCCCAGCACGTCGGCCGCGATGGTCAGAAGCGGCAGCATGATGAGCAGCGCGATGATGCGCGGCGCGACGAGCTTGCGCACCGGGTCTGTGCCGAGCGCGCGCATCGCGTCGATCTGCTGCGAGACGACCATCGAACCCAACTCCGCCGAGATCGCCGAGCCGACGCGTCCCGTCACCATCAAAGCAGCGAGCACAGGCCCCAACTCGCGCACGAGCGAGAGTGCGACGAGGTAGCCGGTCTCGTCCTGTGCGCCGTAGAACTTGAGCGTCGGAAAAGTTTGCAGCGTGAGCACGCCACCCGTGAAGAAGCCCGTGAGGAAAATGATCGGGAGCGAGCCCACGCCGATCACGTCCATCTGCGCCAACATCTCCGTGACGTAGGACGGACGGCGGAAGAGACGACGCGCGGCGCGCGCCGCCAGCAGGCTCGTCTCCTGTACTTCGAGCAGGGAACGGATAGCAAAGTTCATGCGTTGACTCTGGGAACCGGGAGCGCGTCGCGCAAGGGTCTCTGGCACGAGTTGTCGTGCTGGCCCGTCATGTTAAAAGCCTTCTCAAGCTCCGGCGTGCGCCGGACAAAAATGCGTGACATGCTGCGCGAACGACGAAGAGAGCGAAGTCATGATGCGAGAAAAACGTGCAATGCGTCAAGGGAGTTGACGTGTTCGCGCTGCGCTGATGTAAATGAACGCGCGCGCGAACAACCCTGCGAGGATTGAAAACTCGCGGGACGCGTGTCGCGAAATCTGAGTGCGTGCGGCGTGGGTTGGCGTAGGAAGTTAGATTTATTTCAGGGGCGCGGAGTAGTTCTGCGATTGGCTGCGGGCTGACGCTGGCGGCGCGGGATGAGAGAGGGAACGGTCGAAGCGTTGACGCCCGCGCGCGCAGCATTGCGCGATTGTTGGCGCGCGGCCGGTCGTTGCGCAACCGTTGCATCAGGATTGTTCTGCTGTCGCCTTTGTGTGACCTGCGCTTGCCTGCGCAACTCGCGAAACGTGGCGAACTGTTCGGGCGTCAGCACGCGGCGCACTTTCAACTCGGCATCGGCGCGCATCTGCACGCGCGCGGCTTCCGCGTCGGCGACATCTTTCGAGCGTTGCTGGACGACCGACTCGTCGGCGTGGTCAGCATAGATGGCCTGCTCCAACGCGCGACGCGCGCGACGCACGCGCACGTTGATCTGTCGCGACTGCTCTTCGGTCTCCTGCCTGATCTGCGCGATCTGCGCGCGCTGCTCCGGCGTGAGGTTGAGCGCGCGTATGAGTTCCAACTGGCCCTGATTAGGCTGTGGCGTCTGCTCCTGCGACGTGACCGCGCTTGGCGCGGGCGACTGTTGCTGGCCCAGTGCGACGCCCTGCGCCGACGCGCGCGACGCGAAGGCGAGCATGAGCAACAGGGGCAACGCGGGGAGTGTGTTGTAGCGAGTCTTCATCTTCACGACACCATTCTAACCTATCTTACACGAGACCTGCGGACGACGGGCCGCGCAATGGACTCAGTTGCCACTGCTCAGCAGATCGATCAGGCGCGGCAGATCGTCTTCGCCTTGCGTTGCGCGTCGCGCAGACTTGCGCTGCGTGCCCGTCGAACGACGTTGACGGGTTGTCGGCTCGACGTTTGGCGCGGACGGCCCTCCAGCGTCGTTGGGCTGCGTGTCATCGATCTCGTGATAGACCGCCTCGATGTTCGCCGCGCGACTGTCGTCGAGTTGCGCGCGCGTCTCCTGCAATTCGCGCACGGCGGCGTCGCGCTCGGCGACGAGTTGATCCAAAGGCACGGCGTCGCCCGCGTTCGCCGAAAGAGTCTGCGGCACTGATGGACTCTTCACAGTCTCGCGCGCCAAGCCTGTGCTGAAAGCGAAGCTCCCGTTTTCATAACGCACCTGCGCGTTTGCGACGGCGAGTGCGGCGAGCGCGCAGACGACGAGCGCGGCAGCGACCGATCCATAACGCACCCATGCAGGCGAGAGCGCGAAGAACTCTCGCAACGCGCCCCATGATGTGCGGCCATGCGAATCGGTGCGCGTCGCACGCGGCGCAGTCGCCGCAGGGATCATCCCGGCGGTCGTGACTGTGGGCGCGTGCGTCAACAGTTCCGCGCGCCACGCTCCGACCGTCTCGCGCACCTGACCGAAGGCCGTCAACTCATCGTGGCACGCGGCGCATGCCGAGAGATGTCGCTCGAAGCCTGCGCGCTCGTCCGGGCCAGTCTCGCCGTATAGATATGCGACGAGTTGTTCGCCGCGTCCGCAATCGTTCATCTCTTGAATCTTATTCATGGCCCTCTCCAACTGCTTGCTATCCCTCACGCCAACAGATCAAACACGCGCCGCCTGCACTCCATGCTTTTCAAGTCGCAGACGCAGTTGCTTGAGCGCGGTGTAGAGTCGGCTCTTGACGGTGCTCAAAGGGACGCCGAGCGTGTCTGCGATCTCTTGGAAGGTCAAGTCCTCAAACTCCTTCATGACAACGACCGAGCGCAACTCCGGCGGGAGCGCATTGACCGCGCGACGCACCGCCTCCGTCTGCTCGCGTCCCTCTGCCGAAACAGCCGGGCTCGCTTCAAGCTCCGAGACGAACTGCGCGCCGTCTTCCTCCGCGCCTTCGAGCGACGTTTCGCCGCGCACGCGTGCGCGTCGCTGCCGCGTGATGCACTGGTTGACGGCGATGCGGTGCAGCCACGAAGAGACTTTCGCGTCGCCCCGGAAACCTTTGAGGTTGCGGAAGGCAGCGATGAAGGTCTCCTGCGTCGCGTCGCGCGCGTCCTCTTCGCGACCGAGAATGCCGTAGGCGAGCGCGAAGATGCGTCGCTCCCAACGGCGCACGATCTCACCGAACGCATCGCCGTCGCCAGCGAGAGCGCGCTCGACGATCTGCTCGTCGCTTGTCCCGGCAATCTCCATCACGATCTTCACTGATCGGTCGGGCTTTCTTACGCCCCGCTATCTCCGACGAGCACCCCGAACAAGCGCGCTCAACATTTTAGACGCCGCGCACGCGATTATAGTTGAACTAAGTCAACGAACTCGAAGGGTCTGGCTAACCGTCACGAGCGATGCAAACATAAAGTGTCCGAAAATAAAAGATTGGCGGCACGTGTTGATAAGTATAGTTTGTCGCTGTTTGCTCTGGTCTTCACAGGACGGCAAGCAGTATCAATGCCTCACCTTCGTTTAGCCTCACGCTAAACATGACAAGCGGCAGAATACTCGCATCAACAGGCGAGT
This sequence comes from Acidobacteriota bacterium, assembly GCA_032229975.1. GTDB lineage: Bacteria > Acidobacteriota > Blastocatellia > Pyrinomonadales > Pyrinomonadaceae > JAIVGV01. Next base: position 53,967 of record JAVXVG010000017.1, on the reverse strand, counting down.
TGAAGGGGGCTGGACGAGACTCTGAACAGCCACCGCGTGCTCCGTCACAGATACTATCCGTGCGCCTCGTGACCGTCTCACTTAAACTCTCAACCTCAAAGGAACTTCATGCCAAAACAAAGAATCTCTCTTGCTTTCGCTCTCACCTTTGCCCTGCGGAGAAGGTCGTAAATTATTCTGCGGGCTGCCGCGAGTTATTCTGGGGTCGGTTGTGACAACGAAGGTGACTGCTGCGCGGACGCGCTGTAGGGCGTCTCCCTCGATACTCCCTAATAATAGGACGTAAGGAGGAAATATGCTTGAGGTCTTGACAGGGCTGATCGTCCTTCTGCCGCTTGTGTCTGTCGGGTTGCTGCTTACGGCAACCTCCGACGCGCCGACGGTCTTGGTTGCTCTGTTTTATTTTCACCCTGTTCGTGAGCGTGATCTGGTTTTCACTGCTAATCTTTGCTTGGCGAACATCGTATGCTTCATTTGACGGAGTGCGCGCGCTATCTATCTTCTACCATGTTCAGACATCGGCGGCGTATCTCTTGGGGATCGGCTGCGTCGGTTATCTGGCTAATCGTTTTTCGCGGAAGAGAACTAGAAGGCACTCCCAATTTCAATGATCGCTCGTCCTTGAGCGTCATGAAAAAGGGCAGGTTCGCAGCACTCATTTCATCGGCGATGTTTCTGCCGCCGAACCTGCCCTGTTCCTCTCGACTCTCTCGCATTAAAGGAGATTGGATATGGAAGGCTGGTTGTCAGAGCATGGACGGGTCGTGATGGACTTCGTCATAATCTCAACACTTTTTCTTTTGGTTATGGTGAATTACCTTGATCGAAAGGTGTATGAGAAACACAGGTGGATACACCACTCTTTTCTAGGGGCACTCGTTCTTCAGTGGGGAATAGCGATGGCATTCAAGCCGCTCCAGACCAAGATGTTCGCCACGCTGATGGTGTTCTCAGTCGTCATTGTTGAGACCGCAATCAAGCGGCAGCGAAAGAACAGCGTTGGCGGCGAGCCTGAGCTACGGAAGGGAAGTTGTTGACAGCTACTTATGTGGCTGTCTAGTATGAGGTGTGGCGGTTGGTGTTCCGACCGTCACACCTCTTGCTATATCGCTTGCCCAGAAATTCCTTCCCTGACCCGCGCGCCGCTACTCCTTCGCTAACTCATGCTCGAACGCCTCCGTCGCATACGTCTGCTCTACATTGTGCTGGCGACTCTGCTCGTCGTCGGGCTCGTGCCGCTTGCGCTCGCGGGGTGGATGCTGTCGAACCGCAGCGCGAGCGAGTTGCGCGCGGTCGAGGGTCGCTATCAGGCGCAACTCGCCGAGGACAAGGCGCGACAGATCGAGTTATACGGTCAACGCTACCGCGACGTGGTGACGGGACTCGCGCGAGCGTTTGAACTCGCGGGCGGCGTCAAAGTTTTGAACGGCGGCGAGTCGGACGTGAGACTTCAACGCGCGGTCGTTGACGATCCGAACATCATCGCGCTTTCGATCCTGCCCGTGGGCGGCGTGCCGCATCTCGCCTACAAGACCGACGTGATCGGGCGCGAAGAGGCGAACGAGCGCGTCGGTGAAGTGCTGGCGCGCATGAGCGGGCGCGGCATCGTCGTCACGCGACCGCACCTGATTCGTTCGAGTCAGGAGATGAGCTTGACGGTGGCCGCGCCGGTGATGGGCGGGGCGGGCGGTGAAGAGGTCGTCGCGGCGGTCGTCGCCGTCATCTCGTTTCAAGATGTTTTTAAGACCGTGGGCCAGCCGACGCAGCAGAGCGAGCGTGAGTTGTTGGAGCAGGGAAGACCGATCATCTTCGTCGTCGATTCCGAGGGACGCGTCGTCGCGCACCCCGATGCGCGCGTCGCTTACGCTGAACGCTCGATGGTCGATCTCAAAGTCGTGCAGGACTGGATCGACACGGGCCGGCAGGTGCAGTCGGCCCTCGCGCCGTTCACAGCCGAGCGCGATGGCCGTCGCATGGAGATGCTCGGCGCATACGCTACCGCCGAACTCGACGGCGGCGACTCCCGGCTCGGCGTCATCGTTATCCAGAACGAGCAGGCGGCCCTGCGCTCGGTCACGGAGATGCGACAGCAGACGCTCGTCATCAGTTTGCTCGCGGCCACCTTCGCGCTCCTCGCGGGCTTCCTCTTCGCCAAGCAACTCACGCAGCCCGTGCGCGACTTGGCAGAAGCCGCCGGTCGTATCGCGTCGGGAAACTTCTCGCAACGCATCGAAGTGCGTAGTCGCACCGAACTCGGCGAGCTTGGCGAGTCGTTCAACTCGATGACGGATCAACTCGAACATTACGTCGAAGACCTCAGGCGCGCGGCGGCAGAGAATCGCGAGTTGTTCCTGGGCACGGTCAAAGCTCTCGCCGCCGCCATCGACGGCAAAGACCCTTACACGCGCGGCCACTCCGAGCGCGTCGCGCGTTTCTCGCTCGCCATCGGCGACCGCATGAATCTGCCCGACGACGAGATGGAAAAGTTGCGTATCAGCGCGCTCCTGCACGACGTTGGCAAGATCAGCATCGACGACAACATCTTGAAGAAGCCCGCGCCTTTGACAAACGAAGAGTATGAAGTGATGAAGGGCCACCCGCAGAAGGGCTTCAAGATCATGTCGCAGATTCCCGCCATGCGCGACTTCTTGCCCGGAATGTATATGCATCACGAGATGATCAACGGGCAGGGCTACCCGCAGGGACTTAAAGGCGAAGACATTCCCATGCAGGCGCGCATCGTCTCCGTCGCCGACACATTCGATGCGATGACGACCGACCGGCCCTATCAGAAGGCGATGAATCTCGACGAAGCTCTGGCGCGCATCAAGGCCTTCGTCGGCACGCGCTACGACGAACGGGTCGTGGGCGCGCTCATCGAAGCCTGCGAACAGGGACAAGTCGCGCCCGGTCGGGCCCGCCTGCGCCCGCGTATGCCGAAGGCGTCAATGCCCGCGCAGACTGAAGCGGAACCCATCGCCGTCACTTAAATTCGTTTACGCTACAATCAGTTTCGCTAACACCAATCTGGCCGCAGACCGCAGTGATCGCATCGCACGTTGAAGCGATCACTGCGGTCAAGCATTTACACACAAACCAGACGCAAGACGCGCAACCAACTGCGTGCGCTTTTGTCGGCGCGCTCGTCTTGCAGTTATAATCCTCAACTTCCAAACCTGAACCGAATCGCGTATCTGTCGGCAATCAATCTTCATGGCATTCTGGCGACGCAAGAGCAACGAACGCTACATCACTCTGGGCTTGAGCGAGCCCGCGACAACTGAACGCAAAGAGAAGGAGACGACCGACGCATCGGGCGCGCAACTGCAACCGCCCGCCGCGCAATCTCAAACTCCTTCGGCAACAGTGGCCCCGCCCGCGCTCGAACCCACCGCGACCGGCGGCGCACCGGCCCCGCTTCCTTCAATCGAAGCAAACGATGTCGCGCCAGCGAAGCCGCGCCCGCCCGTGAATGAGTCCGCGCGCGAGCGCGTTGAGCCTTCACGCGCACAGACTCCGCCGCCGCGACCCGTGCCGTCGCGCTCGCCGTTCTCATCGTCCGTCCTCGGCCTCGACCGCTCGATTGAGGAGTTGCAAGCTGACATCGAGGCGCAGGAGCAGACCTACGCCGTGCGCTTCTCGCGGGCCATCGAGAAGACGCGCGAGTCGCTCTCCGAGCGCATCGACACGGTCTTTCAAGGGCGCAAGACAATCGATGCCGAACTGCTCGACGAACTCGAAGAGGCTCTCATCGCCGCAGACATCGGCGTCGAAACCACCATCGACATTCTCGACAAAGTTCGACGCGGCGTCTCGCGCAAAGAGATCAACGACATCGACGCGCTCAAAGCCTCGATCAAAGATCAACTGCTCGCGATCCTTCGCGCCTCTGAACGTGAAGGCGTCGCTTCAGAGACGAGCGTGCCCGAATCGGTCGTGCCCTACGTAATGATGATCGTCGGCGTCAACGGCGTCGGCAAGACGACGACCATCGGCAAGCTCGCGCAGAGGATCAAAGCCGAAGGCAACGACGTGCTGATCTGCGCCGCCGACACTTTCCGCGCCGCCGCCTCCGATCAACTCGCGATCTGGGCGGAGCGCACCGGCGTCCCGCTCATACAGCAGAAGCAGGGAACTGATCCGGCTGCTGTTCTCTTCGACGCGCTCAAAGCCGCGAAGGCGCGCAAGTCCGACGTGCTCATCGTGGACACGGCGGGCCGCCTGCACAACAAGTCGAACCTGATGGCAGAGCTTGAGAAGATGAAGCGCGTCGCCGCGCGCGAAGTCGAGAACGCGCCGCATGAGACTCTGCTCGTGCTCGATGCAGTGACGGGCCAGAACGGACTCGAACAGGCGCGACAGTTCTTGAAAGTAGCGGGCGTGACCGGCATCGTCCTGACGAAACTCGACGGCACGGCGAAGGGCGGCATCGCCGTCGCCATCGCGCGCGAGTTGAAACTGCCGATCCGCTACGCAGGCATCGGCGAGAAGGTCGATGACCTCGTTGTCTTCGACGCGGAACAGTACGTCAATAGCCTCTTCGCATGAGGTCGAAGGTGTAACGAGCTATGAGGTGTGTCGCATGTGGGAGTGAGTGTCTGGTAGAGGGCGTCGTTACGCCGATGGACAGCAGCAACGGCGTTCTCTTCATACCAACCTACATCTCCAAATTCAAGGCGATGCTTGGCGTCTTCAAGGCGATGCTTGGCGGCGACGTACGGGAAGTGCGTGCCTACGGCTGCGTGAGTTGCGGTCACCTGCAACACGCCGTCACTTTTAGCGAGGAAGAGCGACAACATTTCCTCAAGTTTGAGGGACAGCAGCCCGATGTGCTCGAAAGACTCAGCGAAGAGCCGGAAGCTGAGGGGCAAGATAACGGTTGAAGGCGCAGACTTCGAGCAGCTCTATTGAACGCCAAGCAGGAGACACGAACGCTGAAGGATAATTCAGCACGGGACGAAGCCGACGAGCGACTGATGCGACGCGCGCTTGAACTCGCGGCGTGCGGCACGGGACAGGTGAGTCCGAGCCCTCTGGTCGGCTGCGTCATCGCGAACGCGGACGGTGAGATTGTCGGGGAGGGCCACTACCTCGCGGAGCGCATCAAGCACGCCGAGACGCTTGCGCTCGAACAGGCCGGCGAACGCACGCGCGGCGCGACCGCGTATGTCTCGCTTGAGCCGCACGCGCACCACGGGCGCACGCCGCCCTGCACGGACGCGCTTATCCGCGCCGGAATCAAGCGCGTCGTCGCGCCGTGTGAAGACCCGAACCCTCTCGTCTCCGGTCGTGGCTTCGCGCATTTGAAAGCGGCGGGCGTGCAAGTTTCGGTCGGCGTGCTCGCGCGCGAAGCCGCGAGGCTTAACGAAAAATATTTTCACTCACAACGCGCCGGGCGTCCCTTCGTTCATCTGAAACTCGCCACGTCGCTCGATGGCCGCATCGCAACGCGCACCAATGATTCGCGCTGGGTCACCGGCGAAGAGTCGCGCGCGCGAGTGCATGAGTTGCGACACGAGTACGACGCGATCCTCGTCGGTGCGGGCACGGCGACTGCAGACGATCCACTGCTCACTGATCGAAGCAACCTCGCACGTCATCGCCCACTCGTCCGCGTCGTGCTCGACGATGATCTGCATCTCTGGCCCGAATCACGACTCGCGGCCACCGCGCGCGAAACTCCTACGCTCGTCTTCGCATCCGGACTCGCCGATCCCTCCCGCGCGCCCGCACTCGAAGCGCGCGGCGTTGAAGTCGTAAAGTTAAATAGTGGCTCGCGCGATCTGCGCGCCGTGCTCGCGAAGCTCCATGAGCGAACGCTGCAAAGTGTCCTCGTCGAAGGCGGCGCGACCGTCGCGGGCCTTCTCGTCGATGCGCGACTCATCGATAAAGTCACCTTCTTCGTCGCGCCCGTCATCATCGGCGGTCGCGATGCGCGCGCCGCAATCGCGGGCGAAGGCGCGGCGCGACTCGCCGAAGCGTTGCGCCTTCGCGACATCGAAATTACGCGCCGTGGCGACGACGTGGAGGTTACCGGTTACCCTTCGGACGTGATAGGCAAGCCCTGACAGGTAACCGGCAAAACCGTATGCCTGTCCTGTTACCTGCCACGTTTCACCTGTCACATCTCTATGGTTCGCGCTAAGAAGAGTCTCGGACAGAACTTTCTCGTCGATGAGAACGTCATCGCGCGGATCGTGCGCGAGTTCGCGCCGCGCTTGGACGAGACGGTTGTGGAGATCGGCGCAGGGCGCGGCGCGTTGACGGCGGGGCTCGTGCGCTCGGTCGGGCGACTCTTCGCCGTCGAGTTCGACCGCGAGCTAGCGCCCGTCCTGCAAGAGCGTTTCGGATTACATGAGAACTTCACGCTCGTACAAGACGACGCGCTCACGGTTGATTACTGCGCGCTTATTTCTCCTGCTTCCTCTTCGCGCATCGTTGCGAATCTTCCTTACAACATCTCGACGGCCATCCTGCAAAGACTGATCGCGCAGCGCGCGTGCATCTCTGAGATGGTCTTGATGCTTCAACGCGAAGTGGTCGAGCGCATCACCGCGCCGCCCGGATCAAGCGAGCGCGGCTACTTCTCCGTGCTCGTCGAGGCATACTGCGAAGCTGAGCCTCTGTTCGACGTTGCGCCCGCAGCGTTTCGTCCCGTGCCGAAGGTGTGGAGCACGGTCGTGCGCCTGCGCTTGCGAGATCGACTAACTGCGATGACCGATCACGCGCTGCTCTGGGAGACGGTCAGCGCGGGCTTCGCGCAGCGTCGCAAGACGATTCTCAACAACCTGCGCGGCGCACCGACATCGTTGCGCGAGCGAATTGAAGAACGAGGCGGCGCGGCATCCGTACTCACTGCTGCCGACATCGAGCCGCAGCGCAGGGCCGAAACGCTCACGCTCGAAGAGTGGTCGCGTCTTGCATTCGCGCTTGAAGACGGCACGTAAAGTTGAGTCGTTGTGTTATACTAACGCGTTAAATCCCCTCAAAGATTTTCACCTGTGTGTAAAAAGTTTGGCATGAGTCTGGGAGCAGAGAAGTAAAGTGACGAAGGCGATTGAGATTATTCCGCTTGGCGGGATCGGCGAGTTCGGGATGAACTGCATGGCGGTGCGCTACGGCGACGAGATGATCATTCTCGACGCCGGCATGGGCTTTCCCGAAGAGAGTTCTTACGGCGTGGACGTGTGCGTCCCGGATTTCAGTTTCTTAGATGAGTACAAGGACGACATTACGGCCATCGTGCTCACACACGGGCACGAGGATCATCTCGGCGCGCTGCCCTATCTCCTCAAACGCTTCAACGTCCCAGTCTTTTGCTCGCACTTCACCGCCGGTCTTGCGGAGTCGAAACTCGAAGAGCATGGACTGACGAACGACGTGTTGCTCCACCGCGTCGAGCCGCGTGAGACGGTCGAGATCGGCGCGTTCTCAGTCGAGTTCATACGCGTCTCACACTCGCTCGTCGATTGCTTCTCGCTCGCGATCACGACGCCCATCGGCACGATCATTCACACAGGCGATTATAAAGTTGACGAGACTCCGGTCATCGGCGAACCGATTGATCTGCGTACCTTCCGACGTTACGGACAAGAAGGCGTGCTCGCGCTTCTCTCGGATTCGACGAACGCAACCGTGCCCGGTCGCACGCCTTCGGAGCGCGCGGTCATTCCGGCCTTTCAGGAAATCTTTGCGGAAGCCGAAGGGCGCATCATCGTCGCCGCGTTCGCTTCTTCGATACATCGCTTGCAGATCGTCTTCGACGTGGCGCAGCAGTACGAACGCAAGGTCTGCGTGCTCGGTCGCTCGATGCTCAAGAACGTGGAGATCGCCGAACGGCTCGGCTACCTCGATGTGCACGAGAACGAGGTGGTCTCGCTGCCGCAAGCGAAGCAGATGCCCGACGACGAGGTGGTCTTTCTCGTCACCGGATCGCAGGGCGAGCCGCGCGCCGCGCTCGCGCAACTCGCGGGGCAAGGCTACAAGGGATTGCAGATCGGCGACGGCGATACGGTCGTGCTCTCGGCGCGCATCATCCCCGGCAACGAGCGCGCCATCTCGCGTCTCATCGGCGACATCTACAAGCGCGGCGCAAACATCATTGACGAGAAGCGGCGACTGATTCACGTCTCCGGCCACGCCTCGCAGGAGGACATACGCATCCTCACCGAAGCCGTCAGGCCCAAGTTCGTCGTGCCCATTCACGGTGAATACCGGATGCTCTATCGTCACAAAGAGTTCTTGAAGAACCACGTCGGTTACGATGAAGAGCACATCATCCTCATCGAGAACGGCGACGTGCTCGAATTAGAAGCCGACCGCGCCACGATCATCGACAAGCGCGAGGTGAAGCGCACCTTCATCGACGACTCCGGCTTCGAGGAGATCGAGCACGGCACTGTGCGCGAGCGCAAGCAGTTGGCTTACGACGGCGTCATCACACCCGTCGTCACGATCAACGAGAAGACCGGCAAGCTCGAAACGACACCGGAGATCGTCTCGCGCGGCGTCATCGGGGCCGATGGCGCGAACGGCTTGATGAAAGACCTGCAACGCATCGCGACGCAGGCGGTCGAGACAGCGAGCACCGTGGAGCGCGGCGACATGAGCCTGCTCAAAGAGCGCGTGCGCGTCGAGCTAAAAAGATTTGTGCAGAAGGAGACCGGCACGCGCCCGGTCATCGTCCCCGTCGTCGTGCAAGTTTGATCGCAATCAAAACGATGAAGTCGGAACGATGCACGATGAAGTGAGAACGGATCGCTTTCACTTCATCGTGCATCGTTCCGACTTCATCGTTCCTGAGTCCTCCAGATGTCCACGTCCGAACAGCCGACGGTTGAAGAGTTGCTGCGCCGCACGAAGGTCGAAGTCTTGCCGTCCACGTTCGTGCTCGTCGGCTTACGCCACGAGGACTGGCAGCGACTCCTCGAACAACCCGAACTCAGCCCGCGCACTGATGCGCCCTTCATGTTGCTTCGCGACACGCATGAGACGACGCTGCTCGTCGAAGAAGAGGACTGGCTCACCATGCGCCACGCGGCGCGCGATGCACGAGTCGAGCGCGGCTTTCGTCTCGTCACACTCGACATAGAGTTGCCGTGGAACGTCGTCGGCTTTCTCGCGCGCGTCACGGAAATCTTAGCGACGGCGGGCGTCGCGGTCAGTGCGCTCTCCGCCTTCTCGCGCGATCATCTTTTAATCAAGCAAGACGATCTCGCGACCGCGCTGCGCGTGCTCGGCGCGCACGTCGAAGAGTTGTGTTGACAGGTCTAATCGGATGTTAGGAATCATCGCTCCGTAGGAGCGCAATGTTTATAGCCACAACGAATCAACGATCATGTAAGCTCCGTAGGAGCGATATGTCGCCCCTCACGGGGCTAAATTCAGATTGAGACTGTTGATGCTATAAACATTCCGTCCCTACGGGACTCTCAATCCAGCTTCTGAATGTCGAGTGATTCTGATGTCAGTCGATTGGTCAAACAAAGTCGTTCTCATCACCGGCGCGTCGAGCGGCATCGGTCGCTCGCTCGCGGTTGAACTAGGCAAGCGCGGCGCGACTGTCGGTCTGCTCGCGCGTCGTGCTGAATCGTTAAGTGAAGTGGCGCGCGAGGTCGAGGCGGCGGGTGGCCGCGCGCTCGCACTGCCTGCGGACGTGACGGACGCGAAGGCTGTGCGCGCGGCGGCTGATGAATTGGGAGAACGGTTCGGGGCCATCGACGTGCTCGTGGCGAATGCTGGTATAGGCGTGCTGACGGACGACTATGCGCGTCTGGGCGAACAAGTGGCGGAGACCTTGGAGATCAACCTGATCGGCGCGGCGAACAGTGCGTCGGCGGTGCTGCCGGAAATGATCGCGGGCGGGAAGGGCCAGATCGTGGCTATCTCAAGCCTCGCAAGCTATCGCGGCTTGCCGAAGTCCGGCGCGTACTGCGCGAGCAAGGCGGCGATGAACGCGCTCTTCGAGAGCTTGCGGCTCGATCTTAAAGGCACGGGCGTTGACGTGACGATCATCAAGCCCGGCTTCATCAAAACGCCGCTCACCGCCGGTCGCGAAGCGAAGATGCCGTTCCTGCTCGAACTCGACGACGCGACGCAAAAGATTCTTCGGGCCATCGAAGCGCGTCGCACGTCCTACGCCTTCCCGTGGCAACTCGCGTCCATCGCGCGTCTTGGCCGGCTCATGCCCGACAGTCTCTACGACCGTATGGCTCTACGCAATTCGTTCCGTGAGTGAAAGGGATTAGAAGGGAAGTCGCGCTAGCAACTTTGCGATCTGAAACTGATATCTGTAATTTGAATCTTTGCTCTCGTCCGGCTGGAAACTGAAAACCGGAAACCGATAACTTCTCATGTCTCTACTTCAAGCGATCATCATCGGCATCGTGCAGGGGCTGACCGAGTTCATCCCCATCAGCTCAACCGCGCATCTTATCTTCGCGTCGAAGGCGCTCAATCTCTTCGGCGGCGCGGGCGCGGAGTTGCAGGCTCAGCAGACGACCGCGACCATCGCCGTCGTCCAACTCGGCACGCTCCTCGCCGTCCTTATCTACTTCGCGCCGGACATCCTGACGATCACGGTGGCCTTCATACGCGACCACCTCGCGATCCTCTCGGGCGGCGGCACGCGCCCGCGCGAGTCGCGTGCGGCATCGGGCGCGGTCGTCGGCCGTCGCTCGCGTCTGTCAGACGATGCGCGGCTCGGCTGGCTCGTCATCATCGGATCGATCCCTGTGGGCGTCGTCGGTCTGCTCTTCAAAGAGCAGATCGAAGGGACGTTCACGAAGAACCTGTGGGTCATCGCAACAATGATGATCGTCATCGCGCTACTGCTCGCCGTCGCAGAGAAGGTTGGAACTCAAAGACGCGAGATGGCCCAACTCGGTTTGCGTGATGCGCTCGCCGTCGGCTTCGCACAAGTGCTTGCGCTCATACCGGGATCGAGTCGTTCGGGTTCAACCATCATGGGTGGCCTCTTCGCGGGAGAGAAAAGAGAGACCGCCGCGCGTTTCTCATTCCTGCTCTCGATCCCCGCCGTCGCCGCGAGCGGGCTGCTCGAACTAAAAAAAGCTGTCCACATACTCCCGCAGGGAAGCACGCTGCCGCTCATCGTTGCGACCGTCACGGCCGGGTTGGTCGGCTACGCGTCGATCTGGTTTCTGCTCCGCTATCTTCGCACGCACTCCACCTTCGTCTTCATCGCCTATCGTCTCGTGCTTGGCGCGACGCTCTTCGCGCTCCTCTGGCTCGGCTACGTCCGGCCGGTCTGAAGAAACGATAAGCGAGGAACGATGAACGATGAACGATGAAGTAAGAGCAGTTGTCTTCACTTCATCGTTCATCCTTCATTGTTCATCCTTTCTTCTTTCACGCCTCAGCCGTTTCTGCTACATTCTAATTTCGTTGCCCGCGTGTGCCCTCACGCCCCGTCCTCGCATCGCGCGTGCGGTTTCGGTTAAACTCTCTCTCGCGCCCTCCTCTCAAGTCTTGTGTGATATGAACAAGTAAGGAAGGCCGGCAAATCCCCATGAACGACGAAGTCAACGAAGTCCTGAGCAACGCGCGCGCGCAACGACCGCGCAGCCCGCGCGTACCCGTCAACTTCAAGGTCGTGATCGACGGCGCGACCCGCGACGGCCAGCCGCTCAAAGTTGAGGCGACCGCCGTGCGCGTCAGTCGCGGCGGCGCGACGCTCATCACAGATGTACAGGTTCACATCAGCGACCGCCTGCGCATCACGCCGCCCTTCGGTCGCACGCTCGATGCAGAGGTCAACGGCGTCTGGGCGGACGCGGAAGACGGCACTCAGCGCGTTGGCATCAAGCTGCTCGACCCGCACGGCTGGTTCGCGGAGTGAGGATGCAGACGCTGGCCCCGAAGCTTTGGCGCGTGCGCGATTACGACCGCGCGCGCGCGCGCAAACTCGCCGCGCAACTCTCGCTCTCAGAGACCATCGCCGGTCTGCTCGTCGCGCGCGGCATCGCAGACGTTGATTCAGCGCGCCGTCTGCTCGAACCCTCTTTCGCACAACTTCATGATCCCTCGCTCATGCTCGGCATGACGGACGCGACGACGCGCGTGCTGCGCGCCATCGATGCGGGCGAGCGCATACTCATCTACGGCGATTACGATGTTGACGGCACGACCGGCACAGTCGTCCTGCGTCGCGTGCTGCAACTGCTCGGCGCGAAGACCGGCTACCACGTCCCGCATCGCTTCACCGAAGGCTACGGCATTCGGCAGGACGCGTTAGAGCGCGCGCGCAACGAAGGCTACACGCTCGCCATCAGCGTTGACTGCGGCATACGCGCACATGAGCCTCTTGAGTGGGCGCGCGACAACGGGCTCGATGTGATCGTGACCGATCACCACCTGCCCGATAAGGACGAAGGTGCGCCACCGGCCTTCGCCGTCTTGAACGCCAACCAGCGCGGCTGCAACTATCCAGACAAGCATCTCGCGGGCGTCGGCGTCGCCTTCAAACTCGCGCACGCGCTTCTGCGCGAGCGTGGCAAAGAGAATCTCGTCAAAGGTTTTCTTAAAGTCGTCGCTATCGGCACAGTCGCGGATGTCGCGCCGCTCATCGGCGAGAACCGGGCCATCGTCTCGCTTGGTCTAGCCGATCTCGCGAACGCGACGAACCCCGGATTGCGCGCGCTCATGCAAGTCACCGGGCTCGATCCGGCGCGTCCCACGAGCGCGAGCGATCTCGGCTTCCGCATCGGCCCTCGCATCAACGCCGCCGGACGCATGGACGCGGCTCGTGCGGTCGTCGAACTGTTTGAAGCGACTGATGAGCAGGAAGCGCGACGACTAGCGGAACATCTTGACGCGCGCAACCGCGAGCGACAGGTCGTGCAGCGAGAGATCACGGAGCGCGCGATTGTCGAGCTTGAGTCGCATGGCGACTGTGGCGCGGTCGCGGTCGTGGCCGGGCTGGGTTGGCACAGGGGCGTCATCGGTCTCGCCGCCTCGAAGATCGCGGAGCGTCTGAACCGGCCTGCCGTCGTCATCTCTCTTGACGAAGACGGCACGGGGCACGGCTCGGCGCGCAGCGCAGGCGACTATCACCTGCTCGATGGATTAACGACCTGCGCCGATCTCTTCGAGAGTTTCGGCGGGCACGCGCAAGCCGCAGGGCTCTCCATCCGACGCGAGAATATCGACGAGCTGCGACGACGCTTAAACGATCACGCCGCGCGTTTCATCCCTGAGAGCGGCTGCGAGCCGGTCATCGAGATCGATGCGGAGATTTCAACAGATGCGCTCTCGCTCTCGCTCGCCGAAGAGTTGAAGCAACTTGAACCTTTCGGCGCGCAGTGGCCTCTTCCGATCTTCGCCACGCATGATTTCAAACTCGCGCGCGATGTGCAGGTGCTCAAAGGCCGTCACTTCAAGTTTCACCTCGCGGGCACGGACGGACGCACGCACGAGGCCCTCTGGTGGGGCGCGGCGGAAACCGAAACAGCAACGCCGCGCGTAGGACAGAGCATCGAACTCGCGTACACGGTCGAGACCAACACTTGGCGCGACGAGACCCGTTTGCAGTTGATCGTCAAAGACATGAAGGTGGTGAATGGATAATGATCAATGGTAAATGGCAAGCAAGAATTGTCTTCACCATTTACCATTGACCCTTATCCATTCACTAGAAGAGATGCAGGAAGTAAGACGAAGGAGAGATGTCGCTTGGCTGGGCGTGCGCGCGCACGTGCCGGACATTCTGCGCGCGCTGGCCCTGGTGCTCGGCGCGGGCGTCGTGGTCTTCATTGCCTACAGCTTGACGCACACGCGACGCGAGCGCGAGTTTGTGTTGAGGAAGGGGAAGGCCGAGCTGTCGTCGAACGTCGTCCGTCGCGTTGAGAACTACGAGCTGCGCAAGGACGAAGGCGGGCGAATGACGATGCTCGTGCGCGCGGCGGTCGCAACCTCCTACGACGACGGCCATCATGAGTTATCGCAGGCGCACATCGAGCACTATCCGAAGCCGAACGAGCCCGGCAACCTGATCGACGCGCGCCAAGCTCTCTACTTTAGCGAGACTGAGACGATAGCCTTGAGCGGCAACGTGCAGATCGAGACGAGCGAACGTCTCAAAGTAAATTCCGAATCGATCAACTACGACGTGAAGAACGAGCGCGGCGAGTCGCAAGTGCCTCTCACCTTTTCGCGCGACAACCTTTCAGGTCGCGCCGATGCGGCGACCGTCAACGGCAAAGAGAAGCATCTGGAGCTACGCGGCAACGTCGAGATCACAGTCGCGCCCGCCGCGAAAGATGAGAGCGCGAAGTCTCCTTTGCCGACGCACATGGGTGGTCAGCCTTTAACGATTCACGCGCAGCACGGCGACTTCGATCAACTCAAGATGCACCTTGCCTTCACGGGCGGCGCGACCGCCGAGCAGGGCAGCGACTTGATGAGCGGCGATTCGCTCGCGGGCTTTCTCAACGAGAAGCGACAGGTGCAACGCATCGAAACGCGCGGCAACGCTTACCTGCGCTCTTCCGCGCCGGGGCACGCGGCGGAAGTTCGCTCCACGAACATGGACTTCTTCTTCGTCGAAGCCAAGCAGCAACTCGAACACGCCGTCGCCTCGCAGAACGTGCAGGCGCGCACGCTCGACGCAGACTCCGAGGCGATGCTCTCGACGCCAACCGACGTGCAGGTCTTGTTCGACACGCAGAATGATCGCAGCCTCCTCAAAGAGATGCGCGCCGAGGGCCGCCCCGTCGTCACGCTCTCCGCGCCGCGCTCGCGCGCAACCGATCCGAAAGCCGCGAGCAAGCGGCTGACGGCGAACTCGGTCAAGCTCGCTTGGCGCGCGTCAGGCAAGGACCTCGAACGCGCAGAGGCTATCGGCGATGCAGAGTTGATCGTCGAGCCCGTGCAACAGTCGCCGCAGGCGGATCGCAAAGTCCTCAACGCGCCGCGCTTCGACGGCGACTTCTTTGACGAAGGCAACCTCGCGCGGCAGTTCAAAGCGACGGGCGGCGCGAAGACCGTCATCACGCCGTTGGTCGCGAGCGAGAAGCGCGGCGTGCGCACGCTCACATCGGATTCGGTCGTGGCCCTCTTCACGCGCGAGACGCAGGAGGTCGAGCGCATCGACGCGCAGGGCAGCGCGCAGTTCAACGAGGGCGACCGCAACGGTCAGGCGCAGAACGCGTCCTACACCGCTTCGGACTCAACCATTCGACTGCGCGGCGGCGAGCCCGTCGCATGGGATTCGCGCGCGCGCATCAAGGCTGCGGAGATCGACACGAACTCCGCGACGAAGATCACTTATGCGCGCAGTCACGTCGAGACCACTTACTACAGTCAGGAGCAGACGAACGGGGCCACCCCGTTCTCCAAAGTCAAGAGTCCGGTCTTCGTCAATTCAAACGAGGCGGAGTTTCGACACGAGGAGGGCTTAGGAATTTACACGGGCGAGGCGCGCGCGTGGCAGGATGACAACTTCGTGCGCGCCGACCGCATCACGATCCGCCGCGACTCGCGCCGCATGGAGTGTGAGGGCCACGTGCAGAGCGCGCTCTATCGCGCACGGCGCAAGGATGCGAGCGGCGATGCGGTGGTCGTGCCCGTCTTCGCCAGCTCCACACGGATGTTCTACTCCGACGCTGAGCGCGTGCTGCACTACGAGGGCGCGGTGGACATCAAGCAGGGCACGGAGCGGATCACTTCGGAGGTGGCCGACGTTTACTTGCAGAAGGATCAGAGCGAAGTGGATCGCACCATCGCGCAACGCAGCGTCGTCGTCACGCAACCCGGAAAGAAGGGCACGGGCGATTGGGCGCAATACACGGCCGCCGACGAGACGGTCGTGCTCACAGGCAATCCCGCGCGCGTCGAAGACGCCGAGCAGGGCACGTCTGAAGGGCGACGCATGACGGTTTACCTGCGCGAGAACCGTGTCGTCTCCGATGCCGCGCCGACTTCGGCAAGCCAGCCCGCAGGTCGCATCCACACGGTTCACAAGATCAAAAAGCCGTGAATGACCAATCGTAAATGGTCAATCGTGAATCGTAAATGAGGGCTCTCATCTTTACGATTCACGATTGACCATTTACGATTCACGAACACATGAGTTTGCAGACCGAGACAATCATCGAAGCCGAGGAGTTGGAGGCGCGCAGGGATCGCATAGCGCGCGCGCCGCAGCTTGTGCCCTCGCGCAACGCGCTTGCGGCGAGCGATCTGACGAAGGCGTACAAGCGTCGTCGCGTAGTTGACGGCGTGAGCGTGCACGTCGAGCCGGGCGAGGTCGTCGGTCTGCTCGGCGCAAACGGCGCGGGCAAGACGACGACCTTCTACATGATCATCGGGCTTGAGAGGCCCGACGCGGGGCGCGTCCGGCTTGGCGAGCGCGACATCACGAAGCTGCCGATGTATCTGCGTGCGCGACTCGGCGTTGGCTATCTTCCGCAAGAGCCTTCAATCTTTCGCAAGATGACGGTCGAGGAGAACCTGCTCGCGATCCTTGAGACGATGAAGCTGCGACGTGGCGAGCGTTTCAAGCGACTCGAAGAGTTGTTGGTCGAGTTCGGCATCGATCACGTCCGGCGCACGCGCGGCGATGCGCTTTCGGGCGGCGAAAGGCGGCGCACGGAGATCGCGCGCGCGCTCGTCACCGAGCCGCAGTTCATACTGCTCGACGAGCCCTTCGCCGGAATCGATCCGAAAGCCGTGGACGAGTTGCAGCGCATGATCCTCTATCTTCGCGACCGTGGCATCGGAATTCTGATCACCGATCACAACGTGCGCGAGACGTTGGGCGTCACCAATCGCGCCTACATCATGGCGGACGGCAAAGTCTTCCGCTCCGGCAAGCCGCTTGAACTAACAGAAGACGCGGAGGTGCGACGCCTCTACCTCGGCGAAAAATTCCGTTTGTGATAACGCTGCAAGGCGGCGTCGATTGCGCTATAATCTCTCCCGACACACGCCCCGCGTGGCGTTTTCATTTTCCAAAAAGCTTGATGAAGAGAGTGGGGATCGTTCTGCCCGAGTATGTCCGTTAAGCTGACCACAAGTCTCTCGCAGCGCCTCGTGCTGACGCCGCAGTTGCGCCAGCGCATCGAGATGCTTCAGATGACGACTATCGAACTGAGCGATCTCATCCAGCAGCAACTGCTTGAGAATCCGGTGCTCGAAGAGGTGGCCGCAAGCGACGAGAAGCTGGAGATCGAAGAACGCATCCTCGATCAGTTGGCTTCCGGCACGAACGATCTCGATCTTAGTTCGCCGGCAAACGCGGCTGCTGATCTCAACGGCACGAACGGCGCGGGCGACGCTCAGTCGGTCGAGTCTCTCTTGAGCGGCGAGGCTTCGACCGACGCCGCAACAAGCGTCGAAGGCGGCTCGGAGGACGAGGGCGATCTCGCCGAGCGCGACCGCGACTCTTTCGAGGAGGTCGATTTCGGACGCGAGTTTCAAGAGTACCTCGACCCCGGCTACAAGACGCAAGAGTTCGAGTACAAAGAGGACGCGCCGACCTTCGAGCAGTTTCTCACGCGCCCCGAATCGCTCTCCGAACACCTCGCTTGGCAGTTGCAGATGAGCCACTTGGAAGAGGAGTTCGTGCCCGTCGCCGACGCGGTCATCGGCAACCTCGATCCCGATGGCCGTCTGAGCGCGACCAACGAAGAGATCGCCGCGTTCGGCGGTTGGATGGAAGAGCAAGTCGAGCGAGCGCGACAGATCGTTATGCGACTTGACCCGGTCGGTTGCGCTGCGCGCGACGTGCGAGAGGCTTTGCTCGTGCAGCTCGAAGTCCGCAATGAGGCGGAGACGCTGGCCGCGCGCCTCATACGCGAGCACCCGCTCTCAGACTTGCAGTCACACAAACTACAGAACCTCTCGAAGCAGACGAATGAGTCGGTCGAGACGCTGCTCGCGGAACTGGAGCGCATACGCACGCTCGATCCCTACCCCGGTCGCCGCTACTCTTCCGAAGAGCCAATCCTGATCGTGCCGGAAATCTTCATCGAGAAGATCGACGATGAATACGTCATCTACTTCGCCGACGATGGCAGTCCGCGCCTGCGCCTCTCGCAGAGTTATCAGAAAATCTTGGGCCAGCCTGAATCTTCCAAAGAGACGCGCGACTTCATCAAGGAGAAGATGCGCTCCGCAGTCGATCTCCTCCGCAACATCGAGCATCGTCGGCAGACGATCTACCGCGTCGTCGATTGCATCGTGCGTCGCCAGCAACCTTTCCTCGATCACGGCGTGCAATACATCAAGCCGATGATGTTGAAGGACGTGGCAGAGGAGACGGGGATGCACCTCTCCACGATCTCGCGCGTCGTCAATCGCAAGTACGCGCACACGCCGCAGGGCGTGATTGAACTGCGCCGCTTCTTCACCGAAGGCATGACGAACGAAGACGGCGAAGAAGTCTCGACGCGCATCATCAAGCTCCAGATCAAAAAACTGATCGAAGACGAAGACCCGCACAACCCGATCACGGACGATCAGGTCGTCAAGATTCTGATGAAGGACGGAATGAAACTCTCGCGCAGAACCGTCGCCAAGTATCGCGATCAGATGAACATTCCCGGCTCGCGCGAGCGCAAAGCTCCGGTCTGAAATTAAGTTTGAACGATGAGCGCGGAACGATGAAGTAGCGAGGCGTTCTGCCTTGAATTCATCGTTCCGCGTTTATCGTGCATCATTTGTTGGGAGGGAAAGCACTGATGGAATTTGAGTACACGGGGCGACACGTTGACGTGACGCCGACGCTGCGCCGCCACGTCGAGGATCACTTCAGCAAGCTCGAACACATCTTCAACGATGCGACGGCCCGCGCGCACATCATCATCGAGGTCGAGAAGAACCGGCACACCGGCGAAATTCTGCTCCACTGGCGCGGCGAGACCATGACCGCGCGCGACGTGAACGCGGACATGTATCAGGCTCTGACGCGGGCCATCGCCAAGATCGAGAAGCAGGCCGTCAAGCTCAAGAAGAAACTGATCGACCGCAGGCAGGGCGCGCGCGCACTCTCTACGATCACGCCGGACGACGGCACGGTTGAGCCAGCCGCGAAGCCCGGTGGACGCATCATCAACGCGCGTCGCTATTCGATCAAGCCGATGACCGCAGAGGAGGCCGCGCTGCGTCTCTCCGACGAAGCCGATCAGTTCCTCGTCTTTCGCGACTCGGAGACGAACCGCGTCGGCGTCATTTACAAGCGCAAGGATGGCAACTACGGTCTCATCGAGCCGTAAGCCGAAGGCGACGAGTCGCCATGCTTTGCGTTCCGCTCTCTACTTCCATATGGGCGCGGCCGGTGTCGAGCACGCTGGCCGCGCCCCGCTCTCATCAAGCGAGTTGCGATGACGATTCCCAGCCAACAATCCTCGATCAGCGTCGGCGAATTTCTGCGCGGTGCGCCCGCGCACTTAGAGCTTCGTCTGATCGCGGGCGAGCGCGGCGCGGGAGATCGAGAGATCACTTCGTCGCGCATCCAGAAGCTCGGTCTGGCCCTCGCTGGCTTCGCGCACTACGTCCACGCCGGGCGCGTGCAGATCGTCGGGCAGAGCGAGGTCTGGTATCTGGGCCAACTTACCGACGAGCGTCGGCGCGAGGCGATCCGCAATCTCGCGCTCGAACGCATCAGTTGCGTGCTCGTGACGAAAGACCTCTCGCCGCCCACGGAGTTGATCGAAGAGGCAGAGGCCGCAGGTGTGCCGCTGCTACTGACGCCGCTCGTCAGCTCCGCAGCGATCGGCGTCGTCACGGACTACTTGCAGCAGTCGCTCGCGCCGCGCGAGTCGCGACACGGCGTGCTCATGGATGCCTACGGGATCGGCGTGCTCATCGAGGGCGAGTCCGGCATCGGCAAGAGCGAGTGCGCGCTCGATCTCATCGGTCGCGGCCACCGTCTCGTCGCGGACGACACGGTCGAGGTGCGTCGCGTCGGTGAAGGCCAGTTGACGGGCTGTGCGCCGGAACTACTGCGCGAGCACATGGAGATTCGCGGGCTCGGCATCATCAACATACGCGATCTCTTCGGCGTCTCGGCCATCTGGAGTGGCCCTAAATCAATCGGCCTCTCGATCCGCCTGGAGCGTTGGGGCGCGCTGAAAGAAGTTGATCGGCTCGGCGTCGAAGAGCGCACGGTCGAAATCTTAGGCGTGCGCGTGCCGCAAGTGCTCCTGCCCGTGAGTCCCGGCAGAAACTTAGCGACGCTGGTTGAGACGGCGATGCGCGTGCACCTACTGCGCGTGCGGGGTTACAATGCGGCGCGCGACTTCGTGGCGCGACACGACGAACTGCTCGCGCGCGCGGGCGACGATGGCGACAACGCACGGCGCGCGCTCAATGAAGAGATTGCGGCGCGCGGTCTGTCTGACGATGAACGCGAAAAAGCGAGTTGATAAAGAAGCGACGACGGGATCGGCACGGGCGGAACGCACGCCCGACATCGTCGTCATCACCGGCTTGAGCGGTTCGGGGATGTCGTCGGCGACGAACGCCTTTGAAGACCTCGGCTACTTCTGCGTCGATAATCTCCCGCTCACACTGCTGCCCACCTTCGCGCGTCTCGTCAAACCCGAGGATGATGACGACGACGGCAAAGACAAGTCGCACATTAAGCGCGCCGCGCTCGTGATCGACATACGCGAGGGCCAGTTCCTCGAAGAGTTTGATCGGAGGATCGCGCGGCTGCGTCGCGAGTCCGGTTTGAACGTCGCGGTCATCTTCTTCGAGGCGTCGGACGAATCCCTGCAACGCCGCTTTAGCGAGACGCGCCGCCCGCATCCATACGATCAGGGCGACGGCCTGCCCGCTTCGATCCGCGCCGAGCGCGAGGCTATGTCGGACGTTCGCGCCCACGCCGATCTCATCGTCAACACCACCGAGCACACCGTCCACAGCCTGCGCAAATATCTGGTCGAGCGTTTCAGCCCCGAAGACAGCGCGTTTCCCATGCGCGTGCAGGTCTTGAGCTTCGGCTACAAGTTTGGGGGCCCCCGCGACATCGATCTCATGTTCGACGTGCGGCATCTTCCAAACCCGCACTTCGTCCCTGAGCTTCGGCCCTATTCGGGCGCAGACCCGCGCGTCGTGCGCTACATCAAGTCGAAGCCTGAGACGGCGGAGACGCTGCGTCGCTTCTCGGAGTTGATCGACTACCTGCTCCCGCTCTATCGTCGCGAGGGCAAGTCCTACGTCACCATCGGTGTGGGCTGCACGGGTGGGCGTCACCGCTCCGTGATGACGGCGAACGAACTCGCGCGACACCTACGCAAGCAGGACTACGAAGTGACGGTCGTCCACCGCGACATCAAGAAGACGAAGCGCGCGGCGACGAAATCGAAGGCCTGAAGGTGCGCGCCATCAGGTTTCGATAAACAGAGACATGAAACAAAGCATCGTGCACATCGCTTTAGTGGTGAATGACTATGACGAAGCCATAAACTTCTACACTCAGAAATTAAATTTCATGCTGATAGAAGATACTCCACAGAGTGAAACGAAACGTTGGGTCTTGATCGCGCCGCCGGGCTCTCAGGAATGTTGCTTGTTGCTGGCTAAAGGCGTCGGCGATGAACAGAGAAGTCGAATCGGCAACCAGACGGGCGGGCGAGTTTTTCTGTTTTTGCAGACCGACGATTTTTGGAGAGACTATAAAAATATGCAGGCGCAGGGCATAACTTTTATCAGGGAACCGAAAGGCGAAGAGTACGGAACGGTCGCTGTTTTTGCGGATTTGTACGGGAATCTGTGGGATTTGGTCGAGTACAAAAAATAGAAGCAGAGAAACGAATGGACAACAGTCGCAAAGCAGAAGCGCAGACGCCGCGCGTCGCCGGAGTCATCGTCACGCACGGTCAACTCGCGACCGAGTTGCTTGCCGCCGCCGAGATGATCATCGGTGCGATAGCGCACATTGCCGCGATCTCCATCGGCTGGCAGGACGACGTTGAGGCGGCCCGCGACGAGGTGGAGCGGGCCATCACGCGCGTCTCGCAGGGCGCGGGCGTGCTCTTACTCACGGATATGTTCGGCGGCACGCCGACCAACATCGCGTCGATGTTCCTCTCTGAAGAGATCGAGGTCGTCACCGGCGTCAACCTGCCGATGGTCATTAAGCTCGCGACACAAACTGGCGAGCAACCGCTCCCGGAGATCGCGCGCCTCGTCCGAGATCAGGGTCGCGAAGCGATCTACCTCGCGGGCGAACTGCTCGCCGCGCCGAAGAAGTGAAGACTCACAGTTGATGCCTGACAAACTGATCGAGCGAGGCGTCGTGATCGTTAATCGTCTCGGCTTGCACGCGCGCGCGGCGGCGAAACTCGTGCGTGCGGCGGGGGCCTTCCGCAGCGTGATCAGGATCGAGCGCACGGACGGCGGTGGATCGGCTGATGCGAAGTCGATCCTCTCGGTGCTGATGCTCGCTGCTTCGCGCGGGACGGAGTTGAAGATCACCGCCGAAGGCGCGGACGCTGTTCAGGCCATTGATGCTGTGTGCACGCTCATCGAAGATGGGTTTGGGGAAGACTAAAGAGACGTGAGCGCGAAGCGTAAGAACGTGCGGGGCGAACGGCGTTGGCAAGGCGTCGGCGTCTCGGATGGCGCGGCGGTGGGGCGCGTGCTGAGAGTCCACGGCGGCGCGCAGGAGAACGTCTATCGCGCGACGCTCGAAGCGGCGGACGTGCGCCGCGAGGTTCGTCGCTTCCATGCAGCGTTGCGTTTGTCGCGTCGCCAACTCGTCGCCGTCAAGCGTCGTGCAGAGCAACTCCTCGGCACGGAACACGCCTACATCTTCGACGCGCACCTCTTGATGCTCGAAGACCGCAAGCTCATCGATGACGTGGAGGAATACATTCGCGGGGAGCGGGCCAATGCCGAGTGGGCTGTGCGCGTCGTCGCGGATCGGCTGCTCGCCGTCTATGCCGACATCAAGGACGACTACCTGCGAGAGCGCGGCTCCGACGTTGAAGACGTGATGCGCCGACTTCTCGTTGCGCTCGGCGGCGAAGCGAGTCCGCACCGGCTGAGCCACGACGCCGTGCTCGTTGCGGAAGAACTGCTCCCGTCGGCAGTCGCCGATCTGGATTTCTCACACGTCCGCGCAGTCGTCTCCGACGCGGGCGGCTGGACTTCGCACACGGCCATCATCGCACGTGGGCTTGGCATCCCTGCGGTCGTCGGCGTGCGCGATCTCTATCGCCACGCACGCACCGGCGATGAGATCGCTATCGATGCCGCGACAGGCGAAGTCGTGCTGCGTCCATCGACGGAGACTGTCGAACGTTTCCGAGCCAATGCTTCCGTCGGATCGCAGACTGCGGTCGCGGCTGCCGCGACGGTTGACAAAGACGCGCGCGCGCCTCTGCTGACGAGCGATGGTATCGAGATCGTCTTGCGCGCCAATGTTGAGCTGCCCGCAGAGTATGAGGGCGTGCGTCGCTTCGGTGCGCGCGGCGTCGGTCTCTATCGCTCGGAGTTTCTGTTCTCGCAAAGCGGCGAGATGCCGTCAGAGGACGAACAGTTCGAGGCTTACGTCGAGCTGGCGAACGTGGCGGGCGATGATGGCGCGCGCGTGCGCCTCTTCGATCTCGGCGGCGACAAGTTGCCGGGAGGCAGTTCAGAGATCGAGCGCAATCCCGCGCTCGGCTTGCGCGCGATACGTCTCTGCCTGCGTCGTGAAGATGTGCTGCGCACGCAGACGCGCGCGGTGCTTCGCGCAGCCGCGCACGGCCGCCTCTCGCTCGTGCTGCCGATGGTCTCCGACGTGTCTGATGTGCGACGCGCGCGACGCATCATCGAAGAAGAGCGCGCGCGACTCGGAAGCGAAGGTAAGGAGATCGGCGAGATTGAGATCGGCGAGATTGAGATCGGCGCGATGATTGAAGTGCCCGCAGCAGTGATCGTCGCGGACAGGCTCGCGCGCGAAGTTGATTTCTTCAGTCTCGGCACGAACGATCTTGTCCAGTACACGCTCGCAGTGGATCGCGGCAACGACGAGGTCGCAGAGTGGTTTCGCACGCTTCACCCGGCGGTGCTGCAATCGATCAGCCGCGTGCTCTCGGCGGCGACGGATGCGGGCATCCCCGCCGTCATCTGCGGTGAGATGGCCGGCACGCCCGCCTACGCCGTCGTCCTCGCGGGTCTCGGCGCACGCGATCTCTCGATGACGGCGTCGGCCATCCCGCGCGTGCGTCGCGCGCTCGCAGGTATCGACGTTGCGGGGGCCCAAGATGTGGCGCGTGAGTGTCTTGAGTGTGCGTGTGCAGACGAGGCTGAGGAGATCGTGCGCGTGCGCTTCACGGAGCGTTGGCCCTCTCTCTTCCCGCCGAAAACCTTGCCAGCGCGGAAAGCGGAGGGGTACAATTTTAAGCGGGTCGATGAGACTGCTCCGTCTCAGTCCTGACAGGTTGCCGAGGGCGCGCTGCGACTCGTTGATGAGCGTCGCTAACGTCCGAACGTGAATGTCACCCGACGCCTCCGTTCCCGCCGCGTGCGCGAATTTCACCCGACAACTTTTGCGAAGCTGGGCGCGTTCGTCGTTTAATCTACACAGGGGCGCGGGTCAATCGCAGAAGTCAGCGCGCCAAGCGGTCGATGTGAAGTTTTGATCGAGACGGAGGGAGAACGCCGTTGCCCGGCGTGCCAAAGTCTCGTGACTGCGACGCTAAACAAGTTGAGTGCACGAATGAGTAAAGTTCTAGTCCATTGCGCGTTCGCGCTTGCGCTGCTGCTATGCGCGGCAACGAGCGTCGAGGCGCAACGGGTCGGGCCCGTCGAGGACGACGCTGTTGCGAGCGACGGCGCGAAGACCGCGAGCGAGAAGACTAAGGAGTCGAAGCCCGACGCGAAGGCGGAAGCGAAGAAGGCCGACGCCAAGTCTTCAACCGATCCGAAGTCTTCGACGGACACCAAGCCCTCTACGAAGACTGAGCCGCGCACACAATCCCTCGAAGAGAAGCGCGATCACACGGCGGCCCCGACGACGAACAGTCCGAGCGCATCAAGCACTCCAACCGCAACGAACGGATCAGCAGCGACGAATGGATCGGCAGCGACGATTCCAGTCGGTGAGAAAACCGCGTCCCCAGTTCCACCCGCTAAGAGCGATGCCCTGCCCGATGCGACGCCGACGCCCGCGCCGCTTCACGGTGGCCCAACGGTTGGCGCGCTGCCTGTTCCGCCGAAGTACGAACCGCCACAGCCGATCAAAGCCGAAGTTCCCGCGAACAACTCCGCGTCGAACAGCAATGCGAACGCATCGGTCGCCGCAGTCTCGCCGACGGCCATCTACCGCGTCGGCGCGGGCGACATCCTCGACATACGGCTCATCGGCGGGATGTCAAAGGATTACACGCTCTTCACAGTTCTCTCGAACGGCACGATTGATTACCCACTCGCGGGCGAGCCCGTGCCCGTTTTGAACCTGACGATTGAAGAGATCGGTGCGCGCCTCTCCGCCGCCTTGAAGCGTCGTGGTATCTTCGACCGCGCGCAGTTTCAGATCAGCGTGCGCGACTTCACGAGCCACACGGTTCTCGTCAGTGGTCTCGTCGATCAGCCGGGACAGAAAACTTTGCGACGCGAAGCCGTGCCGCTCTACGTCGTGCTCGCCGAAGCCTTCCCGCGCGCCGACGCCGGTCGTGTCGTCATCATCTCGCGCGGATCGGGCGGGACGAAGACGGTCGATCTCTCGGACTCAGGCGCGATGAGCGAGCTAGTCCAGAGCGGCGACGTGATCAACGTGCAGCCGCGACCGCAGGAGTTCTACTACATCGCGGGACAGGTCGGAGCGCCGGGACAGAAGGACTATCATCAGGGGCTGACGCTCACGCAGGCCATCCTCGCCGCAGGCGGACTCTCGCGAGAGGCGGGCAAGAAGACGGTCGTCACCGTTTCTCGACAGGGCGCGGACGGCCGTCTCGTCCCGGCTGATTATGCGCTGCAAGAGATTCAGGACGGTAAGACTCCAGACCCGCGCGTCCAGCCGGGCGACCGCATCGAGGTTGGCCGTCGCCGTTGAGTGCGTTGTATTTCACGCACAAATTCCTGTCGTCTTGTTCGTCGCCGACTAAGGTTGTATATTTGCGCGCGCCGGAATCGTATCCGCGCGAGTCACAACATCCCGTTCGTTCCAGTTTACTGATAAGTCTTGGGTGTGGGAGTCGGCGAAGACCGCACGCACCGCACCGGAGGATTTTAATTCGCATGACCCCTCATAAATTTTGCGTGCTCATCCTATGCGCGCTCTTTCTCTGCGCACCCACCGCGCCCGCTTTAGCAAAGGCGAACGCGCAGGCACGCGCCGCCGCGCAGCAGGACGACACGCCTTCGGACGCCGAGCAGGCAGTCTTCACGCGCGCGCAGAAACTCTATAACGATGGTCGCTACGAGCAGGCGGCGAACACGTTCAAAGACTTTTTGAAGAACTACCCGAACAGCATCATCTACGATCTCACGCTGCTCTGGCTCGGCCGCTCCTACATCGCCTTGAATCGCATCAGCGACGCCGAGCAGATCGCGCAACAGCTTCGCGGGATCAAGGACACGCCGTTCGTCGAGATTTACGAGGGCGAGTTGCAGTCGGCGCGACGCGACAGCGCGCGACGCGGAAGCAGCGAGGGCACACGCCCCGCACCGCAACCCGCGACGCAGACCGCTCGCGTGCCGCAGCAAGCAGCCGCCGTGCCGACGCCGACGCCGAAACCAACAGCGCGCATGGTTGATCGAATCACAGGCGCGCGGCAGCAACAGGCCCAGTCGCGCACGACGGCCCCCGCGCCAACGCCCACTCCCTCGCGCACACCGGCCCTCATCGCCGAAGTTCGACCGTCTTCAACTTCGTCTTCAACTTCAACGCCCACCGGCAACGTGCAGACGCCCGTTCCCACATCGCGACGCACGGGTGGCCGCCGACCGCGTTACTCGCGCGGTATTCAGACGCCGCCTGTGACAGGCCCCACGCAGGGCGCGATCAATCAGCCTTCCATCGCGCAGAACACTCAGCCGACTTTGAGACCGACGCCATTGCCGCGCGTGCAGCCGACGCCGCAGCGATCAATAACGCCCGCGCCGACACCGGCCCCTCGCCGCGTCGAGATCGCGCGCAACAATCCACCTGCGATCACTGCGACTCCAGTTCCGACGCGCGCCGAACCCTCCGAGTCTGTGAGCACGACCCCGCCCGTGATGAATAGCTCGCCGGGCAGTCAGGGCGGCGCGGCGTTCACCGTCAAGCAAGTGCCGAACCTCGCGCTCGCGTTGCGCAATGCGAACCTCGCGGCGTCGCCCGGCCAGAGCGTACAACTCCCGCTCGTCGTGACGAACGCCGGCAACAAGGAGGATCAGTTCCGACTTGAGACCGATCTGCCCGCAGAGTTCCAGCCGACGTTCAGCCTCGCTTCGGGCGGTCAGGATTCGGGCCTGCCGATCCTCGTCACGCCGCAACTCTCTCGCGGGCAGACGCTCGATGTGCTCTTGAACATCCGCGTGCCCGAGACCGCGACCGACGGACTACAACGCAAGTTCATTATCCGCGCCGCCTCGCAGGCTGACTTCCAGATCAGCAGAGTAGCGGACGCCTCGATGCTCGTCGTTGCCGCCGCGCTCGCCGGATCGTCCGCAGTCGCGCGCGACTCAGTCCAACCCGGCGAGACTTTCACGCAGACCATCACCGTGCACAATCGCGGTAGCGCAGCCGCGAGACAAGCGCGCGCCGACTTTGTCTTCAGCCCCGACTTCGAGTTGGTCAACTCCGATCCGCTCCCGCTCTTCTACGACAACGCCTCGCGCACCGCCGTGTGGAGTCTCGGCGATCTCGATTCGAGCGCGACGCGCGACATCAAGCTCACGCTGCGCGCAGTGCCCGATGCGCTCGCCGCCAACCGGCCCGTCGGTCGCGGCATCATGCGTACCGCAAGTCTTCCCGTGCCCGCGAACTTTGATGGCCCCTCAATCAACGTCGGTCGCGTTCCGAAGGCGCGCATCGAAGCAGTCTCCACCGGCCTCACCGCCACGCCGGGCGACGTGATCTATATGCCCTTCGTCGTGCGCAACCCCGGCAACTACGCGGAGAGCTACGACCTGCGCATCACCGCGCCGGGCGCACCGAACGCGACGATCTACGCCGACATGAACGGCGACGGCCAGCATCAGGACGGCGAGCCGGTGGTGACGCAGACGCGTGCGCTCGATCCACGCGGCGGACAGTATCCGCTCTTGCTTCGCGTTGAAATTCCGCGCTCGACCGCCGACCGTCAACAGTTCGCCTACAACGTCGTTGCGCGGGCCATGCAGAGCACACGCGCGGCGAGCGAGGCGACGACCGTCTTGACTATCGCCGCGCCCCGCGTGAGAGTGCGAACGGAGCAAGTGACTGATGAGTCTGCTCCGGGCGACGTGAGCTTCTATCGTCTCGTGCTCATCAACGAGGGCGGCGGGCTGGCGAAGAACCTGAGCGTCACGGAGATGCTTCCCGCCGCGCTGCAGGTCGTCGAGACCAACCCGCGCATTGAAACGCAGACAGGTTCGGACGGCACGCAGCGCATCTCGTGGCGCGTCGCCGAACTCGCGCCGGGCGACACTGCCGTGTTGCTCGTCACCGTGAAACTGCGCTCTGACCTCGCGGCGGGCGCGGCCATCTCGACGACGCGCACGTGGGTCTATCAAGACACGAACGGCAACACGTACCAGAACCAGTAGGGTCGAGCACGGAAGGACTCCTCGGCTTGGCATCCGACACACCTGAGGCGCGGCGACGCGGCGGCGATCTTGAGACGCACGCATCGCCGCGCCTCTCTGTGTCTGCGAGCGGCGAGAAGGATGCGAATCAAGAGTCCCGCGTTGGGCCAGCCGCACACGATGAGAAAAGTTCACTGACAGCGCGTGGCGGCGAGCGACTGTCGAAATTTTTGATCGGCAAGTCGATTACCGAAACGCTCTTCCTCGTCGCGCTCGTCTCGGCTTTCTCATACGCGCACTTCAATCCGCGTCTGCGCGGCACGCTCGATGTGGCGAACGAGCGCGAAGTGTCGGGCTGGGTCGTTGACGAAGCTGGCCCGGACAAGCGCGTCGAGGTCGAACTCTATATCGACGGACACTTCGTTGCGCGACGGCGCGCGGGAGAGTGGCGGCCCGATGTGCTCGCCGCCGGTCGTGCAGTTAGCGCAAACCACGGCTTCGCCTTCGAGACGCCGCCGCTGCCCGCGCGCGAGGCTGAGTATGAGGCGAGCGTCTTCGCCGCGCACGAGTGGATCGACAAACAGATCACCGGACTCCGCATCGTGGGAAAGCCTCTGCGCTTCAAGGTGCAGGCGGGCGCGAAGAACGTCGGCGTGCGTGAAGATTGGTGGGAAGACTTGGAGCATTGAGCGCGCGGATCAACGCACTGCGCTCGCACGCGACGGACGTGGAGAGAAAACATGAGCGAAAGGAGCGTAGAACTTTCACGAGGAGATGCGGACGATAACGCATCGCGCGATGTCGCATCGTCGGATGAGGCGGCCATCTCTTTCGAGAGATCGCGCTCGCTTGCGTTGTGGGAGATCGCGTCGGTCATCGTCTCCGCGCTCATCGCGGAGTGGGCTGCGCTGGCTAGTCTCGGCTTCGGTAAGTATCTGCTCGTCGTGCCGGTCGCTCTCGCGTTCGCGCTGACGATCTACTCGCATCGCGTGAGGGGCGAGACCGCTCGCGAACTCGGTTTTCGCTTCGACAACTTCGCGCGCGCGTGTCGTGTGCTCTTGCCGTTGATGCTCGCGGGAGGCGTGTTGCTCGCGTTGTGGGGCCGGATCTGGTTCGGCGCGCGCTTCCGCATCGGCGGTGGGAGGGCCGAGGCTTACTGGCTCGTTTTTCCACTGTGGGGCGTGGCGTGGGGCCTCTTGCAGCAGTACGTGCTGCAAGCCTTCGTCAATCGACGTGCGCAAGTTGTCTTCGGTGCGGGTTGGAAAAGCGTGCTCTTGACCGCGCTCGTCTTCGCGCTGCTGCACCTGCCGAACCCGTGGCTCACCGTAGCCACCTTCACGGGTGGCCTCGTCTGGGCTTACGCGTACCAGCGCACGCCGAATCTCTACGCCCTCGCGCTCTCGCACGCCGCCATGACGTGGGTGCTCATTGCGGCCCTCCCCGCATCCGCGCTCAACAGCCTGCGCGTCGGCTTCAAATACTTCGGTTGAGCCCGCCTCTAACTCACGAACTTTCTGATCAACCCGGTGATCGCCGCGACGTGATGATCGTCATGCTCCGCGACGAAGAATGCAAAATCGACGACGCGCATCGGCTGCTTGATGCGCGGGTGGAGCGCAATGCGCTCGGCTGTCTCGTCGTCGAAGGCTTCGAGGCGACGGACGAACTCGCCGCGCTCGCGTCGAAACTGCGAGAGCAGCTCCGCGAAGTTGCGCGCGTTGTGTCGCGCCTCGTGCGTCTTGCGGTTCTCCACGTCGGCGGCGGTG
Source organism: Acidobacteriota bacterium (assembly GCA_032229975.1). Lineage (GTDB taxonomy): Bacteria > Acidobacteriota > Blastocatellia > Pyrinomonadales > Pyrinomonadaceae > JAIVGV01. Next base: position 23,539 of record JAVXVG010000017.1, on the reverse strand, counting down.
AGCGCGTCGCGACCGGCCCTGAAGTCCTCAACGCGCGCCATGTCGAGCCAGCCGAGATCGACGAGGTGGCCGGCGTGCTCCTGTATCGACCAACGCTCGCCGTCGCGTCGCGCGAGCACGTCGGCCGCGAGTCCACGCGTTAGTTCATCGACGCGCGCGGGCGTGCCGCGCAGTCGCTCGATCACGTTCGGCAGCATCCACACTGGAAGCCCGAATTCAAACTTGCGCTCAAACCAGATCATTCTATTCACCATCGTTCTCACCTCTTTTCAGTCGCACATGAAAACTGAGACGGCACAACTTACAGTGCAAATCAAATCCATGTTGAGGCGGTCGCTCGTTAATACGTCTCTGCGGCTGTGCCCGTTCAACGGTGGTTTGCTATAATCGGCGGGTCTTGCGTGAGAGCAGGTCGGGCGGTCGCCGCTTCCGCTTCGCGGCGGGAGGGGAGGAAAGTCCGAACACCACAGGGCAGCGAGCCCGCTAACGGCGGGGCGCGCGAAATTATTCGACGGCTTCCGAGCCAACGAGACGTTTCGCGTGACGACAAGTGCAACAGAGAGCAGACCAGCCAACGGGCCCTGCGTGAAAACGCAGCGCAACGGGTGATGGGTGAAACGACGGTGTAAGAGACCGTCAGCGCGCGTGGCGACACTTGCGCGGCTGGGCAAACTCCTCGCGGTGCAAGACCAAATAGGGAGGCGTCACATAGGGCTGCTCGCCCGAAGTCGCGCGAACGAAAGTTCGCGCGCTACGACCTCCGGGTAGGTCGCTCGACCCGTCTGGCAACAGCCGGGCTAGATGAATGATCGCCGCCTCGCGCGAAAGTGCGGGGTACAGGATTCGGCTTACAGACCTGCTCTCACCAAGCATAATTTTCGTCCCACTCTGAAAGCACGACACGCCTCGCACGCTCGTTAAAAACTCTAAACGAGGAAGGCACGAGAGACGCATGGTCAACCGCAAAGGAGTCTTCATCGGGGCATACGTCCCGCGCGATCTCAAAGAGACTTTGCAGCGACGCGCCGCCGCCGAGCACCGCACGCTCTCGCAGGAGATCACGCGCATCCTCAGCGAAGCCGTCCACGGCAAGCAACTCCCGCCCGGCATGATCGACCGCCGCACGAGCGGCGTGGGCCCCCGTCGCCGCACGAGCGATCCGCCCGAACGACGACGCATGGGCGATCTGCCTTTATCACACTCGACGAACGATGACGACGAGTCGAAGACTTGAGCGCGGGCGCACGTCGTCATTGATGCACGCGAGATGCGCCACTTCGCCGTCGGCGACTGGGCGCGCGTCCGTCTCTAACACCTCCTTTCGCTAGTCTCTCAGTCGTCACACACACAGAGGAAGGCTCTTCGTGAACGGACAGAAAATCCTCTACGCCTTCGTCGGGCTACTCGCGGGCGCGCTCGCGGGCTTCCTCTTCGCCAACTCCGCCAACCGCAAGGAACTCGACTCGCTGCGCGCTGAACTGGCCCGCGCCAAGTCCGGCGCGCAGGAGGCCACGAAGGATTCCGGCAGGCCGGCACAACAGTCTGCGTCTGATCCTTCCACGCCTGCGATGCCTTCCGTGCAAGAGATTCACGATCTCATTGCGAAGGCCGACGCGCGTTCAGATGATGGCGACTATCAGCTTCAGGTCGGTCAGGGCGTTTACGTGTACTCGCTCGCGCAGGGCGTGCCCGCGCTCATGCCCGAAGCGATCCGTCTGCTCAAGCGCGCGGAGAAGTCCGACCCGAAGAAGTATCAGACCATTCTGCTCCTCGGCAACGCGCACTTTGCGCTCGCACAGAACGGCGACGCGAAGAGGTATGAAGAAGCGCGCGCCTACTACCAGCGCGCGCTCGAAGCGAAGCCCGACGATCCGAATCTCCACGCGCTTCTAGGCATGACCTACTACTTCGCGTCGCCTTCCGATCCGCGACGCGCTATCGACGAGTATCGCAAGTCTCTCGCCAAAGACCCGAGTCATGAGATGGCCCTCCAGAATATTGCCGCCGCGCTTCTCGCCACAGGTGCGACGCAGGAGGCTGCGCAACGTATCTCCGAGCTTGAGAAGGTGAATCCCAACAACAACTATTTGAGCAGCCTCCGCGCGCAACAAGCGCAGTCGCAGAACGCCGCGAAGGGCGGCAAGTGAATGAAGTATCTGTTCCTGCTCGCCGTCTTCGCGCTCGTCGCTTTCATGTTCTACTGGCGACTCAGGCCCTACATCGCCACCGCGCGGCGCGTCCTCGGCTTCGTGCGCAGTGCGCGTAATCTCTCGACGGACGATCCTTCAGTTGCCGCGACGCGACGTGCGAGTCGCGCGGGCGAGAAGCTCCTGCGCTGCGAGACCTGCGGCACATGGCTTCCAACCTCGCGCGCCCTCACTCATCGCGGCTCGGCACACGTTTACTGCTCACGCGCCTGTCTCGAACGCGCCGCCGATCCACAACGCGCCAAAAAAGTCGCGGGCCACTCTTAAACTTTTTCGCCGATCTCTTCTGGTAGGTAGTTGCCTGCCTCGTGCGTTGCGCGGTCGGTGTCGGTGAGAACTAAAATTACCAAGCCGACGACGAAGAAGACGATGAGCGAGAGGATCGCGTGGCGATATGAGTTCGTCGTGCTGACGATCAGCCCGAAGACGAGTGGCCCCATCCAAGAAGTGCCGCGCTCGGAAATCTCGTAGAGCCCGAAGAATGAAGACTCGTGCCCCGCCGGGATCATGCGCGAGAAGAGCGAGCGCGAGAGGGCCTGCGAGCCACCGAGCACGACGGCGATGAAGGCGGCGAGCACCCACGCCTGCGCCGTCGTCTGCAAATAGCCGTAGGCATAGATGACGATCCCCGCCCAGATGACGAGCGAGACAACGATGGCCCGCTTCGTGCCGATCCACTTTGCTACTCGCTCGAAGAGTAGCGCGCCGAAGATCGCCATGAACTGCACCATCAAAAAGATGCCGATGAGAAACGTTGAGTCTGCTTCCACACCGCGCGCGACGAACAACTCCTGCGCGAGAAAGACCGACGCCATGCTGATCACGGTCTGTATGCCGTCGTTGTAGAAGAGGTACGCGACCAAGTATTTGAGCGTGTGCTTGAGTCTCCGCAACTCGCGAAACGTCCGGCCCAATTCCGAGAAGCCGATTGTCACGTAGCTGCGTCCGTGAGGCATGACGCGCTCAGCCGCGCGCGTCCGCAAACGCGTGAAGGTGATGATGGCGAAGCCGCCCCACCACAGGCCCGCCGAGAGGAGCGAGAGACGCACGGCGAGCGCGTCAGAGATGCCGAGTCGCGATGCGGAGAGCACGAGCGCGAGATTGAGTGCGAGCAGCAACGCGCCGCCGAGATAACCGTAGGCGAAGCCGCGACTGGAAACTTTGTCGCGTTGATCCTCGGTCGTGATCTCTGGAAGGAACGCGTTGTAGAAGACGTTCGACGCGCCGAAGCTCAGGTTCGCCACGATGAAGAGCAGGCCGCCCGCGACGTAGAGTTTCCCCGTGACGAAGAACATCAAACACGTCGCGGCGACGCCGAGGTAACAGCACGCACCGAGTAGTCGCTTCTTCAAATTCGTGTAATCGGCGAGCGAGCCGAGCATGGGCAGGAAGAAGACTTGCAGAAAGACCGACGCGCCGACGCAGAAGGGAAAGAAAGATTTCGCCGTGATCAAATTCCATCCGCCGAGACTCAAGACCGCGCCGTTCTCGCCGACAGCCTTCTGCGCGAGGCGCGTCGTATATTCGCCGAGGAAGACGGCGGCGACCGTGGTCGAGAAGGCGGAATTTGCCCAGTCGTAAACCTTCCAGCCGAAGACCTCGCGCGGATCATTCTTCGGGAAGGGGCCCTGATCGTTTTCTGTAGAGCGTGTCGGCATTTCGTCTCGCGCCGTGTCGCCTGCAGCAGTTCGGCTCATGCGTGTGTGGCCCTTTACGCGGAAAGCATTCGCAGAATCGTCGGCGTGATGTGCGAGAGATCGCGCACCTCTCGGCGCACGCGCTCGCGTTGTTCACCAAACGCGAGTGTAGGCACGAGGTTGCGCGTGTGGTTGCGTATGCTCAGGTCTTCGATGTTGCCGTGATCGCTCGTGAGCACGACGGTCGTCTCTTCGAGATCGACGCGCGCGACGACGGCGCGAACGAAGCGCGCGAGGTTTGCGAGGATCGAGAGCGCAGCCGACTCGTCCTGCGCATGGCCGGCCCGATCTGTTAGAAAATATTCGTAGAGCGTGAAGCGATTTTCAGAGACGACACACGCGAGAACTTCCGCAGCCTCTTCGGGCGTGCGCGTCTCAACATCGAAGCCCGCTTCGATCACCATCTGATTCGTGAAGTCCTGATAGACGGCCCGACCGGCGCGCAAATCTTCGAGCGTGCGGAAGGGAAGGCCCGCAGCTTCGACCGCAGTGGTCGTCGCCGAGACCCAACGCGGTCGCTTGTGAAAGAATCGTGGAGAGTAGGCGTTGGCGAAAGTCGCATCTTCGATCCCGGCTCGCTTCAGTTGTAGAAAGATCGAGTTGTCGTTGATGATCTCGCGAAGTTGCGCGTTAGGAAAACCCTGCTTGTGGTAGCCGAGCGCGGCGGGCGCGTTCGTGCCCGTCAGGATCGTCGTCTGACCCGACGCGCTCTGCGGTCGGCCCTCGACGCCGAGACACGCATCGGTGCGCGCGAACACACCATTGAAGGGCATCTCCGGCTCTTCGTTTTCAAAGACGGCGAGCGGCGAGGCTTCATGGCCCAAACGCGCGAGCGGGTTGTGGCTACAGCGCGTGCCGATGCCGAGACCGTCGATGAAGATGAGCAGGACGCGCGACATGGATGAGAGGATAAGTAGCATTGCGGGCGCGAGCGTGGCAAGGCGTGTTGTCGCGCGTGAAAAAATTCTGAGCGCGCGACCGCAAGCGTCTGCTATATTTCGTCCACCGTAATTCAACGCAAGACTTTTCTTCAACACGAAGACTTGAATCGGCTGTCACGCTGAGACAATCGATGCTCAGGCAGTGATAGACGAATGGAGAAACGAATGCCTTCCTTGAGAATCCCTTGCGCGATCTTACTCGCGCTCACGCTGCTCGCTCCGTTCGCGATCTTCAGAACAGTTGCGCGCGCGCAAGACACGCAGATCGCCGCGCCCTCTTCGTCGAACACAGTCGCATCAGTGCCATACTTTTCCGATCCGGCCATCTCGCCCGATCGTTCCGAGATCGCTTTCGTCTCCGGCGGCGACATCTGGACTGTCCCGGCGGCGGGCGGCGAGGCTCGCCTGCTCGTCTCGCATCCGGCCACCGAATCGCGACCCGTCTATTCGCCCGACGGCAAGCGACTGGCCTTCACCTCGACGCGCACAGGCAACGGCGACATCTATGTTTTGACGTTCGACACGGGCGACTTGAAGCGCATCACTTTTGATGACGCATTCGAGTTGCTCGACGGCTGGTCGCGCGACGGTCGCTGGCTCTATTTCACCTCGACGAGCCGCGACATCTCCGGCATGAACGACATCCTGCGCGTCTCAAGCGAAGGCGGCACGCCGATGCAGGTGAGCGCGGATCGTTACACCAACGAGTTCTTTTCCTCGGTCTCGCCCGACAATTCTTCCATCGCTTTCACCGCGCGCGGCACGTCTTCCGCTCAGTGGTGGCGCAAGGGCCATAGTCATCTCGACGAAGCGGAAATCTGGGTGCTGCGTAACGTTGACTCGAACGCTGCGCCCGCCGCTTACGAGCGCATCACAGATGGCAACGCGAAAGAGATGTGGCCCCAATGGGGCGCGGACGGCCGGACGATCTATTACGTCTCGGACAGGAGCGGCGCGCAGAACTTTTGGAAACGCGCGCCCGGTCAGCCCGCGCGACAGGTGACGAAGTTTACAGACGGGCGCGTGCTCTGGGCGAATGCTTCTTACGACGGACGGATGATCGTCTTCGAGCGCGACTTCCGCATCTGGAAACTCGACACGGCGAGCGAGCGCGCGAGCGAAGTGCAGATCGCGCGACGCGGCGCGCCCGCCGGAGCAGCCATCGATCACTTGCGCCTCTCGGATCAAATTCAAGACTTCGCGCTCTCGCCCGATGGCAAGAAGGTGGCCTTCGTCGTCCACGGCGAAGTCTTCGCCGCTTCGGCGGCGGACGGAGGCGACGCGCAGCGTTTGACCAACACGGCGGGCGAAGAGTCTGAGCTCAACTGGTCGCCCGATAGTCGCCGCGTCGCATACGCCTCCGACCGCGACGGCGCGGCGCACATTTTTCAGTACGACCTCGCAGCCAATGCGGAGACGCAACTCACGCGCGATCAGCAAGCCGACGCGAGCCCGCGCTATTCGCCCGACGGAAAATGGATCGCATACGAACGCGCAAGCCGCGAGTTGCGCGTGTTGAACCTTGCGACAAAAGATCAGCGCACGGTTGCGACGGCTACGTTCGACCGTCCGCCGATCATCGGCGATAGGCCATTCACGTGGTCGCCAGATAGCAAATGGATCGCGTTCGTGCCATTCGAGAGCCGTTCGTTCCGCAACGTCCATGTCGCGCGCGCCGATGGTGGCGCGCAGGGCGCGGGCCAGCCCGTCAGCTTCCTTGCGAACACCGGCGTCAACACGGTCTCTTGGAGTCCAGACGGCACGTTCATCCTGCTCGATACGAACCAGCGCACGGAGTCGGGCCAACTGGCGCGCGTCGATCTCATTCCGCGCACGCCGCGCTTCCGCGAAGATCAGTTCCGCGATCTCTTCCGCGAAGAGACGCCGCGCACCGTCACACCGAATCAACGCGAAGATCAGCGCGAGCGCACGCAGCCGCCGCAGACTGAACCATCACCAACACCATCAGCTTCTCCAAACGCGTCGCCTTCGCCTTCACCGACGGGCGCGAACGCGAATGATAAGAAGGCGACGAAGAATGTCTATGTTGTCTTCGAGGGCCTCCGACGACGTTTGAGTTTGCTGCCGACCGGCTTGGACGTGAACTACCACACGATCAGTCCGGACGGGAAGTGGGTGGCGATGATCGCTTTCGTCGCGGGGCAGGAGAATTTGTACGTCTATTCGCTCGACGAGTTGGCGCGCGAGCCTGCGGTGGCGAAGCAGTTGACCTCGACACCCGGCGGCAAGGGGCTGGCGCAGTTCTCGCCTGATAGTAAAGAGATTTACTTCATCGATCAGGGCCGCCTCTCGGTCGTCAATCTCGAAGGGCGCGTGCGCCCGCTCGCCGTCAGCGCAGAGATGGACGTGGATTTCTCGAAGGAGAAGATGGAGGTCTTCCAACAAGCGTGGTCGTATCTGCGCGATCACTATTATGATCCGCAGTTTCACGGAGCGAACTGGGAGCAGGTGCGCGCCGACTACGAGCCGAGGATCGCAGGCGCGCGCACGCCCGACGAGATGCGTCGCCTCTTGCAGTTGATGGTCGGCGAGTTGAACTCTTCGCATAGCGGCGTCTCCGCGCCGATGTCGGCAGGCACGGGAACTTCGACGGGCCGGCTCGGCGTGCGCTTCGACCGCGCGGAGTATGAGAAGAATGGGCGACTAAGGATCAGTGAAATCATTCCGCTCGCGCCCGTCGATCTCGCGCGCACGGTCAAGGTCGGCGACTATTTGCTGGCCGTGGACGGCGTGCAGTTGAACGGGCGCACGAACCTCGACGAGTTGCTGAGCTACAAGATCAATCGTCGCGTCTTGCTCAACGTCTCTTCGTCGGCCGACGGTGCGAACAGACGCGAGATCGCCGTGCGCCCTGTCAACACTGCGACCGAGAAGGCCCTGCTTTATCGCAAGTGGGTCGAGGAGAATCGCGCCTACGTCGAGCGCGTGAGCAACGGGCGGCTCGGCTACGTGCATATGTTCGACATGGGCTCGGCTTCGCTCGCGCAGCTCTACATCGACTTGGACGCGGCGAATCACCTGCGCGAAGGCGTCGTCGTTGACGTGCGTAACAACAACGGCGGCTTCGTCAACGTCTATGCTATCGACGTGCTTGCGCGTCGCGGCTACCTGACGATGACCGAGCGCGACCAGACGCCCGTGCCCGCGCGCACAGTGCTCGGCCAACGCTCGCTTGAGCTGCCGACGATCCTCGTTACGAATCAGCACTCGCTCTCCGACGCCGAAGACTTCACCGAAGGCTATCGCGCGCTCAAGCTCGGCAAGGTCGTCGGCGAGCCGACGGCCGGTTGGATCATCTTCACTTGGAATCAGTCTCTGATCGACGGCTCGACCGTGCGACTGCCGCGCGCCAAGATCACGGACACGAGCGGCGCGGACATGGAGCTTCACCCGCGCCCCGTTGACGTTCAAGTGACGCGGCCCATCGGCGAGACTCTATCGGGTCGCGATTCGCAACTCGACGCCGCCGTGCGCGAGTTGTTGCAACAACTCGGCGCGCAGAGTCGTCATTGAGCAGAATGATGAAGGATGAAGTGAAGACGGACTGCTCTTATTTCATCGTTCATCCTTCATCGTTTCTAAAAAAGCTGCGTCGCTCGCGCGCGTTTTCATGTACACTGAGCGCAAACATTCGACTCATTGTTTTTGAGATTCCATCGAGTGACAGGAGGAAAGATCGCATGGCTGAGAAACGTAAAGGTAGCGGAGGCAAGGGTGGCAAGGGAGTGGTTGACACGGCGACCGGCGCACTTGGCGGCGCGTGGGATCGTGTGACGGGTGTTGCGAGCGAGGTTGCGGATCGCGCGTCAGGCTTGGCGAGCGCCGCGCTCGATACCGCCGCGACGACCGTCGAAGGCGTGAGCCCGACGGCGGCCGACATGATCCGTCCGAGCGGGAGTGGCAAGTCGCGCAGCTCTTCGTCTTCATCCGCGTCGCGTCGTTCGCGCGGCGGCGCGAGCAAGTCCGCGAAGTCAGCGAGCGGCGCTGCAAGCAGCGCAACGAGCGCAGCGAAGAAAGTCGCGCGCACGACCGCGAAAGCCGCGGGCAGCGCGACGAAAGCTGTCGCCGACACGGCACGCAGCGCAGCGAACGGCACGCGTGGGGGAGCGAAGAAATCTTCCGGCGGCGCGAAAAAATCTTCGAGTGGCCCGCGTGGCGGCGCGAAGAAATCTTCGGGCGGTGGCCGGAAGAAGTAAGTCACTTTCAATCACACGCAGAAGCGACGGGGCCTGCGAGAGATGCGCAAGCCCCGTCGCTTTTGTGTGCTGTCGATGCAGCACGACTGATGTTGAGAGTGGCCGGTCTGTAGTTGAAGTTGTTTGTGGGCCGGTGAGTATCGTTTGATCAGGCGCGTGGCGTTTCGCTTCCGTCGGTCAACTCTCCGCCGCGCCAGTTGCGCGAGCCGTCGAAACGGCGCACGTAGATCGACGCGCCCTGTATGCGTTCGACGACGACGCGGTCGCCCGCTTCGAGCGGCGGCTCGCCTTCATCCGGGTAGGCCGTCCAAGTCGAGCCGAAGACTTTGACCGCGCCCTCGTGCATCGAGCCGCGACTCGAAGTGACAACCGTGCCCACTTTGCCGGGCAGAGAGTCCATGCCGGTCTTCAAGCCCGCGCCTTCGTTGCTGCGTGCGAAGTGGCTCGCGAAGATAGTGCGCGACGCGGCGGTGAGCCCGACGGAGACGATGAAGAAGACGAGGAACTGAAGTGGGTAGCCGAGACCGACGAAGTCTGCGAGCGCGGCGCAGAGCGCGCCGACGCCGAACCAGAGCAGCACGAAGCCCTGCGTGAAGATTTCGGCAATCATCAGCACGAGTCCCAGCACCGTCCAGATTATCCAGAAGTAACCGTTCATCTCAACACTTCTTCGTAATTAGTCAGATGGATCGATCCGCGCGGGCCCTCACCCCTTCAACATATTCTTCAAGATGAACCACACGTTCGCGGGCCGCTCAGCGAGCCGGCGCATGAAGTATGGATACCACGTCTTGCCGTAGGGCACATAGACGCGCAGGCCATAGCCTTCGCGCGCGAGCTGAACCTGTAGATCGCGACGTATGCCGTAGAGCATCTGAAACTCGAACGCCTCTTTCGCGATGCCCTCGCGCTCGGCGTGCTCGACGGTCGCCGCGATCATGCGCTCGTCGTGCGTCGCGATGCCGTGATAGACGCCGGACGAAAGCAGAACTTTCATTTGCGCGACGTAGTTCGCGTCCACGTCCTTCTTATCAGGGAAGGCCACCTCCGGCGGCTCGTTGTACGCGCCTTTGCACAGGCGTATGCGCGCGGGGATTTTGAGCAGGTCTTGCACGTCAGCAGATGTACGTCGCAGGTACGATTGAAGGACGATGCCGACGGTGTTGAGATCGAACTCGGCGCGCAGCCGCTTGAAGATGTCGATGGTCGCCTGCGTCACCGCCGACTGTTCCATGTCCACGCGCACGAAGTTGCCGCGACGCTGAGCCTCTTCGACCACCGCGCGCGCGTTGCGATAGCACAACTCAGGATCGATGGCGAGCCCGAACTGCGTCAGCTTGATCGAGACGTTCGACTTGATGCCCGCCTCATCGATACGCGCGAGTACCTGTTTGTACTCGCGCACCTCGCCCTCGGTCTCGTCGGCGCGCGTCACGCCTTCGTTCAAGTGATCGAACGAGGCGGTCGCGCCCGTCGCGTTGATCGCGCGGATCGCTTCGACCGCTTGATCGATGTTCTCGCCCGCGACGAAGCGCGTCGTCAGACGCTTGAATGGACGAAACTTCGTCGCGAAGTCCTTGAGACCTTCCTGCCGCGACAGGTAAAGAAGTGTGCTTCTGGCAACCATTTTTTCGTCAATCGAAAATCGAAAATCGTGCCGGAGTGATCGACGCTCGTCATACCGACTCTCAAGTTCGGCTGTCAGCGACGACCATTCACGATTTACGATTCACGATTCACGGCTTTCCTGCTATCCTTTCGACGTTTCCGCTCTTCGTCATCCTCGTTCCAAGCGACCCACACAGACAAAAGAGGCACGTACACGCTTGCGCTGGAAGTTGCTCATCATCGCGTCGCTCGTCGCCACTGTAGTAGGCGCGGGGCTCTGTGTGCTTCTCATCTATTTGCTGTTCGTTTCGACCATGCGTCCCGCCTCAACTGACTTGCTCGTCGCCGCGACTCTTATCCTGCCCCTTGCTGCGATCATCTGCGTGACGATCTTCGTCTATCGTCACACTGCCCGCAGGCGAAAACTACAAGCCACTATAACCGTGCTGTTCTCTTTGCTCCTTACATCCAGCGCGCTCTTCGCAGGGGCAGTTCTAGCCAAACGACACCTAGTTCATCCGCCGCCCCCGCCATCGTGCTGCGCAGACCCAATTCGACAATTAGATCAATAGGCAATTCAAGTCTTCCCTGATTCTTATAGGCTGTTCAACCCGATCTCTTCCTGCACAGGTCTGAGCGCGTCAATCACGAACTGAATATGCTCTTCGAGCGGGACGCCGAGTTCGGCGACGCCTTGATGTATGTCGTCGCGGTTGACTGTGCGCGCGAAGGCTTTGTCTTTCAGTTTCTTCTTCACTGAAGAGACTTCCAAGTCGTCCAGACTCTTCGTCGGTCGCACGAGCGCGCAGGCGACGAGGAAGCCGCAGAGTTCGTCGGTCGCAAATAGGGCCTTCGCCATCTGCGTGTCGCGCGGGACTCCGGTGTAGGTGGCGTGCCCCATGATCGCGCGGATGATGTGGTCTGGGTAGCCGCGCCCGCACATGATCGTCGCGCCCTTGTAAGGGTGTTCGTCGGCGGTGGGGAACATCTCGTAGTCGAAGTCGTGAAGGAGGCCCGTCATCCCCCACTCGCCAATGTCCGCCTCTTCGCCGCCATAGCGACGCGCGGCGGCGCGCATCGCGGTCTCGACGGCGAGCGCGTGACGGCGCAGGCTCTCGCCCTTCGTGTACTCGCAGAGCAGTTCCCATGCTTCGTCGCGTGTCGGCATGACGGTCGGGTTCGGTTGTGCGTTTCTTGAGGCTGTCCCTTCGCGCGCAAGTTTCGCACGTCTGCGCGCGCGTATCAACATGGCGCTGCGGCGGGGCGTCCTTGCTGCGCTTTAGCCCTTCAACTAGAATCGACGCGTTGAGCCGTTCATAACTTTAGAGGCGCAGATGAGACTCCTCCTGTTCGCCGCGCTCGGTCTTTACGCCGTCGCGGCCATCCACGCGATTCTTGCTTTCGTCAACAAGCGACGCACCGCCGACCGCACGGCGAACGTCTCGCTGGCCCTTGGCTTCGCCGCGCACACCGCCGCGCTCGCCGCCGACTGGGCAGCCTTCGGCCACTACCCACTCTATAGTTTTCGCGAGACCCTCTCGTTCCTCGCGTGGACGCTCGTCATCGCTTACGGCATCGCGTCGCTGCGCTATCACATCAACGCGCTGGCCGTGCTGACGATGCCGCTCGCCGCGTTCCTCGTCACGGCGGCGGTCGTCGTGCGACCGGGGGCGACGACTGGCCCTGCGGCATCGAACGTCACGGACGGAGTCGCCGCGTGGCTCTTTCCCATTCACACGACGTTGCTGATCTTCGCTTACGCATCCTTCTTCGTCGTCTTCGCTGCGAGCCTGATGTACTTGTGGCAGGAGCGCGAGTTGAAACTTAAGACCTTCAGCTCGTTCTTCCATCGCCTGCCATCACTATCAACTGTGGACGACATCGGGCAGACCGCCGCAGGGATCGGATTCACGCTGCTCTCGCTCGGCATCATCACGGGCGTCATCTGGTCGTCGCAACGTAGCGGGCGGATGTGGCACAACGATCCGAAGGAGATTTTCGCGCTGCTCACGTGGATGCTTTATTTGACGATGATTCACTATCGCGCGCAGTGGCGCGGGCGTCGTGCCGCGTGGGTCGGCGTCGTCGGCTTCGCACTCGTCCTCTTCACGTTCCTCGGCACGCGCATGATGGGCGGCTATCACGTCTTCGGATGAACGATGAAAGATGAGCACGAAATGATGAAGTAAAGATTTTTGCCTTTCCGTTCATCGTTCTGCGTTCATCGTTCATACTTTCGCTTTATGTCCATTGTTCTCATCGGGCTCAATCACAAGACCGCGCCTGTCGAGGTGCGCGAGCGGCTCGCGTTCTCTGATGAGGCGTGCGCTGAGAGTTTGCACGCGCTTGTGGATGGCGAGCGGATCAGCGAGGGCCTGATCGTTTCGACTTGCAACCGCGTCGAGGTCTTGGCTTCGACGGGCAACATCGACTCGGCAGCAGGCGCGTCTCACATCACAGAATTCTTGAGCAAGGTGAGAGGCATCCCGCAGGATTTTTTCCATCAACATCTCTACACGCACGTCGAAGACGCGGCGGTGCGCCATATGTTTCGCGTCACCTCTTCGCTCGATGCGATGGTCGTCGGCGAGCCGCAGATACTCGGACAGGTGCGTCACTCTTATTCGCTCGCCGTCAGCGCGGGCACGGCCGGACGCATCCTGCACAAACTCGTCCATCACTCGTTGCACGTCGCCAAGCGCGTGCGCAACGAGACGGGGATCGCTTCCTCCGCAGTCTCGATCAGTTACACGGCGGTTGAGCTGGGCAAAAAAATCTTCGGCACGCTGAGAGGCGCAACCGTCATGCTCGTCGGCGCGGGCGAGATGGCGGAACTGGCCGCGCAGCATTTGTCGGGCGCGGGCGCGTCGCGCATCCTCGTCGCCAATCGCACGCTCGCCTCCGCCGAAATGCTCGCCGCGAAATTTTCCGGCGAGGCTCTCGACTTCAATGATCTCCCCATGCGACTCGCAGAGGCGGACGTGATCATCGTCTCGACCGGCGCGACCGATTTCGTCATCACTACAGAGATGGCCCGCGCCGCCGCTTCGGAGCGACGCAACCGGCCCGCCTTCTACATCGACATCAGCGTGCCGCGCAACGTCGATCCGCGTGTCGGCGAGATCAACAACCTCTTCGTCTTCGATATAGACGATCTGGAAGCCGTCATTGCCTCGAACATACGCGAGCGCGAGAAGGAGGCTGAGCGCGCGGAGTTGATCGTCGAGAGCGAGGTGATGCAGTTCCAACAGGCTCTGCGTTCACTCGATCTAGGGCCGACCGTCACCGCTTTGCGCGAGCGTTTGCACGAGATCGCGCGCGAGGAGTTCAAACGTCAACGCCCACGCCTCGGCGCGCTCTCGCCGGAACAGGAGAAGGCCGTCGAGGGCCTGCTCGCCTCAACCGTCAACAAGATCGCGCACCCCGTCATCACGCGCCTGCGCCGCGCGCACGAGACCGGACAGGAAGAGGACGTGCGCGCGTGGCGCGACAGTTTCAAACTGGATGAATAATGCAGAGGTTAGAGATCGGAGGCTAGAGATCAGAAAAAACTTGGATGCTTTGTTACCGATCTCTAAGCTCTCATCTCTAACCTCTGTCTTCCACACATGAAAGATCAATTCACCATCGGTTCGCGCGGCTCGCGGCTCGCGCTGTGGCAGGCGGAGTGGGCCAGATCAACGCTTGAAGCGTTGCGACCGGGCGTGAGCGTTGAGATCGAAATCTTCAAGACTTCGGGCGACGCGATGCGCGACGTGCCGCTCTCGGTCATCGGCGGCAAGGGCGTCTTCACCAAAGAACTCGAAGAGGCCCTGCTCGCCGAGAAGATCGACATCGCCGTCCACTCGCTCAAAGATTTGCCGACGACGCTGCCCGCAGGTCTCCACATCGCCGCCATCACCGAACGCGAAGACCCACGCGACGCGCTCATCCTCCGCGCGGACTTGGCAAGAGATGGAGCATCGATCCGTTCGCTTCGTGCGGGCGCAATCGTCGGCACATCGAGCCCGCGTCGTCTGGCGCAACTCAAACACCTGCGGCCCGACGTTGAGATCAAAGACCTGCGCGGCAACGTCGATACGCGACTACGAAAATTGGACGCGGGTTGGTACGACGCGATCATTCTCGCCGCGGCCGGTCTGCGACGACTCGGCTTTGAGGATCGCATCAGCGCATCAATCGAAACGATGGAGATGTTGCCCGCCGTCGGTCAGGGCGCGCTCGGCATCGAGACACGCTTGAGAGATAGTGAGACGAACGAACTCGTCTCGCTCCTCGAACACGAGCCGACGCGCGCGGCTTGCACGGCGGAGCGCGCTCTGCTCTTCGCGCTCGGCGGCGGATGCCAAGTGCCCATCGCCGCGCACGCGACGGTCGCGGGCTCGCGTCTTCGTCTCGAAGCCCTCGTCGCAGGTGGCCGGCGCATCATCCGCGAGACGATTGAAGACGACACCTCGCACGCCGCACGCGCGGGCGAAGAACTCGCCGGACGACTTCGCGAACAAGGCGCGGACGAACTACTCGCGACATTGTAGAGTTGATCTCGCTCCTCACAACCGCAAACGCGATGGAGACTTCCGATCAATACGCCACGACGAGACCACTCGAAGGTCGCGCCGTTTTGAATACACGCGCGGCGGCGCAGTCGGCGGAGTTCGCCGCCGCGCTTGAGCGTTACGGCGCGCGCGTCATCTCGTGCCCGGCCATCGAGATCGTCGAGCCGGAATCCTACGAGCCGCTAGATCAAGCGATAGAAAATCTCTTCGGCTACGACTGGCTCATCTTCACGAGCACGAACGGCGTCGAGTTCTTCCTGCGTCGCTTCCGTGCGCTCGGTCGTGACGTGAGTGATCTGGACGATCTACGCGTCTGCGCCATCGGCGAGGCCACCACGCTGCGTCTGAGCGAGGCGTTTGTGCACGTCGATGTCGTGCCGCAGCAGTCGAAGGCCGAAGGAATCTTCGCCGCGCTCGAAGGCTACGTCGGCGGAAGGGACAAGTTCGACCGGCTGAACTTCCTCATCCCGCGCGCGGCTGTGGCGCGCGACTTTTTGCCACGCGCTCTCGAAGCCGCAGGCGCACGCGTTGACGCTGTCGCCGCCTATCGCACGGTCGCGCCGCACACGAACGAGCGCGCGCGCGTGGAGGCCCTGCTCGCAGGGGGCGCAATCGATTGCGTCACCTTCACGAGCGCATCAACAGTGCGCAACTTCGCGCAACTCTTCGACGCGAACGATCTCAAATTCATCCTTGGCGAGACCATCGTCGCCTGCATCGGCGACGTGACTGCCGCCGCCGCCGAAGAGTACGGCTTGCGCGTCCACGTCCGGCCCAACGAGACCACTACCAACGCGCTCGCGCAGGCCATCGCGAACTATTTCACGCGAATCCCGGAATCCACCAGCACATCAACCTAACTTCTTCCTTTGCGACTCCAGCGTCTTTGCGTGAGGAATCATCACGCAAAGACGCTGGAGTCGCAAAGGGGAAGCAGGGCATCGGTTGGTCAGGCCTTTGATCCCAAGATGCTCGTGCACATCATTAGTGTCTGGTCACGAAGAAGCGCGCGCATTGTGTGTGATAAACTGCTTGAGATGACTACGGGGCGCGTGCTCATTGTCGATGATGATCCGGCTGTGCGCGAGAGCGTGCGCGCGGCTCTGGCCGGTTGCGGTTTTGAGACTGACGCGACGGCGGATGGCGACGCGGGGCTTGCGCGCGTCGCGGAGTTTCGTCCGGCGGTCGTCGTCGCCGATGTGCTCGCGCGTGGTCTCGACGGCTTCGCGCTGCTGCGCGAACTTCGCGCGCATCACCCGGAGATCGGCGTGATTTTGATGAGCGGCGAAGCCTCAATCGAATCGGCGTTGAGAGCCGTGCGCGAGGAGGGCGCGCTCGATTATTTTGCGAAGCCGCCCGATGGCGCGCGGCTGTGCGCGGCCGTGGAGCGCGCGGTCGAAGAGTGTCATGCGCGTCGCGGAGAGTCGGGGCCGGATGATGGCGATGTGTCGCGCGAGTCGTTCGGCAAGTTGATCGGCAAGTCGGCGGCGATGCAGAAAGTCTATACGCTCATCGATCAGGTGGCGGCATCATCGGCCTCTGTGCTGATCACAGGCGAGTCGGGAACGGGCAAGGAGATGGTGGCGCGCACGATCCACGAGTTGAGCCCGCGACGCAGCGCGGAGTTCGTGGCCCTCAACTGCGCGGCGATACCTGAGACGTTGATGGAGTCGGAACTGTTCGGTCACGAGCGCGGCGCGTTCACGGGCGCGTCGGCGCGTCGGCAGGGCTGCTTCGAGTTGGCGAACAAGGGCACGTTGCTCCTCGACGAGATCGCGGAGATGCCGCCGCTCCTGCAAGCGAAACTTTTGCGCGTGCTTGAAGAGCGCAGCGTGCGTCGGCTCGGCGGCTCGCAGGAGATCGCGGTGGACGTGCGCGTGCTTGCGGCGACGAACCGCGACCCGCGCGACGCTGTGCGCGAAGGAGTGTTTCGCGAAGACCTGCTCTATCGTCTGAACGTCATCACGATCGAGTTACCCCCCTTGCGACAGCGCAAGGAAGACTTGCCGTTGCTCGCCGCAAGTCTCATCGCATCGCTCGCTCATCGTCACGCGCGACCGGCCCGAAGTTTGAGCCCCGCCGCGCTCGAAGTCCTGCGCGCGCACCACTGGCAAGGGAACGTGCGCGAGCTTCGCAACGTCATCGAGCGCGCGGTCATCATCTGCTCCGGCGATCGCATCGAGCGACACCACATTGCACCCTATCCGCTCGATCAACGCGCGCACGCGCGCAGCGAAGATACTCTGACGCTTCCCGTTGGCACGCCGCTCGAAGAGGTTGAGCGACGCATGATCATGCGAACGCTTGAGAAGACCGATAACAACAAGACGCGCGCCGCCGAGCTGTTACAGATCAGTCTCAAGACGCTGCACAACAAGCTACGACTCTATCGTGAGCGCGGACTCATCGAAGATGCGGCGTCAAGTCGCACAGGCAATGCGCGCACGCGCAACGACAATTAAAGTTTCATCTGCACAAAGAGCCACACCAAATTAATTTTTAGACGAAGCGACTATGCAATGAAAAAACTGCCGGGCGTTTGCACGTCCGGCAGTTCTATTGTTACACGTCTGGTCGAGAGCGATGAGAAGGCGGCGCGTTCGCATTCGTGTGAGCGCGCCGCCTTCTTCGCGTTACGACGCGCCGAAGCGCAGTCGATACTCCAGCGAGTTGACGAAGCCGTTGACCATCGTGCGGAATGATCCCGGATTCGCGTTGAGGAAGGCCAGCCATGCGTTGAATCCCGAAGTGTCTGGATCGCGCCGCAGGTAGCCGAAGTATTCCGCAAGCACGAAGGCGCGGTTGAACGTGGCTTGGTTGCCGCTGAATTGCGATGCATCGACGATGTCGCGCAGCACCTGCGCGCGCGTCTTCGTGCTGGAATTGAGATCGGCGACGAACTGATCGCGCTGGGCGGTTGAGAAAGTGACGCCCGTATTAGTGATCAGCCTGTCAACGTACTGCGCGTTGGTCAACGCGTCGAACGTCGTGTGGAACTCCGAGCGTTGCGTGAAGTCGCTGGCAAAGGTTGTCTTGAGCGCAGCCGACTGCGCGGCGGTTGCGCCGTTCAAACGCCCGAGGTCGCCGACGAACTCGCGATAGACGGGGTTGCGTGCGAACGCCGCGAAATAGAAGCGCGAGGCGAAGTATCCGCGCGCCTGATACTCGTCGGAGAAGAAGAAGTTTGACGAGACTGCGACGCGGTCGCAAGTCGTACTGCCGGCCGCGCAGTTGTTGATCGTGCTGATCCACGCGTTCAAGCCCGTCGTGTCCGGCTCTCGATTGAGGAAGTCGAGGTAGTGTTGACGAACGAAGAACGAAGTGATGTCAATCGGATTCAGGCCCGCCGCCGCGTCGTTGTCCGTGATCGTCAATGTCGCCGTGTTAGGAGTTCCCAAGCCGACGCCCGCGCCTATCGGGTTCGAGAGCGCAAGGTTGATCGTCTCATTGCCCTCGACGAAATTGTCGTTGACGATCAGGATGCGGACGGTCTTCGAAGTCTCGCCGGGAGCGAAGTTGATCGTGCCGAGCGCGATCTCGTAATCACTCTTCTGCGAGGCGTGGCCCGCTTGCGATGAGTCGTAGGTGTTGAAGTTGACGCTCGCGCTGCCGGAAACATCGCCGGAGCGCGTGACAGTGATGTCGATGTGTCCGCCGCTCTCGCCGATAGTGAAGGTATCGGATGAGAACTGGATGAGCGAGGTGGCGGTGGCGGTCGTCGGGTTGAGTTTGCCGAACAGTCCGTGCTCTTCATCGGCTGTGCCCGCCGTGAAGTAGAGCGTGTTCGAGTCGCCGCCGCTGCCGCCGTTGCCGAAGGCAAGCGCCCACAATTCGTCGATCACGATGCCGTTGCCTGATTCATCATTGAGCGTGCCGAGAAATGCGCCGGTCGTCGGATTGAAGGCGTGGATACTCGGATTGCCCTCGCCGAAGTTGCCAACGAGTAGCGCGCCGCCGAAGACGCCGAAAGAGGCGGGCGCGATGGTCATGCCCCACGGCGAGTTGAGGGGGCCATTGTTGATGCGCTGAGTCGGCCCCTCGCGCGAGATTTAAAGGTGTGCACTGGCAACATCTTGATTTACTCCTTGTGGAAATTGGATTTCAATTGCGGGAATGGCGATGATTCATGTCGCCTCAACTCATGCAGCGTGCAGGAAGGATATGAACTACTCGATGCTTCGACGCGATCTGAGAAGTCGGCGACTGCTGAACGGGCCGGTCAATGCAAGGCAGCGTAAGAACGCTTCGTGATGCATGGGAAGCGAAGAGCGCTGCCTCGGCCTAGTCAAAAGTTGAAAGGGAAGGGGGAATGCGAGCAGACTCTATGATGGTCGCACGAGAACTGTCAAGATATGTTGATCGGTAATGGTAGTCGGCGAGTCTTTAAGGAATGGGTGAAGTGTCATCTTCGGAGAAGTCTTGGAAAGTGGGCATCTCGGCTTGCGTCTCGACGGCAATCGGGCCCGATCCGGCGACGGGGAGGTCTTCGCCGTCGAAGCGCGCGAGCACGACTGTGATGTTATCCTCGCCGCCGCGCACGTTCGCCTCATCGATGAGTCGGCGGCAAGCCTCTGAGAGATCGTCGTCCGCACTCGTGACAAGCTCGTGCATCTCCTCGGCGCGCATCTTGCCGGAGAGGCCATCACTGCACAACAACAAAATGTCGCCGCGCTGTAACTTCACGCGAGAGTGAACGGGCGAGAGTTCACTTTGCGCGCCGAGGGCCTGAAGGATGACGTTGCGGAACATGTGCGTCTCCGCGTCTGCCTCCGTGATCTGCCCGACATCGACGAGCTGTTGCACGAGCGACTGATCCTTCGTCACGAGTTTGATCTCGCCGCCGCGCAGAAGGTAAGCGCGACTATCGCCGACTTGCAGCAACTCGACCGTGTCGCCGGAGAGCGCGGCGGCGGTGAGCGTCGCGCCCATGCCGCTGCAACGCGGGTCTTCGAGGCTCTTGCGATGGATGGCGTAGTTGGCGTAACTCGTCGCGTTGCGCACGGCATCGGCGAGAGGCAGTTGCGGGCCGCCTTCGCTCTGCCCATCCGTGCGATGCTCTTCAGCTTGCGCCGTGTCTTCATCGACGAGCATCTCGCGGACGGTCTCGACAGCCATGCGACTGGCTACGTCGCCGGCGAGCGCGCCGCCCATGCCGTCGGAGACGACGAGCACCGCGCCCTTCTCGTCGAGGTCGAAGCGGCGCAAGCCGTCAGTCGGCAAAGGCGTTTGATCGGAGACCGTCCAACTCTTCTCGGTCGCCAGATCGAGCACGAGGAAGTTGTCCTCGTTGCCCTGCCTGACGCGACCCACATCAGATTGTGCGTGCAGCTCGACGCGCATAGATTCGTAATTGGTGAATGGTGAATGGTGAATCGTGAAAGCGACTTGTTGTCTTGAACGATTCACCATTTACCATTCACGGTATTTTATCCAACGCCTGATCCAGATCGGCGATGATATCGTCAACGTCTTCGAGGCCGACTGAGACGCGCACGAGTCCGTCTGTAATACCTAGTCGCTCGCGCGTTTCGGGAAGCACGGAGGCGTGCGTCATCGACGCCGGGTGCGAGATCAGAGACTCGACCGCGCCGAGACTTTCGGCGAGGGTCAGGATTTTACAAGATTCCAAAACAACGCGCGCGTTCTCAAGCGAGCCCGTGTCGAAGGAGACCATGCCGCCGAAGCCACGCTGTTGCCGCTTGGCGATCTCGTGCTGCGGATGCGAGAGCGATCCCGGATAGTAGAGCTTCAAGACCTTCGGATGCTCTTCGAGAAACGCTGCGACGGCCCGGCCCGTCTTGTCGTGCTGCTCCATGCGAAGCGCGAGCGTCTTCGTCCCCCGCAAAGTCAACCACGAATCGAACGGCGAGAGGATCGCGCCCACGCTGTTCTGCACGAACTTCAACCACTCCGCGTCCTTCTCATCATTCAGCACGACGACGCCGCCGATGCTGTCCGAGTGGCCGTTCAGATACTTCGTCGCCGAATGCAGCACGATGTCCGCGCCGAATTCGAGCGGGCGTTGCAGGTAGGGCGACATGAAAGTGTTATCGCAGACCACGCGGACGCCGTGCGCGTGCGCGAGATCGGAGACGGCCTTCAGATCGGTGACGGTCATCACCGGATTCGTCGGCGTCTCGACGTAAACCATCCGCGTGTTCTCTTTGATCGCGCGCTCGACGTTCGACACTTCCTCCGTGCCGACGAAAGAGAACTCGATGCCGTAGTTCGAGAGGATGCGCGAGAAGAGACGATAAGTTCCGCCGTAGGTGTTGTCGGAGACGACGACGTGATCGCCCGCTTTGACGAGTCGCATCACCGCATCAATCGCCGCCATGCCGGAAGCGAAGGCGAAGCCGAAGCGTGCGCCTTCAAGTGCAGCCACATTCTTTTCGAGCGCGGCGCGCGTCGGGTTCTGCGTGCGCGCGTACTCGAAGCCAGCTCGCGGGTGGCCGAGGGCCTCCTGCGCGTAGGTCGAGGTCTGGTAGATCGGAACGCTGACCGCGCCGGTCGTCGGGTCGGGCTCGTTCCCGGCGTGAATAGCTGTCGTGGCGAATCCCATAATCAACTTCTGAGTCGGGGGCGGGCGCTGTCGCGCGCGGCGTAAGATGAGCGACGCCGACGCGCCTTCCGAAATGGTTGCTGGCGAATGAAAATCTGCGGACGTGGCATGGTAGCCCGCGCGTGATTTTACTGTCAAACAAGGCGCGCGATTGCAGATCACAAATTGCAGATTATAGATCGAAGAATGTCGTGTGAGCTCTACGTGATGATTTTAACTTTACGTTGTAAGTTTCACGTCCGCAATTCGCAATCTGATATTCACAATCTTAAATCTGCATTCCGCAATTCTCATTGACACGCGCGCGTCGCCAAGTTAACTTGTAGCCCCGTGAATCCCACGGGCTCAAATCCTCAAACTTCCGCCATCGCTATCATCCCCGCGCGCTTCCATTCGCAGCGTCTTCCGGGCAAGCCCCTGCTAGATATTTGCGGACGACCGATGGTCGTGCGCGTCGCCGAGCGTGCCAACGAAGCGAGCAACGTCTCGCGCGTCGTCGTTGCAACTGATGACCAACGCATCCACGATGCCGTTTGCGACGCGGGCTTCGAGTCTGTCATGACGAGCTACGATCACACGAGCGGCAGCGACCGGCTCGCCGAAGCTGCTGCTGTACTCGGAGGAGAGTTTGATCTCATCGTCAACGTGCAAGGCGATGAGCCACTGATCTCGCCTCGCACAATCGAGCGCGCGATCTCCGCCTTAGTCGAAGATAAAGAGGCGGCCATCTCAACTACTTGCGAGGCGATAGGCGAAACGGCGGACGTGCTCAGCCCCGACGTGGTCAAAGTCGTCACGGACTCTCGCGGCTACGCGCTCTACTTCTCGCGCTCGCCTATTCCCTATCTGCGTGATGAGGCGCGGCGACTCGGCTCGCTCGCCGCCGCGCTCGAAGCAGAGCCCGCGCTGCTCGCGCGCTTTCGCAAGCACACGGGCCTCTACGTCTATCGGCGCGAGTTTCTCTCCGAGTTTGCGCGTTTGCCGCAGGGCCACCTTGAGAGGTTAGAATCTCTGGAGCAGCTACGCATTCTCGAATCCGGCGCGCGCATCCGCGTCGTCGAAGTCGAAGAGTCGTCAATCGGCGTTGACACGGCGGAAGACTTGGAGCGCGTTCGCGCGATCTATAAATTGAAGGACACTTCGATGCACGACTGAATTCATGCCTTTCGGTTTGAGGGAAAGAAGATGCCAAAGTATATTTTCGTGACGGGCGGTGTGGTGTCGAGTCTGGGTAAGGGGCTCGCGGCCTCCTCGGTCGGTTGCTTGCTCGAAGCGCGCGGTCTGTCCGTCGCGCTCATCAAGCTCGATCCATACATCAACGTCGATCCCGGCACGATGTCGCCCTTCCAGCACGGCGAGGTCTTCGTCACGGACGATGGCGCGGAGACCGATCTCGATCTCGGCCACTACGAGCGTTTCACCAACGCGCGACTTGCCAAGCCGAACAACTGGACGACCGGCAGAATCTATCTCTCCGTCATCGAGAAAGAACGGCGCGGCGATTACCTCGGCAAGACCATACAAGTCATCCCGCACATCACCGACGAGATCAAGAAGGCCGTGCGCGCCGTCGCGGAGAAGGACAAGCCCGACATCGTCATCGTCGAGGTCGGCGGGACCGTCGGCGACATCGAGTCGCTGCCGTTCCTAGAGGCCATCCGCCAGATGCGCAAGGACGTCGGGCGGGCCAACGTCCTGTACGTCCACGTGACGCTGCTCCCCGCGCTGGCCGCCACGGGCGAGCTCAAGAC
>JAVXVG010000016.1:0-41824 GCA_032229975.1 Acidobacteriota bacterium | reverse complement strand
CCCGCGCGAAATCTTCTCCGTCTGCACCGGGCTCGAGGATGAACAGTTCCCACTCGCAAGCGTCGTCTTCAGCCGGAGTGTCTTTGCGCGACGCGACGTGCCGCGTATCGCCCCGCGCGACTTGAGCGACGCGACCGGCCCGCACGGAGCCGCGCCATGCGACGCCGAAGTTGAAGCACGAAGAGTCGAAGCCCTGAGAAGTGACGATGTCCGCGCTCACGCTCGTCTTCTCTCGCGAGGTGGCCGCGACGTTTCGCTGATCACTGGCCGCCGAGATGTTGCGTGCGTCGCCCACAACCTCGAACGTTGAGCCGTGTGATGAAGAGTTCGCGGCGGCTTCGGCTGCGAGGCGATAGTCTTCGAAGCGTGCGCGTGCGAGCGCGTCGAGTAGGCTTGGGATGGCGCGCGGGTCTGAGAGCGGGGACTTGATCGCTTTGGCGAGCGCGGCTTCGAAGCCGCCACGCGCGCTGACGTTGAAGCGATAACACGTCTCTTCGCCATCGCCCGTGCGCATAAGCGCGTCCGCAGGCGCGGCTTCGGCGAGGCGTCGCAGCATCTCTTCGATGCGCGCGAGCGCGTGTTGTTCGTTGCGCTCTGGCGCGGACTGCTTGTGGCGCGTGGGTGCGGTCTGCTGTGGCGGCGTCGGCGCATCGTCTTGCATCAAGAGCGCGGCGACGAGATCGCGCGCCGTCGCGCCGCGACCGTCGAGCGAGAGGATGAACAGGTTCTTAAGAACGAGCCGGACTTGCAGGCGTTGGAGCGCGGGAAATTGCGCGACCGCTTTCGTCGTTAGCTCATCGTAAGCTGTGAAGGCTTCGCGCAGGTCTTTCGCCGCGCGCAGTTCGCGCTCGGTGTGATCGAAAACTTCGTCCAAGAGAACGAGCGAGAGCGAGGGCCGGTTGAGTGCGCGCTGCGCCGCCAGCGCGGCGAAGGGGAGGAAGGCGAAGGTGTGCGCGTGAAGCCTGACGGAGGCGGCGACTTCGGCGACGAGCGGATGGACGGGATAGAGCGCGGCGAAGCGCGGCTCGCTCCAGTTGAAATGCGGGACGGTCTGTCGCAACGCGAGATAGATTTCGTGCAGGCGGTCGCGCGATGCAGCGGACTTCTTCAGCAAGTAGCTGTTGGCGATTTGGTAGAGATGTTCAGGTTCGAGGTAGTCGATCTTGAACGTCTGCGAGAGCGCGACGTTCGCGCCCTCCGCGCCACTGATGTCGTCGTCGAGCGCAAGCGCGATGAAGGCATCCATGTCGCGCGCGGCGGCGGCGATGGCGGCGAGGGCCGCCCCGTCGTCGCGACTGACGCGCGAGGCGCGACCGTAAGCCGTATCGGCGACAAGCACGAGCGTCGATCCGCGTGCGCGCTCGACGGCGTGCGCAAGCACCGATGCGGGCTCGCCCAGCCACTCCGACGGATGGCCGCCGAAGGCTTTGACGAAGGCGTTCGCCAACTCCTCGCCGAACGAGGCGCGCGTGCCGCGCTCCGTGCGCAGGACGACGTAGTGCCTGCCCGCGAGACGACGCGCGCTCGCTGCGACGTGCGCGTCCGCGACGGTCGGGCGCAACGCGGCGTTCGAGACGAGAGCGGCGAACGTGGCGAGCGTGTGGCTTTTGCCGACGCCGCGCAGACCGGCGAGTGCCCGCG
The DNA here is from genome assembly GCA_032229975.1 of Acidobacteriota bacterium. Taxonomy (GTDB): domain Bacteria; phylum Acidobacteriota; class Blastocatellia; order Pyrinomonadales; family Pyrinomonadaceae; genus JAIVGV01. The sequence goes on along the minus strand of JAVXVG010000016.1, from coordinate 40,183 downwards.
CCGAGCCGCGACCGCGCGGTAGATCGGCGAGTGCGTCGAGCCAGCGCGCGAGCAGATCGGACGTGGTGTCTGTGAAGCGATAGGCGGCGAGCGAGCGCGCAGGGTCAGAGCCGAAGTCCTGCACTTCGTCGTAAGCCTGCGGCTCGACAAAATCCTTAATTTTGCCCGGTAACAACTTCATTGAATTAGTAAGGACGGTGAGGGTTGCCGCGTGCGACCTCTCGCGGCGCGGGGCGAGCACACAATCGACTCTATCACGCGCGCGCGCGCGGCGTAAACCTATACTTTGAGGCGAGAAGTTATAACTTTATCCTTGCTCATTGTCATCGCCCGCGTTATACATCTTGCGGCGTGATAATCGAGTTGATACCAGCTAAAGTCGCGGAGCGAGTGGCCGCGAGCGACGGCAAGAAGAAAGGTAGAAAGAATTGAACGGACTGTTTCGCAAGTTCTCAGCCAAGACCTCCGAGATGGTCGGCTCCTCTTGGGCGTTCATACTGGCGACGCTGATCGTCGTCGTCTGGGCGGCGACGGGCCCCGCCTTCAAATACTCCGAGACGTGGCAACTCGTTATCAACACGGGGACGACGATCATCACGTTCCTGATGGTCTTTCTCATCCAGAACACGCAGAACCGCGACTCTAAGGCCCTCCACCTCAAGCTCGACGAGTTGATCAAGGCGACGAAGGGCGCGCGCAACAGCATGATCGATCTCGACAAGCTCTCCGATGAACAGTTGAAGGACTTGGAGGAGGACTACAAACGTATCTGCGCGGACGATGCTGACGCATCCGTCAAGACGGCGGTCAAGGAGGAGTTGAGCGAACGAGGGGTCGAGACAAAGGATCGAAAGTAGAATCCGGATCATCATCACCACCGCAACCTATACTTTCCGAGCCTCGCTGTTATAATCCCGGCGGGCGATTCTCCGATTCAAGAGGGCAGCGACAGGAGGGGCGAAAGTCCCGCCTGCGCGTATTTTCGTCGGCGCGGTCGGCGCAACCCGACGCGACAGCTCGGCATCCAAATGTCGCTCCGCGAACGATCAAGGCTCGCCGTGATCGAACGGTTCAAAACCCTTTTGTCGCGCATACGGTTTCCGGCAACGAGTCGCCTTGCGTAGTCCCGTCGGTCGATTCGGCGAAGTCTGCCGCCGGAAATATTGACGGGGTTTTAAGAGTCGGCGGTGTCTCCCCGGTCAATCAGGCTTTCCGAGAATTCTGGAGATTTCAAGATCATGTTCAGCCAGCTCACACGCACTTCTACGGCTCTTGCGCTCGCACTGAGCCTGTTTGGGGCCTCCGCGCTCGCCGCGCCGCGCGCGCAGGATCAAACGTCGGCGCAGCAGACGACCGCCAAAGATTCCAAGACTAAGAAAGAGAAGAAGGACGACGCGAAGAAGGCCACGGACGAGCAGGCGACGAAGGCTGCCGCCGCCGTGACGAACGATCCGCACCGTCCGCTCTCGACGGACGAAGACCCTTCGATGATCGGCAAGCGCAAGCTCAACACGGGCCTCTTCGCCAAGATGAGTATGTCGGTTGAGAAAGAGGTCGCGCTCGGTCGGCAGGTGGCCGCAGAGATCGACCGTCAGTCGAAGCTCATCGACGATCCCATCATCACCGAGTACATCAACCGCGTCGGTCAGAACGTCGTCAACCACTCGGACGCGAAAGTTCCCTTCACCATCAAGGTCATCGACACGGACGAGGTCAACGCCTTCGCCCTACCCGGTGGCTTCTTCTACGTCAACAAGGGCCTGATCCTCGCCGCCGACAACGAGGCGGAACTTGCGGGCGTGATGGCCCATGAGACCGCGCACGTCGCCGCGCGCCACTACGTCGAGACGCAGGCGAAGGGCCAGCTCGCGCAGATCGGCATGATCGCGGGCTCGATCTTCCTCGGCGGCATCCCCGGCATGATCTTGCAGAACACCGCCGGACTCGGCATGGCTGCGGGTTTCTCGAAGTTCTCGCGCGATGCCGAATCGGAAGCCGATAGGCTCGGCGTGCAGTATCTCTATGCCGCCGGATACGATCCGAACGCAATGTCAACGATGTTTGAGAAGCTGGCCTCGCAGAACAAGAAGAAGCCGGGCTTCTTCGCCAAGACTTTCGCCTCGCACCCGCAGTCGATTGACAGGCTCGAAGCATCGAAGGCTCTGGTCGCGCGCTTCCCCGAACACGAGGAGTACATCCTGAACACCTCGGAGTTCCAGCGCGTCAAGAATCGTTTGCTGCGCCTCTCGAACGCGAAGGCTTCGACGGCCACCGATCTCGCCGACACGACCGAGAGCGGACAACAGCGACCGACGCTCAAGCGACGCACTCCCGGCGCAGACGACGACACGACTGACAAGCCCGCCGAGAAGAAGGACGCGCCGCCCACGCTCAAGAAGACCACGCCTCCGCCGCCGCCCAAGACCGACAAGCCATAAGCACGAAGGCTGGCGAACTGAAAAGTGATGAACCAAGAAGGCTCTGCGAGTTTGATCAAACTCGCAGAGCCTTTTCATCTTTCACCGCTTCTTCTTTCACCGCTCTTGTCGGCGACACGCGCAGTCTTAATTCTTCAACATCAGCGCGCGTGAGGACTACGTCTTCTTGTCGCTCTTCTTAACAGTCTTCTTGTCGCTGCTCTTCTTCCCACCATTCATCGCGGGGCCCGCGTCGAGTTGCGATTGCGGGAGCGGCTTTGCGGGCTTGAAGTTCGCGGGCAGGGGCGTGCCCGTCTCCTTCGACTTGACCTCGACGATGTCACCCTTGAACTTGGCGAGCGCGTTCAGCAGATCGTTCTTCTCCGTCGTCGGCACGTTGAACTTGTCGAGCGCCTTGATCAAATCTTCGACGCCCGCCGAGAACTCGCCGTCGGTCATCCCCATGTTGTGATGGGCCTTCTTCATACTGTCGCCCGTGTACTTGCAGGGGCCACCCGTCAGCATACAAATCTGCTCGATGAAGTGCAGACGCACGCGTGCGGGCTGGACTGTCTTCGCAAACTTCTTGTTGACGCGCGCGTCTGCGCCCGCGATCTTGATGAACTCATCGACGACCGCCGAGATGGCATCGAGACCGCCGAGGCGTTCATAGAGCGACTTCTGCATGGCCGCCGAACCGCCGCCCGTCACTTGCGCCTTTGACACGACCGCGAAAGCTGCGAGCAGGCACACGACCGCGACCGTAGTTTTCACTCTCTGCATGATCTTCTCTCCTTCACACTAATCTATTGTCGCCCGCTTGCTCGAATTTCAGTCTCAATTACGCGCACGCGTGCGGTTTCGGATGCTCGCTCGTGCGGCTCTTCCCTGCCCGCCGGTCGGCGTGCGCCGGCGCGCATTGTACCCCGTGGCGGGCGATAGCGGCTTGACAATCTTTTGACCGTTTTTTATTCTACTCGTTCGCGCTCTAGTCGCTTATTTTCGAGAGAGTTACCTTATGTCAACAACTTTTCCAAACGCACAGGGTTTAGCCGGACAGCGCAAGTGGTTCGTTGTCGATGCGGCAGGCAAGACGGTCGGTCGTCTCGCGACCGAAGTGGCGCGCATGCTCTCCGGCAAGAACAAGCCGCAGTACACGCCCTTCATGGACACGGGCGATCACGTCATCGTCATCAACGCGCGACAGGCTGTCTTCAACGGCTCGAAGGCAGAGCAGAAGGTCTATCATCACCACACACTCTACCCCGGCGGCTTGCGCACGATCAGCGTCAAGGATCAGTTCGCGCGACATCCTGAGCGGGTCATCGAGCTGGCGGTCAGAGGGATGCTCCCGAAGAACAAGCTCGGGAAGGCGATGGGCAAGAAGCTAAAGGTCTATGGCGACGCCGAACATCCTCACTCGGCGCAACGGCCCGAACCGATGCCTTTGAGCGCGCGCGCGACATCGGCGCGTGCGAAGTAGTTTTCTGAACGAGTAGGAAGTTAAGGAAAACAAGAACGTGGCAGAGAATCAATTCTACGGAACGGGACGGCGCAAGACTTCGACGGCGCGCGTCTATTTGCGCCCCGGCACGGGCGAGATCAAGATCAACAAGAAGACATTCGAGGACTACTTCCCGAATCAAGCTCTGCGCATGGTCATCCGCCAGCCGTTGCAGCTGACCGAGACGGGGAACAAGTTCGACATCCTCGTCAACGTCGCCGGAGGTGGCCCCGCCGGTCAGGCCGGAGCGGTTCGCCACGGCATCACGCGCGCTTTGATGGTCTTCAATTCCGACCTGCGCCCGACCCTGAAGTCGGCGGGACTCGTCACACGCGACCCGCGCATCAAGGAACGCAAGAAGTACGGTCAGAAGGGCGCGCGCAAGCGCTTCCAGTTCTCGAAACGGTAGTCGAAACGATGAACGCGGAACGATGAAGTAAAAGTTTTCAGTTCATCATTCCGCGCTCATCGTTCATCGTTTCTTTCGCACATCCCATTGTCGCCCGCCGGATTGGTTGCTCCTTTTTGCGGAGTCTCCGGCGGCGGCGAGTACATAAACCAATCAACTGAGGAGGTTCACTTTTGGTCTCGGTAACGATGAAAGAACTTCTGGAAGCCGGCGTGCACTTTGGACACCAAGTGCGTCGCTGGAATCCGAAGATGAAAGAGTACATTTTCGGCGAGCGCAACGGCATCAACATCATCGATCTGCAAAAGACGCAGAAGCTGTTTCGCGAAGCCATCGCTTACGTCACCAACCTCTCTTCCGAAGATCGCGGTCGCTACATCCTCTTCGTCGGCACGAAGCGACAGGCGCAGGATGCGATTCGCGAAGAGGCGACGCGCTCCAACCAGTTCTACATCAACAACCGTTGGCTTGGCGGACTGCTCACAAACTTCCAGACCGTGCAGAAGTCGATCAAACGTCTGCGCGAGATCGAGGCGATGCAGACCGACGGTCGCGCCGACATGCTCACGAAGAAAGAGCGCATCAAGCTCGACCGCGAGCGCGGGACGCTCGATAAAAACTTGGCGGGCATCAAGAACATGAACCGCCTGCCCGACGCGCTCTTCATCATCGACGTGCGTAAGGAAGAGATCGCCGTTCAGGAAGCGAATCGCCTCGGCATCCCCGTCATCGCCGTCGTTGACACCAACTGCTCGCCCGAAGGCATCGACTACATCATCCCCGGCAACGACGACGCCCTGCGCGCCGTGCGTCTCTTCGCCTCGCGCATCGCCGATGCTGTCATCGAGGGCCAGCAGATGAAGAAGGACGAGGGCGGCGAAGGCGACGAGAGCGGCACGACCGAAGGTCAGCCCGCGATTGCCGCGCAAGCGTCGCCCGCAACCAACGCACCCGAAGCGACGGGCACGCGGCAGACACCGAGCGCGAGCGGCGACGGCACTTCATCTGTGACGACGGCGCGCGATCCCGGTCGCGAATCGCAGAACTTCACGGATATGACAAACGCCGCTCCGTCCACAGAGACGCAAGTCTCTTCGCCCGGCAATCAGGGCTTCGGCAAGACGGGCCAGCAGCCCGACTCCATCGGCGACCACGAACAGATCGGCACACACGCGCCCGTGCGCGGAGCGACGGGCAGCACGACGGACGAGTCTGCTGTGCGGCCCTCGCGCGATGCCGAACAAGAGAAGGGCGCGGAGTCGGTCGGCGCAGCAAAGTGAAAAGAAGCAATCAGCAATCAGCGTTCAGCAATTAGCCGGAAGGCTCGATGCTGAGTGCTGATTGCTGATCTAAGTTTTTTATCAACGGCGAGCGCAGCCTTCGGTAGCGGACAACCCGCCGCGGGCTGCGCTTTTTCAAAGCAGTGGATCGTGAATCGCAAGTCGTGAAGAGGTGAGACACGGCTCCGTGGCTTTTGCGATTCACGATGTACGATTCACGAGGAGAGGTTTCATGGCGGAGATTACTGCGACGGCGATCAAGGCGCTCAGGGAGAAGACGGGCGCGGGAATGATGGAGTGCAAGAACGCTTTGACGGAAGCTGGCGGCGATGAGTCGCAGGCGATTGAGAACCTGCGCAAGCGCGGACTCGCCTCTGCGAAGAAAAAAGAGGGACGCATCGCGGCGGAAGGCGTCGTCGGCTCTTACATTCACATGGGCGGCAAGGTCGGCGTGCTCGTCGAGATCAACTGCGAGACAGACTTTGTCGCGCGCACAGATGAGTTCCAGCAGTTGGTGAAAGACATCGCCATGCACATCGCCGCCGCCGAGCCGCGCTTCGTCACGCGCGAAGAGGTGCAAACGGAGATGCTCGACAAGGAGCGCGAGATCGCGCGTGCGCAGGCTAAGAATGATCCGAAGAACGCGAGCAAGCCCGATCAGGTGATCGACAAGATCGTCGAGGGCCGTCTCAACAAGTTCTACGAGGAGGCCGTGCTCGTCGATCAGCCGTTCGTCAAAGACCCCGCGAAGACCGTCGGCGATCTCTTGAACGAGAAGATCGCGGCGACCGGCGAGAAGATCACTGTGCGTCGCTTCTCCCGCTACAAGATGGGTGAGGGGCTCGCCAAGCGCGACGAAGACTTCGGCGGTGAAGTCGCGGCGCTCCTCTAAAAGAGATTGCGGATTTTGAATTGCGGAATGCGGATTTATAATCCGAATCTGAAATCCGGGTCTGAAATCTGAGATCGAAGAGTTTTTCGTTTCGTCTTCAATCCGCAATCCGAAATCCGCAATGGGAATTGCTGAATCACAAACCGCCGAGGCACGTTCGCCTGTCTTCCGCCGGATACTTTTGAAGTTGTCGGGCGAGGCTCTGATGGGCGAGCAGAACTACGGCGTGGACGTGAAGGTCGCGCGCGCCGTGGCGCAGGAAGTGAAAGTTGTGCATGCGCTCGGCGTCGAGGTGGCTATTGTCGTCGGCGGCGGCAACATCTTTCGCGGCGTCTCTGAAAGCGCGGGCGACATGGATCGCTCTGCCGCCGACTACATCGGGATGCTCGCCACGATCATGAACGCGGTCGTGTTGCAGGACGCGATGGAGAAGGCCGGAATGCACACGCGCGTGCTCTCTGCGCTCGACATTCCGGAAGTCGCCGAACAGTTCATCCGCCGACGCGCCGTGCGTCATCTCGAAAAGCAGCGCGTCGTCATCTTCGCGGCGGGCACGGGCAATCCTTATTTTACGACCGACTCGGCGGCGGCCCTGCGCGCGCTCGAAATTCGCGCCGAAGTGATCTTGAAGGCGACGAAGGTCGAAGGCGTTTACGATTCCGATCCGGAGAAGAACCCGGGGGCGAAGTTTTTCGAGTGCATCACGTATCAGGAAGTCTTGGAAAAACATTTGCAGGTGATGGATGCCTCGGCGATCTCCCTGTGCATGGACAACAACCTGCCCATCGTCGTCTTCAATATGCGAACGCCCGGCAACATCCTGCGCGTCGTCACGGGCGAGCCCGGCGTCGGCACGCAGGTCTGCATGGAGAAACCAGTGAAGTCGTAAATGGTGAATGGTCAATGGTGAATCGTTAAGTCGATTCCACGGTTCACTATTTACGATTGACCATTTACGCGGAGAGACTTATGAGCGAGAAGGATGTGATCAAAGACGCGCGACCGAGGATGGAAGGTGCGGTCGAGGATTTGAGAAAGAAACTCTCGACCGTAAGGACGGGCCGCGCGGTCGTGACGCTGCTCGATCCGGTCGTGGTCGATTACTACGGGACGCCGACGCCGCTCAATCAGATGGCCTCGATCCACGTGCCGGAGCCGCAGACGATCACCGTTCAACCGTGGGACTTGTCGCAACTCAAGGCAATCGAGGGCGCGATCAGATCGGCCGATCTTGGCTTGAACCCATCGAACGACGGCAAGCTGGTGCGCGTGCCGATCCCTGCGTTGACGGAAGAGCGTCGCAAGCAACTCGCCAAGCAGGTGCACGAGTTCGCAGAGGAGCATCGCACCGCCGTGCGCAACGTCCGCCGCGATGCCAACGAGCGTTTGAAGAAGCTGCTCAAGGACAAGACGATCTCGGAAGACGCAGAACGCGACGGGCTCGAAGAGGTGCAGAAGCTCACGAACACCTACATCGGCAAGATCGACGAGGTAGCCAAGAGCAAAGAGCAGGAATTGCTGAGCGTCTAAAGAGAGTTGAAGCGCGAAAAGTCGAAGGGCCAAAGTTAAGCGGGTTACGTTTAACTTTGGCCCTTCGACTTTTGTGGTCTCGTCAGTCTATTTGTTCGGAATGTTAAAGGTGTCTGCGGGCAAGTCCTGATTGAGCTTCGCATCTTTAACTTTGAACTCGGCGAAGAAGGAGCCTTGCGGCGTGAGGATGCGCTGTGTGAAATTGAGCGGAATCATCACGCCCTCGATCTCCCTCATGTTCTTGAACTCGAAGCCGTAGGTGTAGCCGCCGTAAGGGACTTCAAAGCGGAGGAGTCTCCCCGTCGCGACATCAACGTAGAAGTCCGTCATCATTCCTTCGGGCTCTGTGATGCGGAAGCCGCGCTCCTTCTTCTTCTCAGGCAGGGCCGTAACGACGTAGCCCGGCTGATCGAACTTGAGCAGGACAGGGATGCCAAACGCACCGGCGGGCGGCAACTCGAAGCCGCGCATACTCGTGTAGGTGCGCGCGCCGTCGGAGATGAGCGTGAAGTTGAAGAGCGGCGACTGAACTTCAAGCCGCACACGGTCGCCCGAACTGATCATGCCGAACTTGCCGGAGAGCGTCTGCGCCGAATCGGGCGCATAGAGATCGGCCGTGCCGAAGAGCACGATGTTTTTCAGCGCGCGATACTTGTCGCCGCCCTGCATCTGGTAGGTCACACGCGCGAGTTCAAGCGGCGTCGTCGTCGCGGCGATGACGATCCCGTTCTTCGTCGCGGCGGCGTTTGCGGCGGGCGCAGTCGTCGGCGCGGGCTGGCCCGTCGCTGTGGACTTTGAGTTTGACTTGTCCTGCGCCTGCGCGCAGACACTGAGGAGCAGCAGGGCGGCACAGAGTCGCGCGGCAGAGGGGGCGTTGATCTTCATTTCGCTTTTTCCTTACTTGTCTATTGAACGATGCCTTGAGGCAAAAGAACGAAGGGGTCGCCGGATCGCGGCGACCCCTTCTTTTAATGACGTTTGAGGGCGGGCTTTTGTTTCCTCGAAGGTAAACTTTCTAGAAGTTGAAGCGAACTTGCAATTCGACCCTGCGATTGCCCGCCGCGCCGCCGCCACCGCCGCCGCCGCCACCACCCGGCCCGAAGCCACCGAAGCCTCCGGCTGAGACGCGCGGCAGACCGAATAGCGACGAGCTGAGATTGCCCACGGGCGCGCCGAGGTTCGCATGGTTGAGGATGTTATTGACGTTGATGCTGAAGGTCATCTGGTAGCGTTTGTCGCTCGCCCCACTTGGGCCACCGCCGCCACCGAACATCCCGCCCATCATTCCGCCGCCGCCTCCGCCGCCGCGAGGGCCACCTCCGCCGAGGCCGCCCTCTCCGCGGCCGCCTCCACCGCCTCCGCGGCCACCTCCGCCGCCCTGCGCAGTATCTTGCGCGCCGGCGGTCGTGCCGCCTGTCGTGCCTGCGGCAGCCGTGCCGCCCTGTCCCTGCGTCTTTTTAGCGGCGGCGGTGCGCGCATTGCGGCTTGGTCCGAAGCCGACCGTTTTGCTGACGCGCATATTGACTGCGAAGTAGCCGGGGGCCTGTCCGAAGTTGCGCGGGATGATCGTCTGTCCCGGCTTCGGCCGGATGTCGAAGTTGCCGAACTGCGCGACTCTCAGATCGGAAGCGGGCGTCTGTGCATCGGCGAGGGCCGGACGGTCGTTGAAGGTCGTATCGCCGTTGTTGTCGAGTCCCGTTGTGATGTTGAAGGGACGGCCCGTGCTTGCGAGCACGAATGGGTTGAGGCGCAAGCCCCACGGCACGTCAAACGAGCCGCCGAGTGTTAGGTTCTGACGAATATCGAACGACGAGCGGCCATACTCGCCCGTTAGATCATAGTTGTTCGATGGGAACGAGCCCGCGCCGTCCGTGTCGCTCATCGCCCTGCCGAGAGAGTAGAAACCGAAGAGCGTGAACTTCGGATTCAGACGCGTGTTGACGCTGAGGCGCAACTGATTCTGGTTCAGCTTACCGCTCGACTCGTAGAGATAGACATTGCCCGCCGCATCACCCAGAGGGCGCACGCCGTTGAAAGGCGCGTTGATGTTGCGCGTGCGCAGCAGGTGCTCGGTGTGCGTGTTGATGTAGGTGAGCGTGCCTGTGATGTTGTGCGGCAGTTGTCGCTCGATGCTGAAGGTGGACTGAAGCGAGTAGGGAGCTTGAATGTCATTCGCGAGTCGGCGCGTGGTGAGCGCGGTGCGGAAGGGGGCGAGCTGATCGATGGTGGGCACGTGCGGGTATGCGGAGAGAATCGTGCGCGCTGCTGTGTTCTGCGCTTGAATCGAGGCCACCTGATCTGCTGAAGCGCAGCCCACAGTCTGCGAGGCATCGGCCCCGCACAGCGCGGGCACGGGCCGTTGCGTGATGATGAACTGCTGCTGGTTCGTGCCGTTGAAGCGATTCGCCTGCAAGGTCAAACTCTCGGCGATGCGGTTGTAGAAGACTCCGAAGCCGCCGCGAAGCACGGTCTTCGGTCGCGACTGCTGCTTGCCAAGCGAATAGGCGAAGGAGAGTCGCGGCGCGAAGTTGAACGCGCTCGAAATGTTCGTCTGATTCTCGTAGCGCAGGCCCGCCGAGACCGTGAAGTTCGGACGCACGCGCCAGTCGTCTTGTAGAAACGCGCCGATGTCGAACTGACTGACGCCCGCTTCCGGGCTGCCGCCGGAGATGCTGAGCTGTGTGGGGAGCGCGCCGGGCGTGCCCGCGAGTACGGCGCGGAAGAGATCGCTTGAAGTCAGGCCCTGCGTGCCCGCGAAGAAGAACGTGCCATTGAAGTTCGACTCCGTGAAGTCGTTGATGTGCACGTCGCGCAATCGCGCGCCCGCCTTGAACGAGTGCAAGCCGCGCACGAACGAGGTGTAGTTCTGAAGTTCCCACTGCGTGTTCGTGTTGCTCGCGGGCGCGGCACTCGCGCCGCCTGCGGTGAACGCACCGGAGACGTTCAAGACGGGGCGCGAGATGTCGCCGCCGGAGTCGCTCGTTGAACGCTCGAACTGAAAGCGTGTCTCGTTGATGATGGTCGGCGTAAGGATGGCCGTCTCCGTCAACTGCACGCTCTGCTCGGTGCTGCTGCGTGCGAAGGTGCGCGTGATGCCGAAGAATGGATCAATGTCCAAGACCTGCTCGCTCGCGCCCGTATTGCTGACGGTGTTGTGCGAGTAGTTGTAGCGCGCGACGAGCGTGTTGTTCTTGTTGATGGCGTAATCGAAGCGCGGGCTGAAAGAGGTGCGACGGGCCGGGACGATGATCGTGCGGTTGAAGGGCTCGAAGGCGAGCGTCAGGGGATCGACGATCTGCGTGTTGATGATCGAGTTATTGTCGGTGTCGCGCTTCTCGAAGTTGACGAAGAAGGAGGACTTCTTCTTCTGGATGGGCCCTCCAAAGTTGCCGCCGAAGTTGCGCCCCTGCGAGGGCGCGCGCCGCTCCGCGAACGGGTCGCGCGAGTTCAGGCTCTCATCGGAGAAGCTGAAGAAGGTCTGGCCGCGAAAACGATCCGATCCGGGGCGCGTTAAAATCTCGATGCGACCGAAGCCGATCTGATCGTATTCGGCGGAGAAAGGATTCTGATTGATGCGAATCTCGCGAATGGAATCCTTCGGTGGAATCTGCCCATTCGAGAAGCCGTCCACGTAAATCTGTCCACCGTTAGGGCCAGCAGCGGGCCCAGCGAGAGCTTGCAACGCGGCTGCCAAGTCGTCTGGATCGTCCGGCAGCGCGTCCAAATCTTTATCTTTAATGACGAGCGCGTTCTGATTGCTCTCCGGCTCGGTCGAGACGCCTGGCTCGGACTGCACAGTGACAGACTCCTGCGTCAGCGCGACGGCCAGCGTGATGTCGAACCTCTCGCGCCCCGTGCCGGTCACGTTCACGTCCGGGTTCTCGAACTGTGCGAAGCCGCCCTGAGCGGCGCGAATAAGATAGTGGCCCGGCGCGATGCCGGTGAAAGTATAGACGCCCTCCTGAGTTGTCGTCGCCGTCTTCTCAACACCGCTCGCGTCGATGAGCGTGACGGTCGCGCCGACGACGACGCCGCCCGCCGGGTCTTTGACGACGCCGCGTAGAGACCCTGTGGGCTGCTGTGCGACCGATCCGTCCGGCTGCGGCGCGACCGATGAGACTGCGGGATTTTGCGCTGCCACGAGCGGGCAGACGAGCGCGAGCGTGAAGAAGATCGATAGTCCTTGAGAGAGCAACTTTTTCATAGAGACCAACTTTTTCATGGCGTGCATGATATTTTCCAATCGTCCTAAAAGTATCCCCGGAGATACACGAAGGGGGCACGCGGGTGATTCGACACGTCGCGCGCCCCGCCAGAGAAATTATTTACGGCAGGCCGATGCCGAGATCGAAGCCTGCAGGCAGGCCCACATCAGTCGCGCCTGAGCCGCCCTGACGACGCGGCGCGGATTGCAGGGCCAGCAAGACAGGCTCCGCGCCGACGAGTAAGGTGATCGCGCTGACGCGCGTCGGGTCTGTGCCCGTCGTGCTTGAGACGATTACCACGTCGCCCGCTTTCAAGTCCGCAAGCGTCGCCTGTGGTTGACGGTCGATCACATCGTTGATATCGAAGCCGCCGCCGCCGAAGCGACGCGCCCCGCCGCCTTGACCCTGCGACGCACCTTCGGGCCGGTTTCCTTCACCGCCCGCTTGCGGCGTCGCAACAGCCGGACGCCCACCGCCGCCCGCGCCGGGTTGTCCACCGCCTCCGCCGAATCTGCCACCGCCGAAACCCGCGCCGCCACCTGCGGCACGCATCGCCATGAAAGCGATCATCTGGCCCGCCTGCGGATCGAGCCTGCGCAGGTTCGTGTTGTCTGTGACGTTGATCGTGAGTTGCTGCTTCTGGCCGCCCGGTGTGATCTTGATCGTGTGATTCACTGCATCGACTGATGCGACCGTGCCGAGGATCGTCTTAAACGATCCCGATACGATCTCTTCGGGCGTGAACTTTGCGCCGTCCGCGCTGCGCTCGCCGAGAGCGCGCAGTTGATCGCCGACTTTCAACTCCGCGAAGGAACTTGCTTTCGCGTCTGAATATTTAACGGAGCCGGGCGCGTAGCGTCGAAAGTCGATCTTCTCGGACGATGCTGCGACGACGACGGGCTTCATGCCTTCGGGCGTGCGCGCGTTGATCGTCACCTCTTTGGTCGTAGGGTTGAGCGAGCTGACCGTGCCCCAGATGCCGCGCCGTTGCCACTCGGCGCGGTCGTGCTCCTGTTTCTTCGCGATGTCGGCCTTCGTCAACACGACGACGAGTTGCGCGGGCACGCTCTTCTGATCCGCCGAGACGCGGCCGCGCGCATAGACGTGATCGCCGACACTCACATCGGCGAGCGTAATCGGCGTCGCAGTCTCAAGCGAAGTGGCCCCGGGCTGCGCGCGCTTGAACTGTGTCTTGTCGTCCAACATGACGAGCACGCTGTTGCCCGCAGTCGTCTTGACGGCGAGTCCTTTCGCATCGACGTTGACCGCCGTCACGTCACCCATGACACGCGTCGCCGTGATGTCTTTGTCGGCAGAAGCCGTGGCGGGCGTTTGCGCTATCGTGTTCGCGACAGGCGCGAGCGCGAGCGCAAAGATCAGTAGAGCTTTCTTCATCGACAGTCCTCTCCCCGGATAATTACCGTCTCTCTCACAGGGGGTTCCTAAAACTTGTTCAGCGCGCAAGCCGTCTCGCTTCGATCAACCGATCAACTTTCGATCAAACGATCAGCGTTGACGCTCTTGCTGCTCGTGCTCGTCACGTCGCGCATCCATCTGCGCGGTGATCTCGTCGAACTTGCGTCGCTGCGCTTCGTCGAGCAGATCGCGTATGCGCGCGCGCGCCTTCAGACGCGGCTCGTCGAAGCGCGGGCGCAGCTCCGTGCGCAGTTGCCTGTACTCGCCTCGGGTCTCTTCGAGGACGCCGCGAATCTGCGTCGCCTGTTCGTCCGAGAGGTTCAAATCCGCGCGCATCTTGTTGAAGTGGGCCTCCGCGTCGTGCTTGCGATCCTCTTCCGTGCGGCCTGCACTAGCGGCCCGCGAGCGATAGACACCGTCGAGGGCCGCACCCGTCGCGCAGCCGAGTGCGAAGACGACGACGAAGACGATCCAGATTTTGATGCGCGTGCCGCCTGTCATTTGCTTGTTCCTGTTACTTCACGGTTGACCACTAGCTCGAACACGTCGTCGCGTGAAAGATGATCTCCATCCGTCAGCACGACCGAGACGGGCCCGTTGCCGCGCGCGCCGACGAGCGCAGCCTCATCGCCCAACTGTGAGCCGCCGCTGCCCGCGCCCGACAGACCGAGCCAGAGCATCAACGCGAGTGCGGCGACCATTGCCATCGCGGGCACTGCGCGCCACGCGACAGCGAGGAGAGCGCGCCACCCTTCGTCTCTTTGCTCGCGTCGCCGCTCCTCGATGCGCGCGCTGATGCGCGTGTAGAGGAAGGGCGACGCAGCGAGTGCATCCACTTCCGCATGGCCCGAAGCGGCGGAGCGAATGATGAGTCGCCCGACGCGGTCGAGTTGTTCGTCGCTTAACTTGGGGGAGTTCTTTTCGAACATATTGCACCTCGCGGGCGAGCCGCCTGTGGGCTTTACACAACGGGAGACGACGCTGCGCACGCAACGGTTACAGGATTTTTCCGCGCGCTCACAGGTACTTGCGCAGCACCTTTCGCAGCGAAGCGCGCGCGCGATGTGCCCGCACCTTGACCTTCGACGCAGACCAGCCCGTGAGCGCGGCGATCTCTGCGACCGACTGGCCTTCGGCGTCGAGCAGAGTGAGAACGAGTTGATCCTCCGCGCTCAAACGCGCGAGCAGCTTCGAGGCGAGATCGCGCGAGACGAGTTCCGATTCGATGTCGGTGTCGGACGAGATGATCGAGTCGAGGCGCGAGCCGAGTTGCTGAGAGTCCGCGTCGGTGAGCGACTGTCCGGAGTGTTGGGGCCGGCGGCGTGCGCGTCGCAGCTCATCGTAAGACGTGTTGATGGCGATCTGCGTGAGCCATGCGGGAAAGGATGC
Source organism: Acidobacteriota bacterium (assembly GCA_032229975.1). Taxonomy (GTDB): domain Bacteria; phylum Acidobacteriota; class Blastocatellia; order Pyrinomonadales; family Pyrinomonadaceae; genus JAIVGV01. The sequence continues at coordinate 25,141 of JAVXVG010000016.1, read as the reverse complement.
GGCGTGCGCGCCCGCGTAAGTGTCGAGCGCAAAATAGGCTTTGACGAAAGTCTCTTGAACGATCTCTTCGACCGCCTCGCGACGCGGGAAGAAACGCGCGGCGACACGCGCGACACGCGAGCGATGACGCTCGAATAATTTCTCGAACGCCGACTCGTCGCCCGCGCGCACCAACTTTACGAGTGCGTCGTCCGTCGGTTCGTCATGCGGCGTCAGTGTGTCCACTAGTTACGGGCTGCGATCTGCTATCAGTTAACTTTCCCGCAATTAGACGCGCAAACAGGTCGGCAGGTCAAAGACGGAGATAGCGGAAATTTTTCGCGCGCCGATCAAGCCTTCGCGTGCGACTTCCAGTTGATTGAGTAGCGCGCCGTGAGTGCGAGACCGAGGCTTATGACAACGAGTGCGGCGAAGGCGAAGGCCCAGACGTATGGAACGGAGAGGATGAGGGCCCAGAAGAGCGCACCGAGCAACAGTGCGACCGACTCTGAACGACTCCTCTCGCTGAGCAGCACGCGCTGAAGCCACCGGCCCGTCGCCACATGCACGGCGACGCGACCGAAAGGATATGCGACGACGTAGAGCAGCGCGGCGAGCGCGAGGACGAATGTGCCGAGCACCGGCGGCAACACGTAGAGCGAGACCGGCACGCCGACAGAGATGACGAGCGAGCCGACGAAGCCGATCACGGCGACGCGAAGCGATGTTAGTTGCAGCCGCGCGGCGGCGCGACTGATCGCGCCGGGCGTCATGGCCGTCAAAGCGAGCGAGACGATGAACCAGAAGAGCACGGAGAGCACACGCACGCCGAGCGACGTGAGCGTCCAGCGTGGCGCGAGGATCGAGGCGGGGTTGCGGGCCGCCTCGCGCAGCTCGCGCTCATAGCCAGCGTACATCACCGTCGAACTCGCGGGGTTGCGGCCCGGCGCGTTCTTCCCGTGATGGTACGCGCCGCCGACGACCCACACGTCGCCGCCGATCCACGATCCCTCGCGCTGTATGACCGAGCCGCCGAGAGATGCCACGTCGCCCTCGACGCGTCCCTCAACGATCACGTCGCCGCCGAAGGCCATCACGCCGTGGCGCACGTTGCCGCGCACGACGACCGTGCGCCCCATGCCGAACACATCGCGCGTCGTCTCTCCCTCGACGATGAGCGCGCCGCCATCCATGTCGTCATCGCGCGACGCGACGGGCCGCGCACTCTCTTGAGTCGAAGATTGTTGAGACGAAGATTGCCGCGCGTTCTGTTGCGCGTTCTGCTGCGTGGCCTCCTGCGCGGACTGCCCCGCCGCCTGCCCCGTCGCCACCGCCGCCGCACAGAGCAACACGGCCAGTACGGATGCGAGCGCGCGCATGGGCGCGAACAAGGGCACAGATGCGAGCGCGTGTAGCGAAGCCGCAAGACGAAACGTCAACGTCGCGCCGAACGATGTGATGACCACACACGCCACAATGCGGTTATCGATTGGAGCGCGGAAGGCCTGTTGATGAAGGATCACTTGCACAATCAAACGCGCACGCGCTCTACCCGGAGATCATCGCGGGGTCGTCCGTTAAGGATCGTCGCGCGCTCGATCTTCTTGCGCGCACGCGTGTGCAGAACAGTTTACGCGCGAGGCTGTGTGTAGTTTCAGAAGCGGGAAGGTTCTAGTCGGGGAGTCGTTCGCGGTGGTAGTCGCTGACGAGTCGCAAGAGCGCGGCGAGGGCGCAGGCTAAGAGCAAGAGCAAGAGCGCGCCGCCGCCGCGCGGCTCGGTCGCGAGTTGGCGACCGACGCCGCGCAGGATGAAGAGCACGCCGGCCACTGCCTCCGAGAGCGTGTGGAAGATCATGTCGGAGATCGAGAGGGCCGCGCCCAACGCAGCACGCAACGGCGCGAGCCCGATATGAAGAACGCGGCCGCCGAGAAGAGCAGAGGCGATCAAAGCGAGCGAGGCGACGACGAGCGCGGCGCGACGACGCTCCGACGTGTGGCGCACGCTCGTCATGTCTGTCTGAGCGCGCGCTTTGACGACGCGGACGAAGTCTTCCGGTAGTTCTACTTTGCGTTGCGCGCGTGTGAAGGCTATGTCGAGCAGACAGAGCAGGCGACGCTGTTCGGCGAGCGCGAGCGCGCAAGTGCGACACGAGGCGAGATGATTCTCGAACGACGTGCTCTCTGCGACGCTCAACTCGCCATCGAGATAGGCGGCAACGTCCGCGCAGTCGCACGCGGATCGCGGCGCACTGGCCGTCGCGCTCAAGCTCGATCTTTGCGTCGCCTCGTTCACGTTCTTCTCGTTCAAACTCTGTCCAAGCCGCGTTCGCGCAAGGGCTGTCGCATTGCCTCGCGCGCGCGGAAGATTCTGTTCTTGACTGTGCCAAGAGGAAGGCCCGTGACTTCGGCGATCTCATCGTAGCTGAGATCGTGCGCGTGCCTGAGCACGATCAACTCGCGATAGCCGGAGGGAAGTTGTTGAATCACGTCCTCGATCTCGGTGCGTCGCTCGGCGCGCTCGCTGAGTTGTTCGGGCGTGGGCCCGTCGCTCGCCACGGGCCGCTCATAAGCGTTGCCCTCGGCTGACGTGCCGTGCAGTTCCTGCATACGCGTCGTCTGCCGGCGCAGGTGATCAATCGCGGTGTTGTGCGCGATGCGATAAATCCACGTCGAGAACTTGTATTCGGGCCGGTAGCGGGAGAGCGAGCTATAGACTTTGATGAAAACGTCCTGTGTGAGATCGAGGGCCGCCTCGTAGTCGCCCGTCATGCGATAGACGTAGGAGACGATGGGGCGTTGATAGCGACGCACGAGTTCCTCGAAGCCGTCGCCGCGACCGCGTATGGCGCGGCGGACGAGTGCGGGATCGGCGAGTGCGGCGACGCGATTCAGCGTGGGAGATGCTAAGACGCTCATGGTTACGACGCAAACTTACGAAGGGCGAGAGACGAAAGTTTCAACGTTAAAAGTCTGGAGTCTCGGAGATTTAAGTCTAGAGTCGGAAGACATCCCTTCTGACTCTTCTCCGGCTCTGGACTTGAGACTCCCGACTTTTCAGCCGAAAGCTAATGATGCGAGACCTGCGGGCGCGGCGAGTTGGGCGAAGGAGAGTTCGTGCGAGGGCAGCGAGAGTCGCACGTCTTCAGCGCGCACGAGTCGCGGGCGCGCGTGCAGTGTCTCTTCGACGATCTGTACGGCTTGCGGTTCTTCGATGCCCTGACCGGCCACGAGCATCCGGTCGATGGTGGAAGCATTGTCGTCGCCACCGGCGGACGAAAGCAGGCGGTCGCGACAGAAGAGTAGGAAGCGATAGAGTTCGTCGGCGCGATCTTCTGGCTCGCAGGTGATGCTGCGCACGAGGAGCGGTTGCGAGCCGCGCAAGAGGGCCGCAGTGAAGCCTTCCGCGTGTGAGCTGACGAGGAGCGAATCCGTCGCCGGGCGGCCGCGCACGAGCCACTGCTCTTCGCCGATGTGGCGCGGCAGCAGCAACCCCGTGCGCCAGCCGAGCGCGGCGAAAGCGTCCTCATACTCGTCGAGCACCGGATGACGCACGGCGCAGGCGAGATAACGCGCCCGCCCCTGCGAGTCAGTGCTGAGCCGCTCGCGCGAGACGCGCAACTCCTGCTCGCTTGCGCCGAAGGTGCGCTCGATCTTCCAGCGCAACATCTCTTCGGTCTCGGCGCGCGAGGCGGCCGCGCTCTCAAGTGTCAGGATCGCTGTGCGCGTCGAGGCTTCCGGCAGCGCGACCGACCAACGCTTGCGTCGCGCAAGGCCGGTGCTCGCCGCGAGGCTTTGCAGTAGCCCCGCTAGTTCCGCCGTGTCCGCGACGTTCGACTCGTCGAAGCTCGGCGTCAGGAGTCCTTCGGGGAGGGGCGCGAGTCCCGCGCGTTTGACGACGAGCGTATCGCGTCGCCGGTCGAGCGAGACGAGCGCGGCGGTCGTGCCCGTGAGCCCGATGGCCGCCGAGGGGAAGCGCGGGCGGATGAGTTGGGAGAGAGGGTTCATCTCGATTGTGGATGGCGGAATGCGGATTGAAGAACAGCGCGCTCGTGTTTCGTAGTTAAGATTTAGGATTCAGACTCGGAGAGACGATCCGATACATGGCGGCCTTCCAATCCGCATTCCGCAATCGTCTTACCATTCGCTATACGGCGTGCCTTCGGTCGATTGATCGCTGGAGGTGCTGTGCACGTCGGTGATTCCCTGCCCGCCCTCGGTCGAGTTTGGATCGGAGCCGTTCGTCGTGTTCCACTCGCGCTTCTCCGTCATCGGATCAACGGGCATCTCGCGCAGGTAGCCGGACGAGACGAGATCATCGAGCGACTGCGGCAACTTCCCCTTGTCGGCGGCGTACTGATCGAGCATCTTGCGCATCTGGTAGAGATCGTCTTTCAAGACGGACTCGCGGGCCACCTGCACTGTGCGCTGATACTGCGGCATGACGATGACCGCAAGGATGATGATGATCGAGATGACGATCATCAACTCAAGGAGCGTGAAGCCGCGCGATTGCGAAACGATGAACGATGAGCGATGAGCGATGAACGGAAAGCCCCGCCTCCGGAGTTTCGTCTCTGCGTTCATCGTTTCGCGTTCATCGTTCATCGTTTCGTTTACCATTCGCTGTACTTATCTTTCCCGTTGAGCGCCGTGTCGCGCGAGTGCGAGCGCACGTCGAAGACGTTCTCTTTGCCGCCGCAGTTCTCAGCGTCCTGCGTCTCCCAACTCGAACACAACACCCAGTCCTTCTTGCCCGTCATCGGATCGACCGGAATCTCGCGCAGGTAAATCTTCTTCTTCGTCGCCAGAGCATTCTTCTGCCGGTCGAGGAAGTTGCCCGTGACGGCCCCCGTCGTCTGCGCCTGCGAGGCTTGACGCGGCACGACGTTGACGCCGCTCACGAGCGTATCGAGACTGGGCGGATAATGATCAGGGTTATCGACTGTAAAGATCGTGCAGTCGCCGATGACGACCGTGCTACGCGGATCGACGAAGCCGCCCGCGCCCTGTTGTCCCGGTTGATTGGGCTGCGCCTGCGGGTTTGGAACGATGTCACTCGCGCCCGTAGGGCCACCCCCGCCGCCCTGCAAGCCGCCGTTGCATTGCATCCCGATAGTGTCGCGTCGAAACTCATTGATCGCGTCGCGCATCTCGCGCAGGTCTTCGCGCAACTGCTGCTCTCTCTGCCTACGCACCGCCGTCTTCACGAGCGGGATCACGCCGAGCGCGAGCACCGCCATCACCGTCATCGTGATGACCAACTCGATCAGTGTCCAGCCTTGCTCGCGCCTGACTATCATCAAATAACTCGCAACTGCTACTGCCTGACTGTAACGCGAACCGGCGTCGTCTTCGCCGCGACGTTGCGACCATCGGCGGACATCAAGTGAACGCCCGTGGCGTCGAAGCCGATCTCGGAGTCGCCCGCAGCCAACGCTTCGATCTCGACGAAGAGCAGCACGCCCGCGCCTGTTAAGGGCGAGTTCGCGGCCGGTGCGATGAGCGCAAGCATGGAGCCGCGCGCATCGACCGACTGCGTGAGTTGCGCCTGCGACTTGCTGGCGTCCGTGAAGAGACTTCCCTTCTCGACCGAGCGCACGGCGAAGATGCGCGGATCGAACTTTAAGGTAGCCACGGCGAGCGAGAGCGGCGAGTTGGTCTTGACGAAGACCATCACGCGCTGTCGCTCGCCGACCTTCATCTCGCGCTGTCCTGACATCAAGATCAACTGCGCCGGCTCCACCACAGTCGGCGCACTCTGCTTAAGAGCGGGTGCGGGCGGCGGCACGTCTTCGGTATCGATGACGGGCATCATGTTGACTAACGAAGCAGGCTTCGCCATTGCTTCGCTCGCCGCGTTGTTGGCTGGCCCTTGAGTGAAAGAGTTGCCGACGCCCGCGAGAAGTTTCGGCGCAGGAACGTAAGCGGGCGCACTTGCATCCACACTCTGCGTTGCGGCCTGTGTCGCGATCTGCGTCTGCGTGTTCTGCGTGATTGGCTGAGCCGCCGGTGCAGTCTGAGTCGTCTGCGTCGCCGGATTGGTCGCGGCGTTCGCGTTGGATGCGACTTCGACGTTGGTGTTGGTCGGCAGTTTGCGCGCGGCGGCGAGATTGTCCTCGCGCTCCGCGTCGCGCACCATCGCTTCGAGCGAATCGGAGATGGGCGATTGCAAAGTTCCGCTTGGTCGCACGTCCAAATCTTCGGGCGTGACGAAGGGCGCAGAGAGCACGCGTGGCAAGACGGTGATGACGATGTCGGCGTTCGAGCTGTTATTCGTCGGCGTCGCGAAGAGGCGACCGAGGATGGGGATCAAGCCGAGCAAGGGCAGGCCCTGTGAGCCGCGCGACTGCTTGTCCTGCGCGACCGACGCGATCATGACGGTGCGACCGTTCGGGATGCGCGCCTTGCCGCTCATCGTGCGCTGGCTAAACGTGGGGGTGAGCGCGTTGGGGCCACCGATCACGTCGTTCGACTCGATCTCCATCTTCACTTCCACGTCCTGATTCGGGAAGACCTGCGGCGTGAACTTCAGATTCAGACCCGTGTCCTGATATTGGATGACCGGATAGCCGCCGCTACCGAAGATGCTGTTCGCGCCGCCGGTTGTAGTGCCCGTGCCCGTGCCCACGCCCGTGCCGCCGAAGGGCGTGACCTGCGCGGTCTGGATCGGAACCTTCTGCCCGATGCGCGTGATGGACTGCTCGCCATCGAAGGCGTGTACCTGCGTGTGCGCGAGCAGCCGCGTGTTGTCCTTCGACTGGAAGATGCTGAGCTGCGTCTGCGGGATGATGAACGAGCCGCCGAGCGTGGAGAAGACATTGGCGGCCGTCGTCGCCGCGTCGGCGAGGGCCTTTGTGCCTGTCCCCTTACTCGTTGTCGTGCCGCCGACGGCCTCCTGCCTGCCTGTAAAGATTGTGAGCGGGTTGAAGCCGCCGATGTTGCCGAGCGAGGAGGAGTTGCCGATCTGGTTGCCGAGCTGCAACAGGTTCGTGCGTGAGACCTCGTAGATGTTCACGTCGATCACGACCTCGGCGCGATCCTTGTCGATGGTGCGCAGCAGCTCGTCGATGAGACGAATGTTTTCGGGCGTATCGCGGACGGTGATCGAGTTGGTCGCTTTGTTCGGCGTGACAAGCGGTTGACGACCGGAGTTGGGCGGCAGGGCCGCCTGAATCATGTTGCGCGCCTCCTGCGGATCGATGTTCATCAAGTAGAAGGTCTTCAAGACGAGCTGCTGATACTGCCCGCGCTTGGACTGCTCGGCGACGATGATCGTGCGGCGGTCGAGTTTCTGGAAGAAGAGATTCTGCGCGACGAAGATATCATCGAGGGCCCGCGCGGCGGTCACGTCGCGCAGGTTGACCTTGACGTTGCGCTTGGGGAAGTCGCGGTCAACGATGACGTTCAGACCAAGCTCCTCGGCCATCTTGCGGACGAAATCTTCGAGGTCGCCGTTGTAGTTGATGACGCGCAACTGCTCGCTGCGCGGCGTCGTGGCGGAGAGCGGCTGTTGCTGCGCGGCTGCTGCACGCGTGCCCTGTGCTTGCGTGCCTCGCTCGAACGACGCGGGAGTCATCGACGCGCCGCCACTGCTAGTAGTGCTCTCGCTCTCGCCCCCGGTGTTGGGCTTCGACGTGGTGCGCGTCGCGCCCTCTTTATCGCGCTGGAGACGAAGCATCCGGTTCATCTCGGCGACGGCGAGTTCGTTGACGGGGTCGTAGCCGTAAGCCTGCCGGAAGGCGTTGTAAGCGGCGACGTAGTCGCCCTGCTCGGCGAGGGCCCGGCCCTGATCCATGAACTTCTGCGAAGCGTTGAAGAGCGCACGACGATAGTGGAGTTGATATTCGAGATCGGATGGATTCTGCGCGAGCGCGAGCGCGTAGTCCTGCGTCGCTTGCTCCCACTGCTCCATCTTCTCATGTTGAAGACCGCTGTTATAGTTCTTCTCGCCCTTCTTCGCCAGCACACTCAGGGGCGCGGCGAGGAGTAGGAGAATCAGGAAGAGCGACGCGTAACGTCGCGAATGAATCGATTGCTTCATCTTAAACCTCATAAAAAAGCATTCAGCACTCAGTAGTCAGCCAGAACATTGTCGGAGCTTCGTCAATGGTAAGCCGCGACGCTGAAGTTACACGCGAGCGGATCGGAGTTGTTCCTTAAAGCCGAAGAGATCGCAGAAGCGGATGACATGAACACCAAAACGACAGCTACCCGACCTTTTCTGGCTGAGCGCTGACTGTTGAGGGCTGAGCGCTTCCGTCCGTCTTTACCTCTTCGACGAAGGTGACGCGATTGATCTCGTGCAGCGTCGAGACGCCGTTGAAAACTTTCTTAAGCGCGGACTCGCGCAAAGATCGCAGGCCTTCCCTCTCCGCCGCGCGTCGCACTTCCGATCCCGGCCTTCGCTCGATGATCAACTCGCGGATGTTGTCGGAGAGATCGAGCAACTCGTGGATGGCCGTGCGCCCGCGATAGCCCGTGTGATTGCAGGCGTCGCAGCCGACGCTCATGTAGAAGACGCCGCCGCGCTGCTCCGCGCCCTTCAAGCCCGCCTCGTTCAACTCCTCTTCCGTCGGTCGATAAGCGCGCTTGCACACCTCGCACAACAGGCGCACGAGTCGCTGCGCGAGCACGCAGTTCAGAGACGACACGAAGTTGTAAGGCTCGACGCCCATGTTGAGGAAGCGACCGATCACGTCGATGACGTTGTTGGCGTGGACGGTCGTAAAGACGAGGTGGCCCGTCAAGGCGGACTGGATAGCGATCTGCGCTGTCTCGGTATCACGAATTTCGCCGACCATGATCTTGTCGGGATCGTGGCGCAAGATCGAGCGCAGACCACGCGCGAACGTCAGGCCCTTCTTCTCGTTGACGGGAATCTGCGTAACGCCGTGCAACTGATACTCCACCGGGTCTTCAATCGTGATGATCTTGTCTTCTTCGTTCCTGATCTCATTGAGCGCGGCGTAGAGCGTCGTCGTCTTGCCCGATCCGGTGGGGCCCGTCACCAAGACCATGCCGTAGGGCTCGGCGATGTAGCGTCGGAAGCCGCGCAGATCGTCGGGGTCGAAGCCGACGACATCAAGCGTGAGGTTGCGAAACTGATCGTTGATCTGCTCCTTGTCGAGAATACGAATGACTGCGTCTTCGCCGTGAACGGTCGGCATGATCGAGACGCGGAAATCGACGTTCCGGCCCTTGTAGCGGACGCGGAAGCGACCATCCTGCGGCACGCGACGCTCGGCGATGTCGAGTTCCGACATGACCTTGATGCGCGAGATCAAGGTCTGATGATATTCGAGCGCGATGGGCTCGACCTTCTCGTAGAGCGCGCCGTCGATGCGGTATTTAACGTGGACAGCCGTGTCGCGCGTCTCGATGTGAATGTCCGATGCGCGCGATTCCATCGCCGTGTAGATGACCGTGTCAACCAACTTGATGATCGGCGACATCTCGCTGTCGGTCGCGAGACGATCAAGGTCTAAAACTTCTTCGCCGGTCTCCGTCTCTTTAACAAGCGAGATGCGGAAGCCTGACGTGGCTTCTTGCAGGACGCGCTGCGTCGCGTCGCCTTTACGCAGCACAACGTCAATGGCCCCTGCGGTCGCGACGTGCGGGACGACGCGCGCATGAAGCGCACTCGCGAGTTCGTCGAGCTTTTCGAGATCGCTCGGATCAGCCATCGCGACGTGCAGACGCTTGCCTTCGCGTCGCAAGGGAACGAACTGGTTACGCACCATGAGATCGACGGGGATGTCGGCGAGCAGCGCGTAGTCAATCGGCGAGTCGCCTTCGGGCGGGAGCAGATCAACGTAGGGCAGGCGATAGCGCGCGGCGAGTTCCATCGCGGCGCGCACTTCGGGCGGCAAGCCGTGATCGGGCACGGCTGAGAGCCCTGCGCGTCGGTTCGTCGTAGCTTCTTGCGCCGTCGGCGCGATGGTGTCTTCGAGGGATGCAGTCATAAACTCTGAATCTTCAACTCTGAAATCTAGCGTGGGCCATCTAAAAATTCTCGCGCGCTCTTGCTTGATCGCGCGTCTCTATTGCGCGTTCTTACAGCGCGGGATATTGTCTGATGCCGTGAGCGTGCCGGGGGATGGTCGCTCCGGCGTGGAAACTAGTGTGATCCCATGCCGGAGACGTTCGAGATCGACTGGATGATGGGCAAGTAGATGGCGAGCAGGATCGTGATCACCACGCCGCCCATCACAAGGAGAATCGCAGGTTCAAGTATGGTCGTCAACTGTTCGAGCCTGACCTCCGACTCGGCATCGTAGAAGCTCGCCACCTCGTCCAACATCTCTCGCAAAGACCCCGAACGCTCGCCCACGCCGATCATGTCGATGCCGAGCGCGGGTATCCATTTCGCATGCTCCAAGCTCTCCGTAAACGATCGGCCCTCGCGGATCATCGGCGAGATCGCGGACGAGCGCGCGCGCAACTCCCTGTTCGTGATCGCCTCCGCCGCGACCTCCCAAGATTCGACTAACGTGATGCCGCCCGCGAGTAGCGTCGAGAGCGAACGCGTGACCTGCGCGACGGCGAGTTGCACGACGAGGTTTCCGGCGACGGGAAGTTTCAGCGCGATGCGGTCGAGCGTGAGACGGCCCTGCGGCGTGCGCGACCAGAAATAGAAAGCGACCGCCGCCAAGATGACTGTAGGGCCGAACCAGTAGATGTTGACGGCCATCCACCCGGAGATGCCGACGACGATGGCCGTCACGGTCGGCAGATTGCCACCAAAGCCCTCGAAGAGTCGCGCCATGCGCGGCACGACGTAGGTCGTCAAGAAGATGACCATGCCCATCGAAGCGATCAGTAGAAAGAGCGGGTAGGCGAGCGCGCCGCGAATCTTGCGTCGCACTTCGACGCCGCGACGCATGAACTTGTTGTAACGGTCGAGCACGTCATCGAGCGCGCCGGAACGCTCGCCCGCAAGGATCGATGCCGTGTAGATGCGCGGGAAGATCGAGCCCTGCGCGGCGAAGGCTTGCGAGAGGGCCATGCCGCCGCGAATCTTGTCTTCAACGTCGCCGAGCACCCCGCGCAGTCGCGGACTCGCCGCGCGCTTGCTAAGCATTGCGACGGCTTGGAGGATCGGGATGCCAGCGCGTATGAGCGCGGCCATCTGTTGATTGAAGAGCAGGAAGTCGCTCGCCTTGACGCGCGGATTGAAGCCCGCTTTGCCGCCGCGCGTGAACGCCACCGCGCCGCCGCGCTTCGGCGGCACAACCGAGAAGACGCGAAAGCCCTCTGCTTCCAGACGCACGCGCGCCTCTCCGACGCCCACGGCTTCGACCGTGCGCGTCACCACCTCGCCCGCAGGCGTTCCCAGACGACAGATGAACTCAGCCATGCTTCCCGTTTGATTGACTCACGACGCCTTGCAATATCACACGCGATTCCGAAGAGATTCGACCAAGAGAATTGAAATTATAACACGCGCACTTTGCGACGGGCACGCAACGCAAGTGCCCTCAACGCGACCGAAGGCTACACGCTCGCACGTTAGAAAAGTTGCAGAGAGGCATACGTTCCGTTGCAAGAAAGCTTCTTGACCCGCACGTAGGGCAGGTATAAGCTCCGCCTATCTCACCAAGCGGATTGAATCTCAACTAGCCGCAAAGGAGTAAAGCCATGAGTCCTCATCTAACTTCAACGCCCCGAAGCCAGAAACCGTCCATCTTCCGGATCGCGTTATTAGTTTTACTCCTTGCCCTGTGCGGAGTCGGATTCGTATCAAGCACGGCTCAATCACCTCAAGCAGGGCGGGAAGTGGAAGATAAAATCCCGAAGCACCTGCCGATTAAGGTTAAGGTCAAGAACCTGAACAATGAGAAGTGGACGCGCGAGTTGGAGATTGATGTTACGAACACCGGAGAGAAACCAATCTATGCGCTGCACTTCGCACTAGTCTCACACGAGATACAGTCTGAGGACGGGCATGACTTGGCAGTTGCAATGATTCATTATGGCAGGTGGGCGTTAATAGACTTCGACGCGCCACTCCAGCCGGATGATGTAGCAATTCAGCCGGGCGAGACTCACACGTTCAAAATTTCCGAAGGGGAAAGTCGAGGCTGGGAGGATATCTTAAAACGGCGAAATCTGCCGAAGGAGGAGCCCAAAAAGGTTCGTCTCGTCTTTGACCTAATCAACTTCGGTGATGGCACAGGCTTCTGGACTACTGGCGGCGTACCAGTTGATATGCATAAAAAGCGGGCATCTAAGGGTTCTTGTATTGAAGGCACAGGAGCATTGCAATCAGCCATGTTTAACAACACTCCATCCATTCCGATAGGTACTCACGGTCAGATTCAGTTTCCCAATTTACCGGCAGCGTTCCTGCCGGTAAATTTTTCTCCGGGAGCAGTCAATAATCTTAGTCCGAACGCATTTACGTCTGTTCGACAAGATACGTGCTGCCCCGGACAATCAGGCTGCTCTCCGCGAAAACCTGATCACTACACTTGCTGCCTCGGAACTGCCGAGACCACACAAGAAGCAGCTTGTAGTGATCCGCGTGGTGTGTGTGGAACTGATTATATGATTCTCCGACCGGAAATATGCGATGAGTTCGGCACGAGATGCCCCGAATTCTTTACCGATGCTTGCCCGCCTGCGAACTCCACACCAACCCCAACGCCCACACCGACCCCAACGGAGACGCCGACACCCACAGCAACACCGACGCCGGACTGTGATGGTCATCCGCCGAATCCTACTTGCTCTTGCGTTCGCGTTGCCGGAGCTGCGTTTTATCTATGTCCTCCATGTGCACACGGACCGCAAGCGGATTTTCGAGAGGGCACGGGTAATCCCCAGACAGGCTGTCCGGGTAATGCTTATCTTGAGAGCAGCGGCTGCTGCGCGTGCACCCAGCAAGAGTGTCCGACCGGAACGAGGCTGAATACAAACTCTTGCGGATGTGATCCGATACCCACCCCGACACCAGAACCAACGCCCACGCCGACGTTCGGCGGCAGTTGCGAGCCGCCAGACTTTATATGCCCGATACCGACCGTCTGGAGCGAAGAGATATGCTACTGCGTCAACCCCGAATCCCCGATCCTCGTTGACGTGGTGGGCGACGGCTTCCGCCTCACGGATGCTGCTCACGGCGTGACGTTCGATCTCAACAGCGACGGCACGAAAGAGCGTCTCGCGTGGACGGCTGCTGGTAGCGACGATGCCTTTCTCGCACTTGATCGTAACGGCGACGGCGTCATCAACAACGGGACAGAACTCTTCGGCAACCTCACGTCGCAGCCTCCGTCCGCGCATCCCAACGGCTTCCTCGCGCTCGCCGAGTACGATAAAACAATCAACGGCGGAAACTCCGACGGCTTGATCGACAGTAGCGATTTGATCTTCTACTCTCTGCGCCTGTGGCAAGACGTGAACCACAACGGCATCTCCGAGCCGAGCGAGCTACACACGTTAGCCTCGCTCAATGTCGCCCGCCTGCACCTCGACTACAAAGTGTCGAAGCGTGTGGACGAGTACGGCAACCAGTTCCGCTACCGCGCGAAGGTTGATGATGCGAAGGGCGCGAAGGTCAATCGCTGGGCGTGGGACGTGTTCTTCAATCCTAAATCCTGAAGACGCTCCATAAACGTTTCCGCACAGGTCGGGCCGCCCGCGAGTTCAATGCACCTCGCGGGCGGCCCTCTTTCGTCTGTCGTCGTGCAGCGCGCAAAGAAACTTGCAGAGAGGCATACATTCCGTTGCAAGAAAACTTCTTGACCCTGATCGCCGACGAATGTACTATCTGCCTCGCCTGCACGCAGCCTCGCCTCGCTGACAAATGCTTTACCCTGTCAGCCTCACTTAAAGGTAATCTCAATGAAGGAGCTTCCTCATGATCCCTCAAAGAATCTCAAAAAATTCGCAAGGCTATAACTCGACGATGCTGGTGTGTGCGGTGCTGGTCGCGCTCTTGTTGTCGTGTGGACTCGGTGTGCGGATGAGCACGGCACAAGCGCCGCAGGCAACGCGCGAAGTGGAAGACAAAATCCCGAAGCACTTGCCGCTCAGGATCAAGATCAAGAACCTTAACAATGAGAACTGGACGCGCGAGCTGGAGATCGAGGTGACGAATACAGGGAACAAGCCGATCTATTCGCTGCACTTCGCGCTCGTCGCGCCGGAGATAAAGTCTGAGAGTGGGCACGACATGGGAATCGTCGCGATCCATTATGGCAGGGCGGAGTTGGATAATTTCGCTGCGCCGCTCCAGTCTGACGACGTGCCAATTCAGCCGGGCGAGAGCCACACCTTCACGATTCCCGAAGAGTATCGCGCCGCATGGGAGAGCTTTACAAAGAAGAGGAATTTACTGAAGGAAGAGCCCAAAAAGGTTCGACTCGTCTTCAACCTAATTAACTTCGGCGATGGAACTGGCTTCTGGACAACCAGCGGCGTGCCGGTGGACGCATATCGGAAACAGTCATCGAACAGATCTTGCGGCGGGGGCAAAGGAGATGTCACATCGTTCGTAGCGAAATCCCCACCGAATTTCCTGCTAGCCTCTTTCAGTCAACTACGCTCTCCTCCCTTGCCGGCAAGTCTTTTGCCGGTAAATTTTTCTCTGGAGAGCCTCAGCGAGACCAGTTCAAGCCTAACGGCTTTTCGCCAAGATACGTGCTGTCCCGGGCAGCCGAGTTGCTCCAAGCGAAAACCGGATCACTACACCTGCTGTCTCGGAACTGCCGACTACACTCAATCGGCAGCTTGTTCAGATTCGACGGGCGTCTGCGGCACAGACTACTCGATAGACTTTGACTGTCATGATGAATTTGGCACGAAGTGTCCGATGTTCTACACGGACGCTTGCCCGCCGCCGGTGGACGACTGTGAATGTTACCAAGTCGTCGGCTGCCTGCATTGCGGCGGCCCTAGCGGCTGCCAATGCACGGAGGTCAACCCACACAGCCCCATTCTGGTGGACGTAACCGGCGACGGCTTCCGATTAACAAATTTAGCGGGCGGCGTGCGCTTCGACTTGGACGTGAAGGGCAGAGCCGGTCGCACCCCTTGGACTGTGCCGGACTCCGACGACGCCTTCCTCACGCTGGATCGCAATGGCAACGGCATGATTGACGACGGCACGGAACTGTTTGGCGATCTCACGCCGCAGCCGCCCTCACTTATGCCGAATGGGTTCGCCGCCCTCGCCGAGTTCGACCGCACGGCGAACGGCGGCAACGGTGACGGCGTAATCGACAGCCGTGATGCTGTCTTTAATTCTCTACGCCTGTGGCAGGACACGAATCACGACGGCATCTCGCAATCCGGCGAACTGCACACGCTGCCATCACTCGATGTCACGCGCATCGATCTCAATTACAAGGAGTCGAAGCGGACGGATGAGTACGGCAACCAGTTCCGCTATCGCGCGAAGGTTGATGATGCGAAGGGCGCGAAGGTCAATCGCTGGGCGTGGGACGTGTTCTTCAATCCTAAATCCTGAAGACGCTCCATAAACGTTTCCGCACGGGTCGGGCCGCCCGCGAGTTCAACGCACCTCGCGGGCGGCCCTCTTTCGTCTGTCGTCGTGCAGCGCGCAAAGAAACTTGCAGAGAGATGTTGGTTTCGACATGGATGAGTCTTGCGCGACGCGCGCGGCGGCGCGTACAATGCGAGCTGTTCCCAAGGTAAGGAGACTCCCCGGCTCCCGACTTTTTATCGACTGTCACGACAACCCGTCTTCACAGAGTCGGCATCGGACGGATGAAAGTCTCGTCTCGTCGTCTTTAGAAATAGTCGTCTGTAGAAATAACTTGCTCGCCGTGGAGTTTTGGGAACTCCAGATTCAGGAGAGTTTCAATGAGAGCCCAGCGCGTCTTCCGTCGTTTGCGTCCCGCGCTCATCTCCACGCTCGCCTTCACCGCCCTCGTCGCCTTCGCGCTCGCGCACGGTCAAGCACAGCAACAGCCGCCAACGAAAGCCGCACAGTCGAAGCAGCAGCCCGCCGCGAGTGAGCAGCCCGCAGGCGGCGCGTCGTCATCGGTCGCTCAACCCGTCGCGTCTCCGGGCACGCAGCCCGCGTCGTCGCAAGGCGTGAACGCTCCGGCGGCTGCCTCGGTAGCATCAACAACGAACGCGACTGCGGGCGATGATCGCATGGTCGTCAACACCGATCTCATCAACCTGAGCGTGACGCTGACAGACATGTACGGTCGCTACGTGACGGGCTTGTCGAAGGAGGCCTTCACGGTTTGGGACGACAAGGATCAGCAGGATATACAGTTCTTCTCCGACGATGACGCGCCGATCTCGATGGGCGTCGTCTTCGATGTGTCGGGCTCGATGGGCAGAGAGAAATTGAGTCGCGCGCGCGAAGCTCTGCGCCACTTCGTCGAGACGAGTCACGACGATGACGAATACTTTCTCATCGGCTTCAACTCGCGCGCGCAACTTTTAATGGATCGCACGCGCGACTCCGATGCCATGCTCAACAAGCTGACCCTCGTCGAGAGCAAAGGCAACACCGCGCTTTACGATGCCTGCTATCTCGGCGTCGAGCGCGTCACGCGCGGCGCGCACCAGAAGCGCGCGCTTCTGGTCATCAGCGACGGGCAGGACAACAACTCTCGCTATACGTTCAACGAGCTGCGTCGCTTGCTGAAAGAGACCGACGTGCTGATCTACGCCATCGGCATCGTCGAGCGCGGCGGCGGGGCCGGTAGCCTCGATTCGGGCGGGCAGGCCATCCTCGAAGAGCTGGCATCTGTTTCGGGTGGTCACGCCTTCTTCCCTGAAACCGCCGCCGAGATGAACGAGATTTTCGAGCGCATCGCCATCGAGCTGCGCCACCAGTATTCAATCGCTTATCGCCCGAAGAATTTCACGAACGACGGCAGGTGGCATAAGATCAAAGTGAAGGTCAACCCGCCACGCGGGCTGCCGCACCTCTACGTCCGATCCAAAGAGGGTTACTACGCGACGACCAATCCGCGCTGAGTCGTTCGTCACTCGCATTCGTCCGCGCTCACGCCGAGTTCGGATCGCGACGCATCGAACGAGTTGGCTGGCAACCGGTGCGGCGCGCGAGCCTTCTAAGCACGCGGGGCAACCGACGCCCGCAAGCTGTTTCACCTTGAAGCCCCAGCCGCGCGAAGCCGCAAGCCGCACTGGCTGACTGTCGAGAAACGCCTGCGCGAGTCTCGCGGCGCGAACACTCCGAACGAGCGTTTCGCGCGCGCGCCGCACGCGCGGGCGTTTCTGCTTGCAGGTGGTAGAATCTCCGAGCGATAGGTTTTAGAGGTTCGTCCGATGGCAAGATCAATTTTCAACAACTCGACACGTCGCGCGATGCTCGTCGCCGCGCTCCTCTTCGCTACTTCGGCGACGCTCTTGCTCTCGCCTACTTCGCGCGCGCAGCAGCAGGAGACGCGACCTCGCCGCACGACGACTACCAACGCGACGCCGCAACAGCCCGTCGCGACGCCAACGCCCGCGACACAACAACCCGCGCAGAAGACGCAGACGAACGCGCAGGGCCAGTCGCCGCAGAGCGCGCCGAACGCTTCGCCCACGCCGCCCCAGATAAAGGGTCAGGAGATCGGCGACGACGAAGTGATTACGGTTGACACGAACCTCGTCAATCTGCAAGTGAGAGTCATCGACCGCAACAACCGGCCCGTCAACGACGTGTCGAAGGATGAGTTCCGCGTCTTAGAGGACGGCGTGCCGCAGAAGGTTGAATTCTTCTCGCGCGAGGAAGTGCCGATCTCTTACGGTCTCGTCGTCGATAACTCCGGCTCCATGAAGCTGCTGCTCAAGCAGGTCATCGATGCGACGAAAGTTCTCATCAACGAGAACAAGCCGGGCGACGAGACGTTCCTCCTGCGCTTCGTCGATAGCGGCGACATCAAACTCTTGCAGGACTTCACTGCCAACAAGGACGATCTCTTCGACGCTCTCGACGATATGCACACCGAGGGCGGGCAGACGGCCATCATCGACGCCGTCTATCTCGCCGCCGAGCACACCGCCGAATACAAGAAGAAGGACGCGAGCGGCGACCGTCGCAGACGGGCCATGATCCTCGTCACCGACGGCGAAGATCGTTCGAGCTACTACAAGATGACGCAGCTCTTCGACTACCTGCGCGAGAACGACGTGCAGATTTACGTCATCGGCTTCACGTCGGAGCTTGACGTGGACGGCGGCTTCATACGCAAAAGCGCGAAAGACAAAGCGACCGATCTCATCAACAAGCTCGCTACAGAGACCGGCGGCCGGGCCTTTTTCCCCGCCTCGCTCTCTGATCTGCCCGGCATCGCGCAGGAGATCACGAAAGACCTGCGCACGCAATACGTCATCGGCTATTACCCGACCAACACCAAACGCGACGGCACGTTTCGCCAGATCAAAGTTCAGATCGCCGACACCGGCAAACGCGATCACCGCATCGCACTAACGCGCTCAGGTCGCGTCGCGGGCCCCTCCGGCCCGTCGCATCCGGGCGCGACGAGCAACAGCAACAACTCCCAATCTCCCAGGAGACCTTGATGCCCTGCGACCCCGAACTGCTCAGTCAGATTAATTTTTTTGAACTGCTCGACGACGACGACCGTCGCGCACTCGCCGAAGTCATCGACCGTCTCGATCTCGAAGAGGGCCAGACGCTCTTCGAGGTAGGCGAGCCCGGCTGTGAACTCTACGTCGTCCGCACAGGCTCGATAGAGCTTTACGTCCGCGACACGACGGGACAGAAGATCGTCGTTCACGCGGCGCGCATGGGCGATATGTTCGGCGAACTGGCCCTGCTCGACGACGAGCCGCGCAGTGCAACTGCCGTTGCCGCCGAGCCCGCTTCGCTTCTCGTCCTTGATCGCGGCGATCTCTCACTCCTCTTTCAAAAACAGCCTGACGCCGCGCTCGCCATGCTCGCCTCGATGTCTGCCATGACGCGCAAGGCCGACAGGCTCTTGCAAACGCGCGTCTCGCGCAACGCCAACGAAGAGGCGGCGGAGCAACTCGGCATCCTGCAAAAGATCGCCGACTGGCTCGCTTGGTTCTCCGGCTCGATGCCCTTTCTGCTCAGCCACACCGTCTGGTTCGCGGTCTGGATTTCGCTCAACACTTTCATCCTTCCTAAAAACGCGGACGGCACGCGCGGCTTCGATCCGTTCCCCTTCGGCTTGCTCACCATGATCGTCTCGCTCGAAGCGATCTTCCTCGCCTGCTTCGTCCTCATCTCGCAGAATCGTCAGGCGCAGAAGGACAAGGTGCGCTCAGACATCGAGTACGAGGTCAACATCAAAGCTGAATTGGAAGTCGCGCACCTGCACGAGAAGACCGACCGCATACAGGAGACGATGCTCGCTCGCTTCAATCGTCTTGAGCACGCTCTCGGTCAACCAACATCGACGATAGAAGGCGACAGCAGCGGCGTGCGAGGCTAAACGCGCTCGCTCACACGCGACCTACTACGAATCTTCTCGACAGCACGATCCCTCCGCGCTTATCATCCGTCTCGCGACAATTCCTTTCGGGAGATCAGACATAATAATGCAGCAGCTTCAGCTCGATCTGGACGCGGCGGTGCGCTCGCGCGACTTCACGGGCCTGCGTGACGCGTTGCGAAACGTCCCGCCCTCCGAGATCGCTAACCTAATCATCAAGATTCACACCGACGAGCAGGCCCTCCTCTTCCGCGTCCTCCCGCGCAAACTTGCTGCGACCGTCTTCGAGTATCTGCCGCGCGACGAGCAGGAGGAACTACTCAAGTCGCTCGGTCATGAAGAGGTCGCCGCGATCTTAAACGACATGGCGGACGACGACCGTACCGTGCTGCTCGAAGAGTTGCCCGGCGCGGCCACCAAGCAGTTGCTCATGCTCCTCAGTCCTGAAGAGCGGGCCGCCGCCGTCCAATTGCTCGGCTACCCTGAGCGCAGCGTCGGGCGTCTGATGACGCCGCACTACATCGGCGTCGAGCCAGACTGGACTGTGCGCGCCGTGCTCGACTACGTGCGAGAACATGGACAGGACAGCGAGACGCTCAACATGGTCTATGTCGTTGACACGCGCGGCGTGCTCATCGACGACATACGCATGCGTAGCTTCCTGCTCGCGCCCTTGACCGCGCACGTTTCGGAGTTGATGGACAATCAGTTCGCCGCGCTCAAAGCGCCGGACGATCATGCGACCGCCATCAATCTCTTTCGTGAAACCGATCTCACCGCGCTGCCCGTCACAGACACTGACGGATTGCTCATCGGCATCATCACGATTGACGACGTGCTCGACGTGGCGGAGCGCGAGGCGACGCGCGACATTCAAAAGATCGGCGGCTCGGAGGCCCTCGATGCGCCCTACATGAAGATCGCTCTCATGAGCATGGTCAGGAAGCGCGCGAGCTGGCTCGTCGTCCTCTTCCTCGGCGAGATGTTGACGGCCACAGCGATGGGATTTTTCGAGAAGGAGATCGAGCGCGCCGTCGTGCTGGCCCTCTTCGTCCCGCTCATCATCTCTTCGGGCGGCAACTCCGGCTCGCAGGCTTCCACGCTCGTCATACGCGCGCTCGCGCTCGGCGAAGTGACCTTGCGCGATTGGTGGCGCGTCATGCGTCGCGAGTTCTATGCGGGACTCGCGCTCGGCGCGATCCTCGGCACGATCGGTTTCCTGCGCATCTCGGTCTGGTCGCTCTTCTCCAAAATCTACGGCATACACTGGATGCTCGTCGCGTTAACGGTCGCCTTCTCGCTCGTCGGCATCGTGCTCTGGGGCACGCTCGCCGGATCGATGCTGCCCTTCATCCTGCGACGGCTCGGCTTCGATCCGGCCACCTCGTCCGCGCCCTTCGTCGCCACGCTCGTCGATGTGACAGGACTCGTCATCTACTTCAGCGTCGCGATGCTCATTCTGCGTGGCACACTTCTCTGAAAGAGATCGCTTAGGTTGGGCAATCGTTCAGGCCGACGACTTTCGAGCGAAGGGATGATTCCATGACAACTCTTTTCAAACACGCCTGCGCGCTCGTCATCTTCATCTGTGCACCGATGCTCACAGCGCGCGCGCAACAGCCCTTCGTCACGGATGATGCGGACGTGACCGACAAGGGCAAGCTCCATCTGCAAATCGGCGACGAGTTCGATCTCTTACAGCGCGCACTCTATCCGGCCAAAACCCAGAACACGTTCGGCGCGGAGTTGGATTATGGCTTGTGGAAGAACGTCGAGATCGGGCTCGCGCCCGGCTTGATCGCGCTTCACAGCGCGCACGTCGTTACGCCGCAGACCGTCTCCGGCATCGGCGATGCGACGCTGCACGTCAAATATAATTTTCTGAAAGAGCGTGAGGGTTCGCGCCTGCCAGCGATGACGATCAGTGGCGTCGTGCAGTTCCCGACGGGCGACGCGACGAAGCAACTCGGCACGGGCCTCTACGACTACTACGTCAACGGCGTGCTACAAAAATCGATCAGCGAGAAGACTAAGCTGCGTCTGAACGGCGGCATACTCTTCGCGGGCAACACCATCAACGGCCTGCTCGGCATACGCACGCGCGGTCGCGTCTTCACCGGCGGCGGCTCGATAGTCAAGCAGTACACCAAGCGTCTCGACTTCGGCGCAGAGGTGACAGGGGCGGTGACGAGTAACTTTCTGCTCAGCCACGGGCAACTGCAAACGCTCGTCGGCGGCAACTACGCCGTGCGAAAAAAGATGACGCTCGACTTCGGCTTGATCGCTGGTCGCTTCGCGGCGAGCCCACGCGCGGGCGCGCAGCTCGGCCTCTCAATCGATTTCTAAACGTCGTCGCGGCTGTTGAACTTTTCTTCTCTCACGCAAACTCATCACGTCGTCTGCGACTCGCGCGGCTAGTCCTTCGCCGCACTCACCGATCCGGCGATCTTCTTGCGCGTCGTCTCGCCGGTCTTCAACACCGACAGTCCTTGATCCACCTCCGCGTGCGGGCGCGCGATGACGTGCGTTGCGACGACCTTGCCAACCCTCGACGCGGCGGCTGCGCCCGCATCAACCGCAGCTTTCACTGCTCCGACCTCGCCGCGCACGATTGCCGTCACGAGCCCCGCGTCGATCTTCTCATAGCCGACGAGCGTCACGTTTGCCGCCTTCACCATCGCGTCCGCCGCCTCGATCATCGCGACGAGTCCCATGCACTCGACCATTCCCAGAGCTTCTTCCATCCTCACTCCTTCACCCGATTAAATCATCGCTAATTTTTCTGACCGCGCGACGGTGGAACAATCGCGCCGCCGACTCAAGCACGGAAGGCCCACTCAGATTTCGCGCTTCAGGTAGAGCACGTCGTAGCTGGCGTCAGTCCGCTCGTGCGTGACGGCGGAGACGAGTTCCCAGCCATCGTCGCCCGCGAGCCGCAGGTAGTCCCAAACCTGCTGGCAGAACTTGAAAGGATCGTCGAGCCCTGCCGCCTCCGACAAGGGCGCGCTCCCCTGCCAGATGCCATTGGAGAACGTCACGTGGCCCTGCTGAACGTTGCAGACCTGATACTCAAACCTGCGCGCCACTTCCTACCCTCACCTCTGCCTGAACGTGATCGTCACGTCGGCGGTCTGCGTCTTCGCATTCGGCCTGACGTTCGTGCCCACGCTCATCGGCTTGCCCATGGCCGTCATGAGTTCCGTCATCGCCTTCTGCACGAAGACGGGAACATAGCCCGCGTCGAACACTTCGCCCGGCTTCAACTGCCAACGCGCGCGCACGCGGGCCGCCTCAGCCTCACTCAAGCCCTCGATGTTGAGCGCGCCCATTCGATACTGTGGGCCCTCTCTCACGTCGAAGCGATAGGTGACGCGACGCGTGGCGTCGTCGAAGTCCTGCGATGCGCGCAGCGCGACCGCCAAATAACCTTTATGCCCGTAGGCTTGCTCGACCTGATGAAGCGACTTGTCGATCTTCAACTCGTTCGCCACCTCGCCCGCCTTCATGCCGAACGCCGCGTCGAGTTCCGCAGGCGCGAGTGCCGTATTGCCCGACCACATCGCCGCGCCCCAGTCGTACTGCAAACCTTCTTCGACGGGTATGGAGACAGCGACGCCGTCCGCGCCGCACCCCGCCGCGCCAGCCGCGAGTCGCGCGCCCGGCTCGCCAAACTTCACACGCAAGTATCCGCGCTCGTGATAGACGCGCCGGAGGGCCACATCGGCGAAGCCCGCGACGTTTTCGCGCGAGTAATCTTCGCCCGTCACGGATTCAGAGTTGGCGATCAACTCCTTCTCCGCGACGGCTGACGCGCCCGGATATGTGAGCGCGCAGATCGGCATCGCGATGCCCTTCACGCTGAAGACGTGATGGGCCTGTGCGCCCCTCTCGGTTGTCGCGGGCAGGTACTCGATCTCCGCCTTGATCTTTTTCGCGAGCAGCATCTCCGCAAGCGCGTGCCGGATGTTCTCGATCACCGGCGTCGATTCCGGCGCGGTTCCATCGAAGGCCGGAACTTCGCGTCGCACTCCTTGCGCGATCTCTTCCGGCGTGAACCAGACGAAGTTGTCGAAGACGACCGGCAAGTTTCCGCGTCGCGTCGCCTCTACGATCTCGAACGTCACGGTTGCATCGCCGCCGCGCTCGCGCAGCTTGTAGCTGAGCTTTGTCACAAGGCCACTTGCGAGCAGCTTCTCCGCCGCCGCGTCCAGCATCTCCACGTCAAACGTCTGGCCCACCTGCAATCCGCTCGCCGCGACGATCTCCTCCTGCTTCAACTGCTGCAACCCCACCAACTCGATCTTCGCCAGACGCATCTTCCCCGCAGGCGGCTGCTGTGCTCGCACAAACGATGCACACACGACGACGATGCCAAACATCACGAGCGCAATCGCGACGCCGAAGGCGCGACGAGCTCGAACAACGCTATCAGTTTGAAGATTCGCGATCAAAATTCCGACTCTCTCACGGATCAATTTCGCAGCGACTGGATGGGCGCGGGGATGCGTCCGCCGCGTCGGATGAAGGCGTCCGCCGAGAATTTGTTGACGAGCATGACGGGCGCGGTTCCCAAGAGTCCGCCGAACTCGACCATGTCGCCCACATCTCTGCCGGGCACGGGGATAATGCGGACGGCGGTCGTCTTCGTGTTCATCACGCCGATGGCCATTTCGTCGGCGATGATCGCGGCGATGGTCTCCGCACTCGTCGAGCCGGGCACGGCGATCATGTCGAGACCGACGGAGCAGACGCTCGTCCACGCTTCGAGTTTTTCCAACGTCAACGCGCCGACGCGCGCCGCTTCGATCATGCCTGCGTCTTCCGAGACGGGGATGAACGCGCCGCTCATGCCGCCGACCGCGCCCGAAGCCATCGCGCCGCCCTTCTTCACCGCATCGGTGAGAAGCGCAAGCGCGGCGGTCGTGCCCGGCGCGCCCGCGCGCTCGAAGCCCATCGCCTCGATGATCTCCGCGACCGAATCGCCGGGGGCCGGTGTGGGCGCGAGCGAGAGATCGATGATGCCAAACTGTATGCCGAGACGACGCGCGGCTTCGCGACCGATCAACTCACCCGCGCGCGACAGCTTGAAGGAGAGTTTCTTGATCAACTCCGCTATCTCTTCAAGTGGTAAATCTTTCGGCGCGTGGCGCACCGCATGATTGACGACGCCGGGGCCGGAGACGCCGACGTTGATCACCGCTTCCGGCTCGCCCGTGCCGTGAAACGCGCCGGCCATGAACGGATTATCTTCGACCGCGTTAGCGAAGCAGACGAACTTCGCGCACGCGAGGCCACCCTGATCGCGCGTCGCTTCCGCCATCTCCTTGATCAACTCTCCGACGCGGCGCACGGCGTTCATGTTGATCCCCGCGCGCGTCGTCGCGACGTTGACGGATGAACAGAGTCGTTTGGTCGTTGCCAGAGCTTCGGGGATCGAGTCGAGAAAAATCTTCTCCGTATCAGTCCAGCCCTTGTGCACGAGCGCGGAATAGCCGCCGAGGAAATCGACGCCGACGCGCGCGGCCGTTTAACCCAGAAACCAAGTCGGCGACGAAAACTGCGATCTTCGACCGCCGAACGCTGGAACGCTATCGGCCGGTTGAGCGTGTCGAAACCGCTTCGGAAGCGCTTCTGGTGTCCCTCAATGAGACCGGCCAGATCAATTGGCCGCGTATGGAGGCGTTAACCGGCAAAGCCGCATCCGATTTGCAAGATGAATTGGGCTCGCTGGCCTACCGAAACCCCGAG
>JAVXVG010000015.1:0-72610 GCA_032229975.1 Acidobacteriota bacterium | reverse complement strand
TGTACTCCGGCAGACGACCCCGCAAATGCTCGACCAACTCACTCGCATGCGCTACCCCAGCTCCCGCCACGTAAGCCACCAATCGCTTGACTCCGGCCCTCTCTTCCCTCACCACGCATACGCTCTCTTCCACCGTCGCGTGCTCGCACAGGGCTGTCTCCACTTCTCCCAACTCGATGCGGAAGCCACGTACCTTCACCTGATGATCGGTGCGCCCTAAGTACTCCACCTCACCGCCTGTAACCCACCGCGCAACATCTCCCGTCCGGTACAGCCGCGCCCCTCCTTCTTTGTCGAACGGGTCGGGCACGAACCGCTCCGCCGTCAGCGCCGGGCGGCCCAAGTACCCCCGGCCCACTTGCACCCCGCCTAGGTACAGTTCGCTCGCCACCCCTTCCGGCACTGGCTCTAGCCGCGTGTCGAGCACGTAGATGGACGTGTTCGCTATCGGGTGTCCGATTGGTACCGTCCTTCTGGCCCACTCTCTGCGGCACGCCCACCACGTCACGTCCACACCTGCCTCTGTCGGGCCATACAGGTTGTGCAACTCCACGCCGGGCAACGCCCGCCAGAACCGCTCCTGCAACTCCGGCCCCAACGCCTCACCGCTACAGATCACCCGGCGCACGCTCCGGCATGCTTGGGCTAGCCCCAGCTCGTTTAGCCACGCTCCTAGCATCAAAGGCACGAAGTGCAGCGTCGTGACAGCCTCGCGCGCGATCACCTCGCATAGGTAGGCAGCATCGCGGTGCCCGCCCGGGAGGGCCAGCACCAGACGCGCCCCGGTCATCAGCGGCCAGAAGAACTCCCACACCGACACGTCGAAACTGAAGGGTGTCTTCTGCAAGACAACGTCTGAGGAGTCGAGGCCGAAAGCGTGCTGCATCCAGACGAGGCGGTTAACGATTCCGGCGTGGGCGTTCATCGCCCCTTTGGGTTTGCCCGTCGAACCGGACGTGTAGATGACGTAAGCTAAGCTCTCAGGGCCGGCAGCGCACTCCTGATCGGAGAGGTCGGAGTCTGGCAGCGACGTTAGCTTGTTCGATACTTCGTCCACGACGATGACCTGCCCCCGATAGTCAGTAATCACTGCCTGTCGTCCGGCCTGCGTCAGCAGGATTGGGGCGCGAGAATCTTCGAGCATGAAGGCGAGACGTTCGCGCGGGTACTCGGGGTCCAAAGGCACGTAGGCCGCTCCAGCTTTGAGGACTGCCAAGAGGCTGATGACGAGTTCGACAGAGCGTTCCATCAAGAGGGCCACCCTAACTTCGTGATCCACACCGAGAGTGCGAAGGTGACGGGCGAGGCGGTTAGCCCGCGAGTTGAGTTCGCCATAGCTGAGGGCCTGATCCTCGAAGAGAAGGGCCGTGGCGTCCGGTGTGAGGGCCACCTGCCGCTCGATGAGGCGATGGAGGGGGAGAGAGGCATCAGGGTAGAAGATGCGGGTGTCGTTGTAGCCTTCAACGAGCAGGTGACGCTCCGTCTCGCTCAGCATAGGCAGAGAGGTGAGGGGCCGCTCCGGGCTCTCCACAGCCGCAGAGAGCAGCGAGAGCAGATGGCGCGAGAGCCGTGCTATCGTCTCCGCTTCGTACAGGTCTGTGTTGTACTCCCATGATCCGACGAAGCCATGTTCGCTCTCTTCCATGAAGAGAGTGAGATCGAACTTCGACGTGCCACTGTCTGTGGGGGCCAGCTTGAGGTTAATGCCGGGAAGCTCTAACTCGCCGCCCGGTGTGTTCTGCATCGCAAACATCACCTGAAAGAGCGGCGAACGGCTCAGGTCGCGCTGGGGCCGGAGTTCGTCCACCAGCTTCTCGAAGGGGATGTCCTGATGCGCGTAGGCACCGAGCGTGACTTTCCTCGTTTGTTTCAGTAGGTCGATGAAACTCAGGTCACCTGAGATCGTGGAGCGGAGGGCCAGCATGTTGACGAAGAAGCCGATGAGCGGTTCGCTCTCGCCGTGCGTGCGGTTGGCGATGGGCGTGCCGACGACGAGGTCTTCCTGCCCCGTATAGCGGTAGAGCAACGTGACGAAGCCAGCCAGCAGCGTCATGAAGGGTGTGACGCCCTCGCGCCGACTCAGTGCCTTGAGTGCCCGCGACGAGTCTTCGGGCACGGCGAACCTCTGCGTCGCGCCGCGATAGCTCTGCACGGGCGGGCGTGGCCGGTCGGTCGGGAGTTCCAGCGCGGCCGGTGCGCCTTCCAGTTGCTGCTTCCAGTAGGCCAGATGCTTCGTGAGCGTATCACCACGCAACCATTCCTGCTGCCAGAGGGCGAAGTCGGCGTATTGAATGCGTAGCTCTTCAAGTGGTGAGGGCCGCCCTGCGGCGAAAGCGGTGTAGAGGGCCCCCAACTCGCGCATGAGCAAGCCTAACGACCATGCGTCAGTAATGATGTGGTGCATGGTCAGGAGCATGACGTGCTCCCGCTCGCCGAGCCGTAAGAGACTGACTCGCATCAGCGGCCCGTGCGCGAGGTCGAAGGGGCGCGTGGCTTCTCCAGTCACCAGACGCCGCGTCTCTTCGTCCTGCTCCTGACCTGACAGGTGCGTAAGTTCAACGCGCGTCAATGGCAGGCGCAACGCCGAGGCGATGCGCTGAACAGCGCGGCCTTCTACGGATGGGAAGGTCGTGCGCAGGACTTCGTGACGCCTCACGACCTCATTGATGGCCGCTTCGAGCGCGGCGACATCTACTTCACCCGTGAGACTCACCGTGGCCGGGACGTTGTAGAAGGGGCTGTTCGGCTCCATCCGGTCGAGGAACCAGAGCCGCTGCTGTGCGGACGAGAGCGGCAATTCGTCGTCGTCGTGGCCCTTCCGCCGCAGCAGTGAAGGTGGCGCAGACTGTCCGTCCGCCATTGCTGCTTCGATGCTGCGGGCTACGCCCGTTACGGTGGGCGACTCGAAGACGACACGGAGCGGAAGCTCGATCCTGAAGATCGAACGGATGCGCGAGAGCAGTTGCATGGCAAGCAAGCTGTGACCGCCCAACTCGAAGAAGTTGTCGTCGGCCCTCACCTCTTCGAGCCTGAGCAGGTCGGCCCAGACTTGCGCCAGCACCTCCTCGGTGGCCGTCAGCGGCCTCGCGTCCCGCGTCTCCGGCGCGTGATGCGCAGGCGAAGGCGCAGGCAGGGCGCGGCGGTCAACTTTGCCGTTGGGCGTTAAAGGCATGGCTTCCATCACAATGAATGACGACGGAACCATGTATTCAGGTAGACGCTCTCGGATGAAGCTGCGTAGCACGCTGCCCGTTAGCGAGGGGCCGTCATGGCCGGTCATATACGCGACGAGCCGTTTGTCGTCCGCCAAGTCTTCGCGCGCCATCACGACGGCCTGCGTCACGTTAGGATGCTCGGCGAGGGCCGCCTCGATCTCACCGAGTTCGACGCGGAAGCCACGCACTTTTACCTGATGGTCGGCACGCGCGAGGTATTCGAGTTGACCGTCGGGCAGGTAGCGCGCAAGGTCGCCGGTCTGGTAGAGCCGCGCTCCGGGCTCGGTCGCATGTGGGTGCGGGATAAACCGTTCGGCGGTCAAGGCGGGCCGGTTCAGATAGCCGCGCGCCAGCCCTTCGCCACTCAGATAGACTTCGCCGACCACGCCCACCGGCACCGGCCCTAGATGTGCGCCGAGGACATAAGCCTGTGTGTTAGCGATGGGCCGCCCGATGGGCGGCTGCCCCACATCTTCACGGCCCAGTCGCGCTATCGTCGAGTAGGTCGTGTCTTCGGACGGGCCATAGAGATTAATCACGTCGGTAGCGGCGAGCTGCCGATGTATCTCATGCACCAGTCTGGCCGGCAGCGCCTCACCTGCGAGGTTGACAACTCGCACCCCTTCCGGCACTCCGCCCATCCTCAATAACTCTGCCATGACTGACGGGACGGTGTTAACGAGCGTCACTTCGTTCTTCGCCTTGAGCAACGGCAGTTGCAGCGCGTTCTCGGCAAGGATCACGCACCCGCCCCAACTGAGCGGGGCGAACAATTCAAAGACAGAGAGGTCGAAGCAGATCGAAGTGGCGGCGAGCACGCCACGCAGTTGACCGGCGTCGAAACTCTCACCGGCCCAGCGCAGCAGCGTGACTGCATTGCGATGTGCAATGGCGACGCCTTTGGGCCGCCCTGTCGAGCCAGAGGTGTAGATGACGTAAGCCAGATTGTCGGGCAGCGACTCTGCGGCAGGTACGTCGCGGCGTTCAGCGGCAATCTCTTCCCACTGCGTATCGAGGCAGAGGGCGCACGCGCCGCCGTCCGGTAGAGTGGTCATCAGCGACTGCTGCGTCAGGACGAGCGGTGCGCGCGTGTCATCGAGAATAAATTCGAGGCGCGCTGTCGGGTAGGCGGGGTCGAGCGGCACGTAGGCCCCACCGGCCTTGAGGATGCCAAGCAGGGCGACGAGCATCTCGACTGAACGATGCAGATAGACGCCGACCAGCGTCTCCCGGCAGACGCCGCGCGCTCTCAGGTAGCGGGCCAACAGTTCGGCGCGTGTGTCGAGCTCGCGGTAGGTCAGCCGCATGTCCCCGCTCAAGAGGGCCACCATGTCGGGACTGCGTCGCGCCTGCTCCTCAAAGAGCCGGTGGATGCTCCCGCCGTGCGGGTAGTCGCGCGCCGTGTCGTTCCACTCGACGAGCAAGCGACGCGACTCGAACGGCGTCAGCATCTGCAACGTCGAGACGGGCTGCCGGGGGTTGCTCATGGACGAGCGCAGCAAGGTCTCGAAGTGACCGGCCATGCGGCTCACGGTGGCGGCGTCGAACACCCCGGTGTTGTACTGCCACGTGCCACTCAACCCGTCACTAGTCTCCGCAAATGTTACCGTCAGGTCGAACTGTGCGACTTGCTTATCCAGTGCCACCGCCTCGACATTCAGCCCGCTCAGGTTCAGCCGCGCGCCCGTCTCGCCGAGCGCGAAGGCGGCGAGACTTGCTCCGCCCGGCAGATGAGACTTCTGCAAAATAAACATCGTCTGGAAGAGAGGTGAGCGAGCGAGGTCGCGTTCGGGTTGCAGCCGCTCGACGAGAAGCGGGAAGGGATAGCTCTGGTGCTCGAAGGCTTCGAGCGTGGTGCGTCTGGCCCTTGCCAGCGTCTCCTCGAAGGTCGGGTCTCCCGAAAGGTCTGAGCGCAGCACGACGGGGTTGACGAAGTAGCCCACCACTCCGGCCACAGACGCCCGGCCCCGGTCGGCGGTCGGCGAACCGATGACGATGTCGGTCTCTTCTGTGTAGCGGTGGAGCAGCATCTGAAATGCGGCCAACAGGGTGGTGTAGAGGGTGGCCCCGCGTCGCAACGCATATTCTTTCACCTGTGCGGTCAGTCCCGCATCGAGCCGGGAAAACTCGGAGGCCCCGTCGAACGTCTGCACGGAGGGGCGCGGGCGATCCGTCGGAAGATTCAACACGGGCAGTTCGCCGGAGAGTTGCTCATGCCAGAAGCGGTAGAGCCGTTCGCCCTCATCCCCCCGCAGCATCTCCTCCTGCCGACGTGCATAATCGGTGTAAGTTTCGGAGAGCGTGGCGAGCTTCGCGGGCGAGCCGGTGACTTCCGCCGCGTAGAGCACGCCTAGTTCGTGCATCAACACCGCCATCGACCAGAAGTCGGCGATGATGTGGTGCATGGAAACTTGCATGACGTGTTCGTGCGCCGGGCGCTGATACAGTCTGACGCGGAACAGTGGCCCTTGCTCCAAGTCGAAGGGCCGGTGGGCCTCCTCATTGAGAAGCTGACGTATCGCATCATCGCTCAGCGACATGGCGTCATGGACGCGGAAGTCAACCTCGGCCTTCTCACATATCTGCTGCACGGGCTGTTCGTCGCGTTCGCTGAAGGTGGTGCGCAGGGCCGGATGCCGTTCAACCAGCCGTTGGAACGAACGGTGTAATGCTTCGATGTCCACAGGCGAGACGAACCGGGCCGCGTTCGTGAGGTTGTAGGCCGCGCTCTCTGGAGCCATCCGGTAAAGAAACCACAACGCGCGCTGACCATAAGTCAGCGGGTGCTCGGCTGTCTGGTCGCTGGAAGGTGCGGCAGGTTGATGGCCGGCGGCATCGCCCCGGTGCTCAAACAGGTAAGAGGCCAGCCCGGCGATGCTCGTGTCGCCGAGCAAGAGCGAGAACGGCACCTTCACACCCGTCTCCGCCTCGACCTCGTGCATCAATTCAATGGCCCCCAGCGAGTCTAAGCCGTAACGCGAGATGGGTTGCTCTGTGGCGATAGTCTGCTCGTCCGCCGACAGCTTCTGCGCCAGCAGCGTTCGCAGCCACGCTTCAAACTCGGTCGCAGTGTGACGCGCGACGCGCGGGATCGCGGGTGCAACTTCGGGCCCGGCCGAACGTTTGGCCCGCCACTGCGCGACTACATCGAGTCCGCCTTTGAGAAAGGCGAGGCGGGCGGCATGTCGCTGGACTTTACCGCTTGAGGTCTTGGGCATACTGCCCGGCCTGATGAGCACTACCGCGTGCGCTTGCAGTTCATGCACGCGGGCCAGCGCCTCATTGACCGAAGCGAAAATCGCCTCTGGCTCAAACTGCCCCCGTGCGCTGGCCTCCTGAACGACCACCAATTGCTCGCTCTCCTCTTCGGCGACCGAGAAGGCGGCCCCCCCGCCGGGGCGCAACGCGGGGTGGGCCTTCTCCACCGTCTGCTCGATGTCCTGCGGATAATGATTGAGCCCGCGAATGATGATGAGGTCTTTGAGACGGCCCGTGATGAATAGTTCTCCGTCTTTGAGGAAGCCCAGATCGCCCGTCCGCAGAAACGGCCCCTCGCCCGTCTCGCTGAGGCGTGCCTGGAAGGTTTGCTCCGTTTCCTCGGGGCGATTCCAATAGCCCCGCGCAATGCTCGGCCCGGCGATCCAGATTTCGCCGATCTGATCCGGCGCGCATCTCCGCAACGAGTCGGGATGAACGATGATGAGTTCCTCCCCGGCGGCCACTTCGCCGCAGCCGACTAGCGGTATGGCATCGCCGTCGCCCAGCGCAGCTTCAACCACGCGATGACTTTCCAAGCCCTCGGACTGCACGCGCTCGACTCTAGGCGACGCCGCGCGAAAGCTACCCGAGACGAGTAGCGTCGCCTCCGCCAACCCGTAGCACGGCAGGAACGCCTTGCGCCGGAAGCCGCAGGGCCTGAATGTCTCGCTGAACCTTTCCAGCGTCTCAAGTCTGATCGGCTCGGCTCCGTTGAAGGCCACCTGCCAGCTACTGAGGTCGAGCGTTTCGCGTTGCGCCTCCGTCACCTTACGCACGCAGAGATCGTAGGCAAAGTTCGGCCCGCCGCTCGTCGTCGCCCGATAGCGTGTGATGGCCTGTAACCAGCGCAAGGGACTTTGCAGGAAGGCGACCGGTGACATCAGCACGCACGCTGCGCCGACGTAGAGCGGCTGGATGACGTTACCGATCAACCCCATGTCGTGATAGACGGGAAGCCAGCCGACGATGGTCGAGAGCGCGGTCTGCCGGAATGCTCGCTGAATCAGTCGCTCGTTGTGGAGGACGTTGCCGTGACTGACCATGACGCCCTTCGGCGACGACGTGGAGCCGGAAGTGTATTGCAGAAAAGCAAGGCTCTCGGGCGTGACTCGTGGATCGGCCCACGCGGCCTCCCAGTCGCCTATGGCCCCTTCGGCGATGGCGTCCACAGCCAGCCAGCGCAACGGGCCGAGGAGCGGGTCTTGCGAAAGCTGCGGGGTGATTCTCGATAGGATAGTCTCGGTTGTGAGTGCGGCGACCGCGCCCGCGTCGGCGACCAGCGACTGCAAGCGCAGCAGGTTGCGATTGCGGCGCGGCGGGTAGGCCGGGACGGCCACCGCTCCCGCATAGAGGCAGCCGAAGAATGCCGCTATGAATTCCAGCCCCGGCGGGAAGAGCAACAGCACGCGCTCGCCCGCGCGCCCGATGGATTGCAGCCATGCGCCGATGCGCCTCGCCTGTCGATCAAGTTCACCATAGGTGAGCGCGATCTCTTCCCTCTCGCCGTCTACGAGGAAGGTATATGCGGTGTGGCCGGCGTCCTCATACGCACGCAGACGCAGGAGTTCCACGAGCGTCGTCGCTGCGGCGGGCTCATGCAGGACGTACTCTCCGGCGGGGCTTTGTATGAGGCTACTCATTTATTTCTCCGAGACACTTGCGGGCAAAGACCGCCCCGCTTGAAACGTTTGACCGGGACGACCTGCATAAGCTCTTGTCGTCTCTGTGAAACTTGTTTCGGTGAGGGTCAAGGGCAGGAGAGGCTGACTGCGCGTCGGAGCGGCTCCGGCCAACGTTAGCTGACACTCTCTTCCATCCTCTTGCGGAGGCTGAGCGGGCGCATGTCGGTCCAAACCTCTTCGATGTAGGCGAGGCATTCGGCCTTCGTGCCGCTCTTGCCCTTGTCGCTCCAGCCGAGTGGGTTCTCGCGGTCGGCGGGCCAGATCGAATACTGCTCCTCGTGATTAAGTACTACCTTGTAGATTGTCTTGTCTTCTCTCTCGTCTGTGCTCATGATCTCTCCTTAAGGTTAGGGTTAGGCAGAAGTTTAGGGTTGGGCGGCGAGCCCATCCGCGTTGTCGGGTTGAGTTTGCAGAAATTATGGGACGCGGCACTGGCGACCGAGGGCGCGTCAGAAGGTGAAGGTTTTGTCCACGAGCGTCTGGTCGCTATAAAGCTGCCACGGCGCGGGAATCAGCCATGCGGGACGCTGGTTCAGAGAGACGCCGGACAACTCTGGTAGTCCATAGGAGCGGTCGATCACCTGTAACTGGAGCGGCCCTGTAGAGTTCACTTTGAGCATCACGACTACGCCTTCTGGGGGCGGCGCGTAATATTGCAAACGCCAGTTCGGCTGATCTGCCGAGGGCCTCGCCTGCTGGCCGAGTTCAATTCTCTTATCGTCGACAGCTGCCTCCAACACCGTCGCGTCGCCGACCACTTGGAGCATCAGGACGGGTGCCTGCCTCGCTGATTTGACACGCAGACGCAGAGTTCGCGTCCCGTCAGCCAACGCCTCGTCGAGCAGCGCGATCTCCGGCGGCGCGAGAGGCTGCACAGGGGCGGAGTTGCTCGTGAAGATCAGATGACGCTGCGGCACATATTCGGCGAGAGAACCCTTCGTAGAGCCTTGTGAGAGGAATCGCGTCTCCCATTCATCCGTCCCGTTCCCCGTCTCGCTGCTGGCCCAGACGGCCTTCTTCGCGTCACCGTCGAGTGCGTAAAAAACATTTGTCTGACGCGGGTGCTGCTCATCGAAATGCGAAATGTACCCTCCGGTCAATAACAGCATCACCCCGACTGCCGCCGCCGTCGCGAGTAATGGCCAGGCCCGCCCGCCAAGTATTACCTCAAGCTGCGGCACCAGCAGACCGCCAAGCAACGCCAGCATCAAAGCCATGACGACCACCGCCCCGAATCCCAGTGCCGCGAAGATCAATGAGACAACTGGCACCAGCAGAAATATCCCCGGCAGCGCGCACAGCCATATCGTTGCCAGATTTTTCGCGGGGGCCACCTCCCAACCCCTTGCGCTGAACAGCAGTCCCAGCGTGATGAGACTGAACAGAAGCGGCCAGACAAACAGGTAACTCGCCCCCGGCACGAAGAAGCTCGTGAGGGCGGCCAAGATGAGCCACCACATGACGCCACCGAAGGCCAGATTCTGCACACGGAGTTTCTTTCGGAAGAGCAAGTAGAACGCCAACGTCGCGGCGATTCCGCACAATACGAGACCGAGCAGGTAGATGTTCTGATGGTAAGAGTCGGCCCGCGTCTTGCCCGCCGAAGTCTGCCGCAATGTCTCGACGACTTGCCACAGGAACCAGACCAGCCCCGTTGTCAGTGCTGCATTGAGGAGGAAAGCTAATGCGCCCGCAGCCATACCGCCGACTGTTAAGTGGCCGTTCCTGAGCGCCACCAAAGTCACCGTGCCGAAGGCCAGTGCGACTACAAGCAGGAGCGGCACGATCCACTTTTCGGAGTATACGAAGAGGAGTCTGCCGAAGAGGTCGAAGTAGACTGCGTCTCGCTTTTCACCACCCGTGTTTTCGTCGCCGCCGAGATGGCGGGCCAGAGAGAGAGCGTATGTTCCCTGGTGTTGAAGGCTCCTCTCGTCAAGGTTCGCGAGCGTGTCAAGCATCGTATGGTAATGAGTAACACCATCAATGTATGCGAAGTTAAGCCCGTTCAGACCCTTCTCCTTGAAGACCGTCATATCCGTCTCGTTCGGCAGGAGTTTGTAAATCTCGTAGCTTAGTGAGGTAGCCACCGGGTAAGGAGCAGCGGCGGCGAACTCTCGAATCAATCGCTGATTGCCGGAGCTCGTCTCGAACATGATGACGGGGCCGCCGTGTCCGCGCGCGTCGAAGTTGAGCGCCACGCCGACATCATTCACCCAAGGGTGCTCTTTGACGAAGGCCCTTGCGCCGAGTAGCCCCGTCTCCTCGCTGTCGGTGAGAAGGAAGATCACGTCGTGCAGTGGGGCGGCCCCGGCATTCAAAGCCCTCGCTGTTTCGAGCAGGGCCGCCACGCCGCTCGCATCGTCACCGGCCCCCCTCGATGTCGGCACGGAGTCGTAATGTGCAACCAGCAGGACGCCGCGCCCGCCCGCGCTCCCCTTCATGCGCGCTATGATGTTTTCAACTGATGCTGCCCCGAAGACGTTAGCAGCCATTTTCGTACTGACGCCTTCTGTCTTCTGCACTTCGACGTACATCCCCAGCCGTTTGAACTCGCCAACCAGATAGTCACGGGCCGCAACGTGTGCAGGCGAACCGATGGGGCGCGGCACGGCGGCTAACGCCTCCACGTGGTGGCGGGCACGCGCCGACGAGAACTCCGATGCCGGAGCATCAATGCCAGCCGCCGATGGCGGGATGTGCTGCCGAAGCGCAAGCAGAACCGCTAGGATGATGAATAATAGCGTTGCCCAGCGCTTAGCTAAGGAGCTTCTCTGAGGCGTCCGGTGAGTCCCGGGCTCTGAGATTGGATGTGTCGATTGCATCCGTTTTCTTCCGGCCCTTCACGAAGAAATAAGTACTCTCAATCGCCTGCCGGGGGCGCGATTCCTATGCTATGTAACTGTGAAGGTAGCTGCGGAGGCGACCGTCTTGAAGACAGAGCTACCGCACTTCGAGCCAATGCTCGATTCATTCGTGGAAGGAGATTCGTCTGTTATGGAGATGGAGGACAGGTGAAGCAGGAGGGAGTGAAGTCCCTACCAGCGGCATTTATCCGTCCGTTGACAGGCCACACGCGGCGGGCCTGCCGTCGTCTCGACTAATTTCGCCAGCCGAGTCTTGCTACGAGACCTTCCGCGCGAAGGTTCAGCCCACTTTCCTAACCAAGCCCCTTTCGACGCACAGGCGGCCCTGATAGCTGATGGTAGTTAGCAGCACCATCACACGCTCGCTGTCTTCCATGTCGCGCTCGAAAACTCCTGCGAAGTCCTTGAGGGGCCCGTCGGTGATGACGACCTTATCGCCACACTTCAGTTCTTCGCCAAGCTTCAGGTAACCGTCTTCGCCTACACGCGCCTGCAACAGCGTGATGATTTCATCCTCAATTGATACGGGGGCCCCGCCAAAGCAGACGACGCTATGGACCCCCCTTGTGTGACAAATTTTATGAAGCAGATTCACCACGTTGAACTTTGCGAAGATGTAACGCGGGAACATAGGCTTGCTGAAGTAGGACACAGCACCCGTGAACTGATTCCGGCGTGCATCTCTGAGTCGCGGGTTGAAGGTGCGCACTCCCCAGGCTGCAAGGTTGCTGTGCGCTCGCTCTTCCTGCTTCGGGTTGGTGTGAATAGCGTACCAAGACGAGTCTTCTTCTATATGAGCGATGTTCACAAGTCCCCCTGTAATCCGCTTCCAGACAGTCGACCTCCAGAGAGTAATGCTTCAACGGCTCAAAAGAGTCAGGTACTTAATCACTACTATAAACGAGTCACACCTATGCCACAGGCACGCATGCGGGCCAGACTCCCATATTGATCCGGTGAACTTAAATGGGAGAGACCGTCAGAGATTGCGCGCCTCGAATGTCAGTGCATATTAAGTGTTGAGTGTTTTGTGATTGTCTTGCCTTTACGGTTCAATATGAGGCATGGGGAGGTGACACATATTTGAGGTAAAATGCCGCACCAGCATTACTAACGATTCAACTCTGACCCTTCTTTAGAAGAAGCGTTAGAGACTTTCTTCTTACTTCGATAAACCCGGCCCGTTGAGATGGTGTCATCACGCGCAGGCTCTTTACTTACCAAGAGGCACCGGCACATCAGAAGAGGTCGAGATAAATCAATTACTGACCTTTGCAGGACACCGTCCGCACATTCCGTCCAACGACGATGAGAGATATATACACGAACGGCAGCGGCCTTGTCTGTCTTAGATCGGACTCTGTCTTAGACCAGACAGAGTCCGATCTAAGACAGAGTCCGGTGCGGCGTTTAAATGTCGAGGAATCGCTCCAATTCTTCTTTGATTATTTGGTGACACTCGCAGGAAGCGGCCTCCATCGCCTCGCGGTTGACGAACTCAATTTTGCCGCGACTATAGCGGATAAGACCGGCCCTTTGCAGTGACACGGCCGCCATTGTGACGCCCGTGCGTGGGACGCCGAGCATGTGTCCGATGATCTCTTGCGTGAGGTGGAGTGTGTTGAGCTTGAGGCCATAGGACGCGGTGAGGAGCCATCGACAGAGGCGCTTCTCAATAGGATGGAAGCGATTGCATACGACCGACTGCGAGATCTGCGTTAGCAGTAGGTGCGTGTACCGTAGTAGGAGGCTGTTGAACACGCCGCCACGCTTGAACTCTGCTGCGGCAACTTCCCCTTTAATTTTGATCAGGTCGGACGGGAGTTGAATCATTGCCCCGTAGAGCGTCGTTTTTAGTTGAAGAATGTAAGTGAGGCCGACGACACCCTCGTTGCCCACCATTGCGACCTCGATGGTCGTTCCATCTTCGTTCATCGAGAGCAGCGAAATCATGCCATTGTTGGGGAAGTAAAGATTATCCATCGTGGCCCCTGGCTCGTAAATGATTTTGCCTTGGCTCTTATGGACGACCTCCATGTGAGGCAATAGTCGCTCAAACTCGTCACGTGGGAGCGCGGACAAGAGTCGGTTCTTCACCTTAATAAGGTTAGGATTGGTTTCGTCTTTGGTTATGTGGGGATAAAGCATGAGGTCAATGTGTGAGATCTGAGGTTAAGTAGCAAGGTTCGCATTGAGGTAACTCCGGCCAAATAGGGAATCGAAAAAATTATAATCTTTATTAGCGCAGTGTCAATGTAGCGTCACCGACTCCTTATGTGAAGGGTGGTGATTCAGAATTTATCTTGATTGCTAGTTGCCGTTCATGCGACTCCGGTTTGAGAATGATGGTGACCAAACCTCTCACTCGAACCGGAGACACGCATGAACGACGAGTTGATTATAACGAGCTACGTCATCATTGACGACGTGATTGCGCTCTTTGCACCACCGCAGCCATAGGTTAGCGAAAGTCACGGATGCGGAAGTCTTGACTGTGGCTGTGGCCGCCGCCAAGTATTTCCACAATAACCATGAGAGAGCCTTGTGGGTACTCACTCAACTCGGCTACTTGTCAGAGCGTCTGAGCATCTCGCGCTTCCACCGCAGGCTGCACGCCATCGCCGATTGGTTGCGCCTGACCGTGGAAACGCTCGGCGAACTGTTTGCTTGTGGCACCGCTTCTATTAACGTGAGTACGGGATAAGAATGTGAAGAGAGAGCCGGATTTCGTAAGATGGAGTTCGCCAAAACACCCATCCCAACGAAAGAGGTGTAAATCTTCAGATATGTTACTGAATGTCTTCACATTTTTTACTAAACACTCCACTAGTGAAACCATTCAGTAATTGTCCGACAGGTGCTTATACGGCCGTGTGGTGTATTCTCGTAAAAAAGTCAATGACGGTTGCGGGGCCGCGCAGAACTATAAAAATGGCAATAATATACTTGACTGACCAAGCGTTTCATGTTATCTTCACAACATGCAAACGCCGAAAACACTTCAACAAGCCGTCAAGTTCTTTAGCGATTTAGACAACTGCCAGAACTACATGATAGCCGCGCGGTGGTCGGACGGCAAAGTGCGCTGCCCGTCGTGCGGCTCCGAGAAAGTAACCTACCTTGCGAACGCCCGCTTGTGGAAGTGCTACGCGAAACACCCGCGCGCTAAGTTCTCACTAAAGGTCGGAACAATCTTTGAGGACTCGCCGCTTGGATTAGACAAGTGGATGATGGCCATGTGGCTCATTGCCAACTGTAAGAACGGCATTAGCTCATACGAAGTAGCCCGCGACTTAGGCATCACTCAAAAATCGGCGTGGCACATGCTTCAGAGAATCAGGCTTGCGATGCGCGTCGGCTCGTTCGAGAAGCTAGGCGGCGAAGTTGAAGTTGACGAGACGTTCATCGGCGGCAAGGCGCGGAACATGCACGCCGACAAACGCAAGGCGAAGATTACGGGTCGCGGCGCGAGCGGTAAAACCATCGTCGTGGGCACGCTCGCAAGAGACGGCGAAGTCCGCACCAGCGTCGTGGCTGACAGGGACGCAGAGACTTTGCAGGGCTTCGTCAACGCGCACGTCGAGCGTGGCGCAATCCTGTTCTCGGATGCCTTCACCGCTTACGAAGGTCTGCACAGTGACTTCGCCCATCAGGTTATCAACCACGCTGAAAAGTACGTCGAAGGTAACATTCACACCAACGGCATAGAGAACTTTTGGAGTCTCTTGAAGCGCGGGCTTAAAGGCACATACGTTAGCGTCGAGCCGTTTCACCTGTTCCGCTACCTTGACGAGCAATCTTTTCGGTTCAATAATCGCAAGCTCACGGACGGCGAAAGATTCTTCATCGTCGCCAACAACGTCATAGGCCGTCGTCTCACTTACTCCGAACTGACAGGCAAAGAAGTCTTGGAACCCATTCAGCCCTGAAAGCCTCGCCGCACAAGCGGCAAGGCAGGGGCAAACGAACAAGCGGGCGTTCTTCCGGTTCTCACGATACTCACGAAGGAGAGTAACCCGCGTGGCGCATACCCTAGAAATATCTGTATCCGATCTCTTGATCGATGTGGAAAACCCGCGCTTACCGCAACCTAACGTCGGGCAGCGCGAAGCGCAGCGCGAGTTTGCGCGACACCAACAAAGAAAACTCTTGGTGCTGGCGGAGGACATTGTCAGGCACGGCTTGAACTTGGCCGACTTGCCAATCGTTATGCCGTTCGACGCGCGCCGCTTTGTCGTGCTTGAAGGAAATCGGCGATTCGTGGCGTTGCAAGCCTTAGAGAATCCTGATCTGATGGTCGGAGCGTTTACGTCCACCCTCTTGACCGCGTTGCGGAAGCTGAGCGCGGAGTATCAGCAAAACCCTATTGAGGCGATCAACTGCCTCGTAGTGAAAGACCGCGAAGAGGCACGGCACATGATCGAACTGCGCCACACGGGCGAGCGTGAGGGCGCGGGCATTGTGCGGTGGGGCGCGGATGAATCAACGCGCTTCAAGGCACGCGCGGGCGATCTGGAAGTCCACACACAGGCACTAGACTTCCTTGAAGACCATAACGTGCTAACGCCAGAGAGGCGGCGGGAAGTGCCGACGGCGAGCCTCAAGCGGTTACTCAGTACGCCCGAAGTGCGCGAGAAACTTGGCGTTGACGTACAAGACAAGAAATTGGTGCGACTTGCGAGCGATGCGCAGGTGGCCAAGGCATTGATATACGTCGTTGACAGACTCGTTTCGGGCAAAACCAAGACGAAGGAGATTTACCATAAAGCTGATCGCGTTAAGTACGCGAACGCTCTGCCCGCTGATATCGTTGCCACGCCGACGGTCAAAAGTGGCCGTGCCACTTCCGCCAAGAAGGGGGCACAGCCTAAGCCTAAGCCCGCGCCCCCTCCAAAGCCGCTAAGGCAGCGCGAGCAACTGATCCCCGGCGACTGTACGCTGAACGTCACGGAGCTAAGACATCGGCAGATCGAAAGCGAACTGAGAAGGCTAAACTTGAACGATTACACGAACGCCGTTAGCGTGCTGTTTCGTGTGTTCATCGAGCTTACTGCCGACGACTACATTACGCGCATGAAACTCACGACCACCGTTGACAAGTCACTCATGAAAAAGTTAGTGGCTGTGGCCACCGACTTGGAGAGTCGCCAGAAACTAACTAAACAGCAAGCTATCCCCGTCCACCGCGCGGCTGCTAAAGACTCATTCCTCGCCCCGTCAATAACGCAGATGAATCAATACGTTCATAACCCGCTCGGCTTCCCCGCTCCCATTGATCTGCGGGCGTATTGGGATAGCTTGCAGCCGTTCTTTATCGCCATCTGGACACCCTGATCCGGTTGTAAGCCAGCTATGGCCAGCGAAGGAAAAAAGTTGTAGACTACTGCCGTGCCTATCTACACCCCACTACGATACCCCGGTGGCAAGAAGCGGCTCGCGCCCGTCGTCATGCGCCTCTTGGAGGCTAATGGCTTGGTTGATGTCGAGTATGCCGAACCGTATGCGGGCGGGGCTTCCATCGCGCTCGCACTCCTCTTTGAGGAATACGCCTCAGTCATTCACATCAACGATCTCAGCCGCGCCGTCTATGCCTTCTGGCACTGTGTATTGCACGATGCCGAAACGCTATGCCGAAAAATAGAGAACGTCGAAGTGACGATGGAAGAGTGGCATCGTCAACGGGCAGTCTATGACGCAAGGGCTACGGCTGATCTTGCCGATCTAGGCTTCGCGGCTTTCTTCCTAAATCGAACAAACCGATCCGGCATCATCGGCGGGGGCGTGATAGGCGGTCGGAATCAGGATGGAGAATGGAGGCTTGATGCTAGGTTCGGTAAGGTGGAACTGATCCGGCGCATCCGAAAGATCGCACGATATCGGAATCGGATCAGGCTTTATAACTTGGATGCGTTAGAGTTCACCAGAACGATCATTCCGACGCTCACCAACTCGTTCACATTTTATGATCCGCCGTACATAGACAACGGGCAAGACCTTTATCTGAACGACTACGAGTTAGAAGATCATCGGACACTTGGGCGGCGCGTGTCTCGCCTTAAACAGCCGTGGGTCGTCACGTATGACTACGCCGCCGTGCGGGAGAAGATTTACGAGCCGCATCGCCGGATCGTCTATCAACTCGAATACACCGCACAGGCCAGATACAGGGGCGTAGAGGCGATGTTCCTGTCAGACGATCTAACCGTGCCGAAGCTGCCGCAACTTCTCACGCCAACGATGCGCCCGCTTCCGTTCAAATGTCGCCTTCGTCACTGAAACGAGCTATCATTAATTCTATGAAACCCGCGCCAGAACAACCCGCGCCCGAAGGCACGCCGTTTGAGAGATTCGACAGGCTGTTCCGTGCCGTTGTCTCCGTTCCGAAGGCAGCCGTTGAAGAACAAGAAGCGAAAGAGAGAACGAAGAATCAGCGCAAGCGGGAGCGTCAGAAAGTCGCCAAGAGATAATCGGCCTGTCACGCCGCCCCGAATTTAATCCCACCCACTTGGTCAGTCAAGTATATTATTGCCATAGCTTTCTGGCTGACATCGTTTCGGCCGTCAACGACGGCATCTGGCTGACCGATAAGACGAGAAACATTCTGATCGATATGAACCGGCTCACAATGGCCGTCACTTCCACCAACAAAACTTCTCAACTTCCTCTCCCTGCTATTGGCAAAGCCCTTTATACAAATCTATCAGACCTGAGAAAGAACTTAGAGAATTCTTTCGCCGACGATCTTCCTCATCTCCACGAGGTCAAGAAATTCTTTAAGAACAGGAGTCGCCATCAAAATTTCGTTACTTTAGACACTCGTACCGGCACGACCGTCGATTCGCAATAAGCATCCCGGCTTTGCCTCATCCTGATTTTAGTTTGCATCACACTGTACTTTCGCTATCATTGCCCTCGCCGCCTCTTATCTTTAGGAGGGTCGGGCGCGACCTCACGACGAAAGTTGTGAGAAGGGCGGCGAGTGTTCGAGCCTCGCCGCCCTTACTCATTTGTCTGCTTTGCCTCTAGGATTTGCCCCACGCGC
Source organism: Acidobacteriota bacterium (assembly GCA_032229975.1). GTDB lineage: Bacteria > Acidobacteriota > Blastocatellia > Pyrinomonadales > Pyrinomonadaceae > JAIVGV01. Next base: position 54,549 of record JAVXVG010000015.1, on the reverse strand, counting down.
GCATCAGTTAAAATTCCACCCTCCACCACTCTGTTGCTGAGCGACTGACCTCTCAACGCGAAGGACTACTTGTTGTGATATTATCCGCCACTCTCGGGAACGGATTCCTCGTCCGCACTCTTACGTCTCTATCTTGACAGCCTTGGTTACAAACACTCGTGCAAGAAGCCACATCAATCCGCATCCTTGAAAAGGATAACAATCGCCGTGGGGATCTCTTCGGACGCCTCATGTCTGACCTCTTCATAGCATTGGGCTATGAAGTTCCACGGCTGAACATTCACAAATCCGGCCGTGAGATTGATCTCTCGTCAGATCACCGTCTTGAGGCGCGAAGGGCGGTAGCAGAGTGTAAAGCAACGGGAGACCCCATTGGCGGTGGAGACCTAAATAAATTCGTCGGCGCGCTTGACGCTGAGCATCTCGACGAAACACCTGTAACAGGTTACTTCGTTTCTCTTTCTGGCTTCACGGAAACCGCGGTAGAACAGGAGTTGCGACGGCAACGCACCAAGATTATTACCCTTACAGGCACACAGGTTGTCGATGAGATGGTCCGCGGGCGAATACTCATCGATAAGAGTAGGGCGACAGAGCTTGCGGGCCGTCACTGTGCAGGCAGAGATGACCTTGTTCTCGATCCGAGCGTGGACTTACTGGCCCACGAACGCGGCTGGGTTTGGTCTGTTTATTACACCGAGGGCAAGGCGCGCACTCACTTTGCGTTAATTCACTCTGACGGGACGCCCTTAGCCCGGGCCATCGCCGACGAGGTGATCGCTAGCGACCGCTACTGCGGCGGCGAACTGCACGCTCTCTCATGTCTCAACCCGGCCCCAACAGCAGACTTGGGAACTATGCCCGACGCGACTGACGCTTTGTCGGCATATCGCCATTATCTAGAACAGGAGTGCGGCTACATCCAACTCGACGGATTACCCGCAGACAGCGATGTGGGCTCCCGCCGTCTCCGGCTTGAGAATCTATTCGTCCCCCTACATCTGGACGTTGAAGTAGCTAAGAATACTACCGAACGAAAACCGGTAGGCGCGGTCGTCGACGAAAATCCGCGCATGGCAATACTGGCGGCCCCCGGGGGCGGTAAATCTACACTCATCAAACGACTGGCGGTCGCGTACATCAATCCCAGCAGGCGGGAACAGATTGCGGATGGCCTTTCCGAAAAGGATTGGCTGCCGCTCTTTTTCCGTTGCCGAGAACTTCGCGGGTTGGCGCGTGGCTCATTCGCTGATCTAGTTGATGCGATCGCACACCGTGAACCTGTGCGTCAACATGCTGAAATCTTTCGAGATCATGTAGATCGTGCGCTTCTTGCGGGGAAGGTTCTTCTGTTGGTAGACGGGTTAGACGAAATATCCGATCCAGGAGATCGGGCCGCCTTCGTGTGCACCTTGCGTGCGGCCCTCCAGGCGTATCAAGGTATTGCCCTAATCGTCACATCGCGCGAAGCAGGCTTCCGGCACGTGGCATCACACCTCGCCCCGGTGTGTATTCAGACCAAGCTCTCGTCGCTCGACGAGAGTGATATACAGCGCCTCACTGTCGCTTGGCATCGTGAAGTTATAGGTGACAGTGATAAAGTCCGCTCTGATGCAGAGCAGTTGGCCAAGACGATCACGCTCAATGATCGCATCAGTCGCCTTACAACTAACCCCCTCTTACTCACGACGTTACTGCTAGTGAAACGCTGGGTCGGCTCTCTCCCAACCCGAAGATCGGTTCTCTACGGCAAGGCTGTCGAGGTCCTTCTCATGACATGGAATACCGAAGGGCATGAGCCCATTCCTGAGGAAGAAGCTCTACCACAGCTTTGCTTCGTCGCATCCGCGATGATGTTTGAAGGCGTCCAGAAGGTTAGCCGCCCCCGACTGATCACGTTGCTCCAACAGGCGCGCGCCTCACTGCCTACCGAGCTCGGATATGTAAAAGGAACGGTAGATGAATTTATTCACCGGGTGGAAGACCGCAGTAGCCTGCTGATGATGACAGGACTCGACGTAGAAAACGGTAGGCTAGTCGAGTTTTTTGAGTTCCGCCACTTAACGTTTCAAGAATTCCTTACAGCCAGAGCAGTGGTCGAAGGGTGGCATCCGGGACGCAACGAGACGGACACGATTGTCAGCGTGCTCCAGTCGCACTTCGAGGATGAGCAGTGGCGTGAGGTTATCCCGCTCGCGGCTGTTCTAGGCGGTAGATCAAGTGAGGTGTTAATCCAGCAATTGACGCGAGACGTCACTGCTATTCATCCAGATCAGGCATACCGTAACAACACCTTGATCGCTCTCATAAATTGCCTTGCCGATGAGGCGGCTGCGCGGCCTGAAACTATTCTAGCCGCCGTGCGCCAGTTGATTCGATTAGGATCGTTGTTACATGGAATAAACTCTACTCCTGCACTTGTCAGGGGAAGATACGGTGCGGAATTTCGTAAAGAGGCGGGCAAGAGTTTCTTATCACCCGATGCAGACCTTGCGAGTTCAGGGGACGCATTGCTGGTGGCAGTGTGGTGGCAGACACTAGCGAACAACGATCCTAGTGGATATAAGCTCGCGGCACAACAGCTTACCGAAATGCTGGATTCATCCGTTACACTCTCCCGCTGCGAGGGCGCGACTGGATTGGGTTGGCTATGCTCACATACGAGACCGGAGCCTGACACTGATTTGATCGTGGAGAAAGACCTCGTCGGGGGAATATTAGTTACGATGCTCGACGGTACTCCGGCGGAACTCTGCGCTGCCTTATACGCGTTGTCAGCGCTCAGCAATGCTGAAGTTTGGACCACTCAGCCAAATTTGGAACTTGACTTCAGAATTTTCCAGTTATGGACTAATCACCCAAATAGTACCATTCGGAGTCTTGCCGGGCGTTTCCTCTCGTCGCATCCCCTCAGACTTCGGGAGAATAATCGATGGTTTGCTGCTATACCACTTGAGGCATTTGAAGATCATTTCAGAGGCTATGGTCAAATGTCTGATCCTGATAAATGTATTTCCCTTATTGTTGCTTGGCACATACACGCTCTCGAGGACGCCACATTGCGGCATTACATCGTAGAACGTCTAGATAATGGTGTTCCGACACTTTATGAAGGTAAGCTCCAAACCCTCAAAGGCATGATCGGCGGAGAGCTTCAATAGAGCCACGTTCATATGAACGTGGAAACACCTCGTTTTCTGGTGATCTCGGTTTGACGCGGCGCGGCGCAGTTTTATATTGGAGTCACTGCCAAGCCGTCTGCGGCATCATCGCGCGTCGGCGTCTCCCCTTTCCCAATTAAGTAGTTGCCAAACTTTTTAGGGGGTTTCACTCCTCGTCGTAGCTGAGGCTGTTCACCGGATTCCGGTCTAGGTTGTCCCGCTCGTAGTCGTAGCGCATGACCGTCTTCGGGTCCTTGTGCTTACTCATCATCTGCACCTCTCGATAGGTGCGCCCTTGGTTGAGAGCCCGCGTAATCGCCGTGCGCCTCAAATCGTGCGGCGTGACCTCGCCTTTGACGCCCGTGTAGCGCGCCCACTTTTTGACGATCTTGGCGATCATCTGCCGCGTGAGACCGCGGTTGTACTCGCCCGTCCGGTGGTTCATCAGGGGTTGGAAGACGAACTGATCCTCGAAACGGTTCTCCGGCCAAGTCTCCCTTCTCTTCTCGTCGAGCTGAAGGTACTCGTCAACCGCCCGCTTCACGTCCGGCGGCAGCGGCCAGAGTTCTTCAGCTCCGCCCTTCACCTTCAGCGTCAGCGTCCAACGCCCCTCCTTCCAAGCGATGTTTGATTTGCGCATCGAGCTGGCTTCCGAGACCCGCAAGGAGAGCCGCAGCATCACGAGCATCAGCGCGTGATCGCGCGCGCCTTCGGGAGTCGTGCGGTCGGGGCCGAGCAGGAGGAACTTCGCCTCCCTCGGCGTGAGCGCCCTTCCCTTCAAAGCGTTCGGGATTTTGGGTGGCGGCACGAGCTGTGCGTCCGCCGGGTTGAGCCGGACCTGATCGGGGCAGACCTTTTGCAGGTAGGAGTAGAAGGAGCGCAGCGCCGAGAGCTTGGCCGCGACAGTCTGATTCGACTGCTTGGCCCAGAGGAGCGAGTCTCGCCAGGCGAGCACTTCGCGCTGAGTCACCAAGAGCAGGTGCTTGCCCGCCGCGCGGTGGAACTCAAGTATGGCGCGCCGGTAAGACTCGCGAGTGTGTTCGGAGGTCGAGCGGTTGAGGAAGTTCAGCAGGTGCTGCTTGAGAGGGATGGGATGCTCGCCCGCCGACAGGCGCATCGGAAGGTTGACCACTTCTGGTTCGACGGGCTGATTGTCCATGGGCGGATACGCCTCCCAAGAGAGCGGAATGGTCGAGCATGCGCCTAGCCGGGGCTCCGGAGGCGATTTCCCCGACACCTTTACGGTTCAAAACGGGCTGACACAGGATATATCCTTTTTCCGAAACTGTCATTATGGAAAATGGCGTCTGATGGTTTCACAGCCTCCCTTGAGCAGGATTTTGGTGAGTCTTCTATAGATTATGGGGTTGGGACTTGGGGTAGTGAAAGCTGATGAGGTGAATCAGACGGGCGGCATTCAGGATCACTTTATGTACGAATAGTGAGCACTTTATGCGCACTGAAACTCACTTTATGTGCAAACCCACACCGCTCACTAAAACTTGCTCTCTTATACCACAATTCTATGGATACACAACTAAGTAGTTTGTGTGCCCAATGGGTGATTCCAGTGGATATTTGCTTTTCCTATATGTATTATACGCATCTGTGTAACATCCTTCGGAAGTCAGATCTAGAACTGAATTGAGAGCCACCCGCAGACGCCAACGCCAAAACGATCCGCTCGCCTCGCCTGAGGCTGTGCGTGGTATCTTAAGTTCGCTCCGTTCCACGCTGCCAGACATTATCCCGCAACGCGACAAAGAGTTGGTGCGAATGCTCCGCGCCGCGCGCCACGTGCAGCGTTATCCCGCCACCGACACAAAGCGAGGGCGACCCGGTCGTTGGGAGCGCGAAGACCTGCTCAAAGTGGCGGCGCGGCTCTCAGACATCCTCGACCGTGAAACATCGTCGCGCACCTCCCTTGCCAGCTTCGTCGATCACTACCTGCGGCTTCTTTACTTCCCCGCGGACGTGACCAGAGCGCTGTCCGAAGGAGAGATAAATCTCTTTGAAGCTGAGCAACTCGCCCGCGTAACCGACCTGAGGCTAAAGCTCATGCCCGCGCAGGCGAAGCGCACGCGCACAGACCTGCTCGCCTCACACCTCCAGACGAAAGCATCGGGAGAGCGGCTGCGCAGGCGCGTGAATGAGCTGCTCAGCACTTCCTTGGTTGAAATAGAGGCTTTGTCTACATCGGAAGACCTGGTGCAGGAATGGCAAGATTTAGAGGATTTTGACCCATACGACCCGACGCACCTCTTCTGGGATCAGATAAAGCAGCTAGGGTTCGCGTTCCGTGGGCTCCGCCGCGAAGACGTGACCGACGAAGAGGTAGAAGAGCTGTTAAAGGCGAGTGAGCCGGTTATGGCCATTGTGGCGAAGATTCAGCGGCGGAAGGGGCAGGCACAAGCGAGCAAGCTTAAGCTTTGAACACTCCGTTTAGTAAAAATTCTGCATACAGCCCTGAAAATGGCTGCCGTTTAGTAAAATATCTGAAGACATTAAATCCCCTGTAAGTTTTCCACAAGCGACTGAACCATTTTGACTTATAGTCAATCTCTTATTACCGCTAAATTACGCCTGTTTAGTAAAAATTCTGATGGTTTACATCAAGGCGGCTGGTGAACTGCGCGCCGTCTTGGATCGTGAAACGTCCGGTAGAGTCTCCGTCAACAGCTTCACGGGACAGTACCTGTCGATACTTCACTTCCCTACCGACGTGGCCCAGGTGCTCGCCGAAGGCGGCGTGAATTTGTCGGAGGCGGCGCAACTGGCGCGGCTCACACCGGAGCGTTTGAACTGTACTCCAGCCGAAGCGCGCCAGTGCCGGCGCGAACTGTTACAAGCCCACCTCGCCGTGCAGGGATCGCAGACGAGGTTGCGCGCGCGCGTCAAGGAGATGCTAGGGGAGGCGAAAAATGAAGAGATATCTTCGGAGGTGATGGCTACAATCTTGGCGAAAGCGGACGAGTTGCTAGAGATTGATCCGTCTGATTCGCGTCATGTCTTCTGGGAGGAGATGAAGAGAATCTTCTTCGCCATGAGGGAGATCGAGCCGGAGGATTTGAATAATGAGGTATTGAGCCAATTAATGGACGCGGTCGATGAACTCTCGAATGCTCTGAATAAGGTCGAACAGATCAGGGCGAAAAGGCTGAAGAAGGTGGAGAATTTGATGGTGTGAGATTTATCGGATGTGACGGTAATCGTATCAGGATCAGTTTATGGTCGAATTAAGATCACTTTATGGTAGACAAAAATCACTTTATGGTCGAACCCACATATTTCAAAGAACCGGTTCAAAAAAGTGTTGACGAGTAACGATTGGTTTCATATAGTCTCTTCCCCTAATTAAGCTTTCTAAGGAGGTAATGATGGACCCCTACTTATTAAAGGTTGTTGAGGCGCAGAAGCGTCTCGGTGTTAGTAAAAAGAAGATGGCGTCCCTTTTAGCTGAAGGGACACTTTCCTTCCAACTCGACCCGCTCGACAAGCGTGTGAAACTCGTCAGGAGCTCGGATGTAGATCGTCTTATAGAGTATCGACTCGGAAAGGCTGCGTGATGATCACAGTTGCGGTCGCAAATCAAAAAGGTGGAGTTGGTAAAACAACCCTAACTAGAGAGCTTGCAGCATGTTGCGCCCTGCGCGGTTTTCAGACTTTGGCGGTAGATTGCGATCCTCAAGGCAACCTAACCAGTAGCTGGGTTGAACCGGAGGTTTACGAGGCGACGCTTTCACACGTCCTTATCGAGCCGGAATCACCGGCTGGGACGAAGGTCGAGCCCTTACCTCTTGACGATGCAATTGTTGAGAGTCCTGTAGATAATTTAGACATAGTTCCGGCTGACATTCGTTTAGCTCGCTTCGAAATGCAGCCCGACTATCTCACTCATAGACTTCGCAACCAGCTAAAAGAGCACGGGAACGGCTATGATCTGATCTTTATTGATTGCCCCCCGCAACTCGGCAAATTGCTGACGGCCGCACTTTATTCCGCGGATTTTGTTCTCGTTCCCTGCGCCGCCGATGCTATGGGACTACAGGGGTTATCAGACCTAGCCTATACAATCGAGCAGGTACGCAAAAATGTCAATTCTGAACTACGGATGCTAGGTGCCGTGATTAATCTATATAAGCCTCAGCGTAATCTTTCTGCGGAGTCGCGCGGAGCTGTTGAAGCTGCACTCAACTTGGTTGGTCATGTTTTTGACACAAACCTGCATGACTATTCGAAAGTAGCCGAAGCTCCTTCTCAAAAGCTGCCTGCAGTCCTCTACGCAAGAACTCATAGGGCTGCCGACCAACTCTGGAGCTTAACGGACGAAGTTCTAGACAGACTTGAGCTTACAAAGCAGAAGCTTACTGCTGTGAAGTGAGGTGAGCATGGCAGAAACGAAACCGAAACAGGCTAGTTCCCTTCGGACGCCCAAACCTAAGAAGATGCTGGGACTCACAGTTCCCCCTGCACTCCGATTACCACATGAAGATTTGATCGGACCATCAACACAGGCAAGCACGCAGAAAGATAAATCTGTATCTAGTCTGACTAGTCAGACTACCACTACCAGTCAGACTAGTCAGACTAGTCCATCTCAACCTCAACTCGTTTCGGATAATGTTAGAGACGGCTCTCATAAACTCTCTGAATCGTATACACTTATTGATTCATCTGGAAATTATAGCAACCAAGGTTCGAGTTCAGAGACTAGTCTCACTAGTCAGACTAGTCTGACTAGTGAGACTAGCGATCTTAATTCCTTTGGTAAAGCCAAGAGTAAGTCGCAGTTGGAGCCACACCCGGTTTCGCCGAAGCGAGATTTTACGAAGTTTGCCAACTCCATTAACAGGGAGGCAGTGCCTAGTGGACTGTTTACGGGCAAGAGTAAACAGCTTTATGATTGCCTCTATTCTCTAACGAGGGGAGCTATTGTCCCCGCGCGCTCAATTAGAATCTCGCGCCCGAAGTTGATGAAGCAAGCAAATATCGGTTCGCGTGTGACGTTCGACGCGAACATCGAACGATTGGCAAATGTAGGGCTCATCTCTGTTAGACAGATTATCGGTGAACATGATGGCAACGAATATACAGTTTTCCTCCCGGAGGAAAACTCATATAGCGAGATAAGTAGGGCTAGTCATACTAGTCACACTAGTGTGACTAGCCCTGCCCAGAATCTAGACAGACTAGTAGGACTAGAAACTAGTCTGACTAGTCAGAGTTTATCTTCAATCAAATCAGAGGTTTCAGGTGTACCTAAGACTTCTTTTAAGACTAAAGATGATCTAATTGATGATGAGGCATTCGCCCGTTTCGTCTCCGCGGTAAAACGCGCAGTCATTGAAATCACGGGCAGGGCACCTAACGCGTCTGATGCTGGACGTTGGGAAGAGTTGGCGGAAGTACTCATCACCGAACTAAAGATTGCTGCAGGTCGAACGACCGTCTCAAACGTCCCCGCGTTCTTAGCCGAACATCTTCGGCGGCGGCTTTGGAAAAAAGAGAAGCGGCAGATTGATGCGGAGGCGTTAGAGCAACAGTCGTCGCCGAAGGCAGATGTGGACGCGTCAAAATGTCCGGACTGTTTTGGCACGGGTATGTATTATCCGAATGGATTTGAGAAGGGGGTGGCGCGCTGCCCTCACAAGAGCTTGTTAGCGGTGAAGCTCGAAGAATGATTGTTTGATCTATGCGGCGCATAGTCAGCTTGAAAAGCTGACTGTTCCTGCTTGCGGGTAAGCGACCAAGATGCCACTTCGTGCACGCTCTATCCGCTTAGCACCTCAATCTTATCTGGAGCATTCTCTCGGCAGTTGACGCATCAGCTTCGGGCGTTGCGCCCGTGCAGGTTGCGACCCAAGCTCCGAGGCTGTTCGCCGCTTCGCTAGATTCGTCGAGTGTTGCGTGTCGCACGCGACAATGGGCCAGTGCCGCAGCAAACGCGTCGCCGCAGCCGATGGTATCAGCGACGCGGACGCGATAGCCGCTGTGCTTGACCTCCTCCGAATCAGTGATCAGCAGACTCCCTTGTGCGCCCTTCGTGATCGCCACTAGTTCAATTCCATAGCGAGTAATGATCTGTCGGCACAAAGTCGTTTCGTCACTCGCGTGCAGGTCGAGTATTCGCGCCGCAGTGGTTAACTCTGCGCTGTTGAGTTTCACGACGGTCGCGGCTGCGAGCGAGCGTGAAAGCATTTCCTTCGTAAAGAAGGAGTGACGCAGGTTCACGTCGAAAAGTCGCAGGGCTTCGGGGCGACTTAATTCAAGGAAACGGTTGACGGTTTCACGCGCCTGCGGCTTACGCTGTCCGAGCGTGCCGAAGCAAATTACGTCAGCCGTTGCGGCAAGCTCTTCCCACGTTGGAGATAGCTCTAAATAATCCCATGCTGAGTTCTCGTTCACCTTGAAGTGCGCTTCTCCGCGCGCGTCTATCTCGACACCGACCGTGCCCGTAGGATGATCCGGATCAACTTGCAGGTAGTCGGTCAACACTCCCGCGCACAACAACACGTTCCGCGCCTCGCGCCCCATGTCATCGTCCCCGACGCGGGTCGCGACAGCCGCAGAGTTTCCGAGCAGGCGCGCGAGGTAAGCGAAGTTCGTTGGCGCACCTCCAAGTCGTTTGCCGTCGGGCAGCAAATCCCAGATCAACTCGCCGAGTCCGACAAAGAGATATTGTTGGTCGCGTTTCTCATCCATGATGTCTGTTCACAATTGGAGTGTTGCAGTCTCTTCAAGGAATGATATGTCAGGCAGAAGCGTTGGAGTCCAAGTCATGCACAATCGTCTCAGCCCGACGCGGACTGACGTGAGCCTTGAGTGGCTGACAGGGCCGTCACAACACCGCACGCCGCGAAAGCCGCCGCGACGAGGAGACTCGCTTGCACGCCCCGTAGGATCGACGCCGGAGTCGCGACCGCGCCGGAGTTAGCGAGCACTGTCGTGAAGACGGCCCCCGCCACGCCGACGCCGAGCACCATCCCGACGTTGCGCGCCGTGGCGAGTATGCCCGCAGCGATCCCTTGTCGGTGACGCGGAGCTGCGCCCATCAGTGCACTGTTGTTAGGCGAGACGAACAGCCCGAAGCCGAGACCGACCACACCCAACGCGAGAGCGATGGGCGTCAGCGTCGCGCTGCCTGAGAGCGCGGCGAGGAGAACGAGCCCGACGACGAGCACGACCATGCCGAGCGCAGCCAGCACGCGCGAGCCGATGCGATCCGAGAGCGTGCCGCTGAAAGGTGTGACGAGTGCGACGACAATCGGCTGCGCAGTCATTACGAGCCCCGCCTGTCGCGTGTCGAGCCCGCGTCCCTGTATGAGCAGGAAGGGAATGACGAACAGGACGCTGTAGAGGCAGACGTAGTTGAGCAGCGCGCTTGCTGTCGATGCTGTCAGTATGCGACTGCGGAACAGTTCGAGATCGAGCATGGGGTTCGTCCGTCGCCGCTCGACGCGCAGGAAGAGCGCGAGCAGGGCGATGGCCGTCGCGAGTAGCAAGAGAATCGGCGCGGAGAACCATCCTCGCGCATGACCCTGATTGAGCGCGACGAGCAGCGAGACGAGTCCTGCGGTGAAGAGCGACGCGCCAGCGAAGTCGAACCCTTCGACCGATTTGTCCGGCCGATCATCTTCGATGTAGATCAGGGCCAGTGTGATCGCGACGATGCCGAGCGGGACGTTGATGTAAAAGATCGTGCGCCAGCCGAACGCGCTCGCGAGCCAGCCGCCGAGTAAGGGCCCCGTCATCAATCCGAGGTAGGTGAACGTCACCTGCGCGCCGAGCACGCGCCCGCGCAACGTGGAAGGGAAGTTCTTCGTCAGGATCGCGGGGGCGTTAGCGTAGAGCATCGATGCTCCGACCGCCTGCACGCCGCGCATCGCGACGAGCGAGCCCGCACCCGGCGCGAGCCCGCAGAGCGCGGAGCCGACGACGAAGACGACGAAGCCGCCGACGTACATACGCTTGTGTCCGTAGAGATCGCCCGCGCGCCCGACGCCGAGCAGCAGCGCACTCACCACGAGCAGGTAAACCGTCACCACCCATTCAACACCGGCCACGCTCGTCGCGAGGTCGCGTCGCAAGAGCGGCAGCACAGTGTTGACCACGCTTCCGTCGAGGGCCGACATGAACGTGCCGACGCCTATCGGCAGCAGCACACTCCAACGCCAACTGTTCGACGTGTCTTCAGACGCCTTGCTCATCGTCTCAATCTTTCCGCCATGAATCGCTGTTGATGAAAGCGTGTGCGAGCTTACTGTGTGAAGCCGCTTGTAAACAAGACCGGCTTGTAACAAGATGCGTCGCGAGACGAATGAACGAAGCGGACAGCAAACATGAGGAACGCACGCGCGAAGAACTCTTCGAGAGACTTCAACGCTCGTCCTTCCGCAAACGCTTCCACCTGCGCGGCAGAGAGCTTGAGTATCTACGTCGCAAGGGTTTGAATGTCGTGCTGGAACACGCCGCCGACTTCATCGAAAAACGACTTGCGCCCGCGTCGCCCGCGAACGATGGGAAGCAGACGCCGATGGGCCACCATCCGGTCTTCGTCGCCCAACACGCCACGGCCACGTGCTGTCGCGGCTGCCTCGCAAAGTGGCACGACATTCCGAAGGGCCATGCGCTCGACAAAGCGGAGAAGCGTTACGTCGTCGAAGTTATTCACGCATGGCTTGTTCGAGAGGAACGTGAGCGGTTGAACATACGAAGTGAAGACGACGAACGTTAGGGAAGCAATGACTGCGAAGCCGATCACTCATAGCGCGCGATCTCGAACAAGCACAAGCGGGCCGGGCCGCGACTTCTCAGCAACCGATCTAGGGATGCTGCTCGTCGTCATCATCTGGGGCACGAACTTCGCCATCGTTAAAGGGGCCCTCAGCCAGATACCGCCGCTCGCTTTCACGGCTCTGCGCTTCGGCATCGCCTCGATTCTTCTACTGCCCATCGTCTATTTTCGCGAGCATGCGTTCATGCCGCCGCGCGGAAGCGTGTGGAAGCTCGTCTGGCTAGGTCTCGTTGGCAACACGATCTATCAACTGCTCTTCATCATCGGTCTCTCGCGAACGACCGCCGCGAACTGCGCGCTTTTGATCGCAACGACGCCCGTGCTGGTCGCGCTGCTCGGCGCGATCTTGCGGATCGAGCGCGTCACGCGAATCGTTGCCGCAGGTATCGCGCTCGCGTTCGCGGGTATCGCCGTGGTCGTCGCGGCGCGCGGCGTCACGCTTTCGCGCGCAACCCTCGCCGGCGATCTGCTCGTCTTCGCGGCGGCCGTCTGCTGGGCCATCTACACGCTCGGCGTGCGCTCGCTCGGCGAGGGCCACTCGCCTCTGCGCATCACGGCGATGACCATGCTGACGGGCACGCCCGGACTCTTACTCTTCGGCGCGCCGCAGTTGTTGCGGATGGACTGGCATCGCGTCGAGCCGACGGGCTGGCTCAGTCTCGCCTTCACGTCTATCTTTTCGCTCGTGCTCGCCTACGTTATCTGGAACACGAGCGTGCGCGCGGTTGGCAGCAGCCGCACGGCCATCTATGCGTGCGCCACGCCGCTCGTCGCCGCGCTGGTCGCGCACTTCCTGCTCGGCGAGCGATTCGTCGCACTACAGGCGGCCGGCGCGTCGCTCATCATCGCGGGCGTGCTGCTCACGCGACGCACGACGAAGGAGAAGATCGTCGGAGTGGCCGAGAACGAAATCCACGTCAGCGCGTGAAGCGACGAAGGACTCGAAACACAACCGACGCGCTTAACAAACAGGACGAGAATCATTATGCTCAATCCATTCGTCGTCATGCACAATCCATCGTTTATCAAGATCAAGACGCTCTCAATCGCGGCGGTCTTGCTATCGCTCGTCGCGGCGTCGCCGGTCGCAGTCGTCGCGCAACGTAAAAGCGGGAGGCCCGCCGTGGAGATCATCAAGTTGGACGAGCGCGAGGCGTCGCACTTCGCGGGGCTCGCGCTGAAATGCGTGCGCAAGGAGTATCCGCACAAACTTGATCACGTGATCGACGACGCTTCGCAGGTTCAGGGCCCGCGCGCCTTGCACCCTGCGTTCTACGGCTGCTACGACTGGCACTCGTCCGTACACGGCCACTGGCTCCTCGCGCGCCTGCTCAAACTTTATCCGCAGCTTGCAGAGGCGCGCGAGATTCGCAACGCGCTTAATGCGAATCTCACCGCCGAGAACATTGCCGCCGAAGTTGCTTACTTCAAACAGAAGGATAGATCGTCGTTCGAGCGCACATACGGTTGGACGTGGCTGTTGAAGCTGGCGGAAGAGTTGCGCGGTCGGGACGACGAGGATGCGCGTCGCTGGTCGCGTGCTCTGCAACCGCTCGTCGATCTCATCGTCGAGAAGTATGAAGCGTTTCTGCCGAAGCAGACTTATCCGATACGCACGGGCGTCCATCCAAACACCGCGTTCGGTCTCGCCTTCGCGCTCGACTACGCGCGCGCCGCCAGCGATCAGAAACTCACTGGCCTCATCGAAGAGCGCGCGAGAACTTACTACTTGAACGACGCGAATTATCCGGCCGCATGGGAGCCCGGCGGAGAAGATTTTCTCTCACCGGCCCTCATCGAAGCCGATCTCATGCGGCGTGTGTTGAAGCGCGGCGAGTTCGCCGTCTGGTTTCACAAGTTCCTGCCGCACGTCGCTCGCAACGAGCCCGCCGGACTGCTCAGACCGGCCACCGTCACTGATCGCAGCGATCCGAAACTCGTCCACCTCGACGGGCTCAACCTGAGTCGCGCGTGGTGCATGAAGAGCATCGCCGACGCATTGCCAGCATCAGACCCCGCGCGAAAAATTTTATTCGCCGCTTCAGAGTCGCATGCAAGCGACGCACTCTCACACGTCGCCAGTGGAAACTACGAAGGTGAACACTGGCTCGCCACGTTTGCAGTTTATCTTTTATCGACACCGTCGCAGTCGGAGCACGAGTTGAAACGTTGAAAGGAAGTTACGAGACGAATGAAAAACTGTCGAGCGATTATCAGAACGAAAAATTGTGGAGCGTTGATCAGCATGACCAACTGTCGAACCATCGTCGCGTGCTTGCTCACGCTCGCATTCATTGCGTCGCCGCTCGCGGCTCAACGTCGGCGCGCGACGGCAGGCGGCGGGGAACTCTCTGATCTCGAAGCGAAGATTCGCCGCTTCTCGCCGACCGTGATCACCGCCGACACGTCGAAACTTTCCGTGGGCGATCGGCGCGCGCTCGCGAAGATCATCGAAGCCGCGCGCCTGCTCGACCCGCTCTATCTGCGTCAGGTGTGGAGCGGCAACGCCGCGCTCGAACAGAAACTCGAAGCCGATCAAACGCCGCTCGGTCGCGCGCGCCTGCGCTACTTTCGCATCAACGACGGCGCATGGTCGCAGCTCGACAACAACGTCGCCTTCCTCGCGGGAGTCCCGCGCGAGAAGCCGCCGCAAGCCGCGCACTACCCCGATGACATGACGAAAGATGAGTTCGACCGTTGGCTCACGACACTCGACGACGAGACGAAGCGCAAGGCCACCGGCTTCTTCTACACGATCCGTCGCGGCGACGGCGGCATGCTCAAAGTCGTCCCTTACAGCGAAGAATATCGCGACTATCTCGTGCCCGCCGCGCGCCTCTTGCGCGAAGCTGCGGGGCTCACGACGAACCCGACGCTGAAAGATTTTCTCTCGAAGCGCGCCGACGCTTTCTCTTCAAACGACTATTACGCATCCGACGTGGCATGGATGGCCCTCGATGCGCCCATCGACGTGACCATCGGGCCATATGAGACTTATTCCGACGAGCTCTACAGCTACAAAGCCGCCTTCGAGGCTTACGTCACGCTGCGCGACGAGGCGGAGTCAGCCAAGCTCGCGCGTTTCAGCAACTATCTTCAGGAGCTTGAAGATCACCTGCCGCTCGACGCGCAGTATCGCAATCCGAAGCTCGGCGCGGCGTCGCCGATCCGCGTCGTCAACGTCGTCTTCTCTTCGGGCGAGGGCAACACGGGCGTGCAGACCGCCGCCTTCAACCTGCCGAACGACGAGCGCGTCGTGCAGGAGAAGGGCTCGAAGCGCGTCATGCTCAGGAACGTGCAGTCTGCGAAGTTTCAACAGACGCTCATCCCGATCTCGCGCGTCGTGCTCTCGCCCGCAGAGCAGCGCGACGTGTCCTTCGAGTCGTTCTTCACGCACGTCCTCGCACACGAGTTGATGCACGGCTTAGGGCCACACAACATCACGGTCAACGGCCAGCCGACGACCGTCCGTCAGCAGCACAAGGAACTCTACTCGGCGATTGAAGAAGCGAAGGCGGACATCACGGGGCTCTGGGCTCTGCAATACCTGATGGACAAGGGCGTGGTTGATCGCTCAATGGAGCGCAGCCTCTACAGCACCTATCTCGCGAGTATGTTTCGCTCCGTGCGCTTCGGCATCAAGGAGGCCCACGGTCG
Source organism: Acidobacteriota bacterium (assembly GCA_032229975.1). Taxonomy (GTDB): domain Bacteria; phylum Acidobacteriota; class Blastocatellia; order Pyrinomonadales; family Pyrinomonadaceae; genus JAIVGV01. The sequence goes on along the minus strand of JAVXVG010000015.1, from coordinate 38,937 downwards.
CGGCGTCGCCATGCAGTTCAACTACCTGACCGATCAAGGCGCGATCCACTACGACGAGCGCACGCGCGCTTTCTCTATTGACTTCTCACGCGTCAAAGACGGCGTCCGCAATCTCACGCACGAGATTCTCACGCTGCAAGCCGAGGGCTCATACAACAAGGCGAAGACGCTGCTCGACACCTACGGCGTCATCCGGCCCCCGATGCAAGCCGCGCTCGAACGACTCAAGAATGTTCCTGTCGATATTGAGCCGATCTATCCACTGGCCGCGCAGACGCAGCGTGCGCGACGCAGGTAGCCCGTGCGCGCGCAACGAACTTTGACGAACTAACTTAACGATTCCACACTTTCTGACGGATGCTCGCGCTGCTCAACATCTCAAACTTTGCGCTCGCGAGCGACCTGCGCGTCGAGTTCGAGCGCGGCCTGAATCTGTTGACGGGTGAGACCGGATCGGGCAAGTCGATCATCGTCGATGCGCTCGGCGTGCTCATCGGTGGCCGGTTCACGACCGATCTCATTCGTTCCGGTGAAGAGCACGCGTCGGTCGAAGGACTCTTTCAAGTGGGCGCGCACGCGCAGGTGGCCGCGTTGCTCGAAGCGGCCGGTCTCGACGCGCAAGTGGGAAGTGAAGAGGGCGTCGAGCTGGTCATGCGCCGCGAGCTTTCATTGAACGGGCGCGGCAAAGTTTTCGTCAACAATCGATTGAGCACGCTCTCGCTTTTGCGAGAGCTGCGGCCATACCTCGTCGATATACACGGGCAGGGCGAGCAGCAGACGCTCTTTGATATCGAGACGCACCTCGAACTGCTCGATGCCTACGCCGGACTCGGCGCGCGCAGGCAGGAGGTGGCCGTGCTCTATCGCACGTGGTCGAGTCTCAGGCGCGAGCTTGAAGAGTTGCGTCGCGACGAGTCGGAGAAGTTGAATCTGATCGACGGGCTGCGCTTTCAAGTCGGCGAGCTTGAGGCGGCCGGACTTGCGGCGGGTGAAGATGAGCGGCTCGAAGATGAACGCCGCCTGCTCAACAATCTCGAAAAAGTCTCGGCCCTCTGCGCCGACGCATACGACAAGACCTACGAAGATCACGATTCGACCGTCGCGCGTCTGAGTTTGCTTGAGCGACAGATCGCGGAGCTATCGAACTATGAGTCGAACTATCGCAACTACACCGACGGCATCGCCTCCGCGCGCGCCGTGCTCGAAGACCTCGCGCACACGCTTCGCGGCTTCGCAGAGTCTCTGACCTTCTCGCCCGCGCGACTCGCCGAAGTTGAAAACCGCCTCGCGGAGATCGCGCGACTCAAGCGCAAGTATGGAGGCTCAATCGAAGTCGCGCTCGAACATCTCGCACGCTCACGCGAGCGTTTGCGTCATCTCGAACACTCGGACGAGCGCGCCGAAGAGATGGCGAAAGAGTTGCGCCGCGCGCGCGACGCGTACCTCGACGCGGCGATCAAACTGCATCGCGAGCGCGCAAAGGCCGCGAAGGATTTTCGTCACGGCGTTGAGAAGGCCCTCGGCGAAGTCGCGTTGGAGCACGCGCAATTCGAGGCGCGGATCGAATCTTCGACGGAAGCAGAGTTGCGCGCTTCTGAATCATCAAACGATCTGATGCCGACGGGCATCGACCGCGTCGAGTTCTTCTTCTCGGCAAATCCGGGCGAGCCCGCGCGCCCGCTTTCAAAAGTCGCTTCGGGCGGCGAGGCATCGCGCTTGATGCTCGTCTTGAAGACCATCGCCAGCCCCACGCGCTTCCCGCGCACTATCGTCTTCGATGAAGTTGACGCAGGGATCGGCGGGCGCGTCTCCGAAGCGGTGGGCCTGAAGCTCAAGGCCCTCGCGCACACGAATCAAGTGCTCTGCGTCACGCATCAAGCGCAGATCGCGCGCTTCGCCGATTCTCATCTTCGCGTCACAAAGACTGCGGCGCGCGGTCGCACGGAAGTCGGCGTCGAGAGACTAGACCGGCCCCGCCGCGTCGAGGAACTGGCGCGAATGCTCACGGGCGCGGAGATCACTAACGCCGCGCGCCGCCACGCGCGCGAGATGTTGAAGCCGACTTGATCCACTGGACGCGGATTGAACTCGCGCGATGCGCCGATAATTTCGTCGCGCGCGCGTCGGATGAAATTGCCATCAGAAAAAATTCCAACGGAGGCTATAACAATGGACGAGGGCCGGGTGACGGAGTTGGCGAAAGAGGCCATCAAAGAGTCGAAGCGCAACGACTGCGAGTTCATCAGCGTGCGCGCAGTCGAGGCAGGCGCGTGGCGCATCGAGTTGATGGACGTGATGCTCAAGCAAGAGCCCTTCACGGTGAGCGTGAGCGCGCAGGACGCGGCATCCGACTCCGCGATCAAAGAATCTATTCGTCGCTCCGTTGCGGAGCACTACAGTCTTGCGAGCTACTGATGCGAAGGCATCTTGTGAAGTATGCGTCGCATATCTTTTTCAAGATCGGGTTGACTTTGCGAAGTGGTTGTCATAAAAAGAGTGCGCTGGCTCGTGGTTGTTCGTCTCCGACTCTCCCATTCGGCCGTTCTATCCCACGCCGCAAGCGCACCCGCCCGAGAGAGGCGGGGCACACGCGAGGCTTGAGCGCCAGTCATCACTGTTCCCCCGTTCTCAAACTTCTCGCAGAGAGTTGGGGGAGCGGTCTCGATGATCACGCAAGAGGACTTCGACAAGTTTGTTCGGAGTTACAACACCGACTATCTGTACCTGCTGACGCGCGCCGGCTCCGGCAGTTACGACTGTTTGATCACGTCCTTCTCCGTGCTGAAGGACCTCTACGACGTGATCAGCAAACTACACGACACCACGCATCTTGAGTTTCGCATCGTCCCACACCCGCTAACCTTTCGCGGCAGCGACGCATATCTGAACGGTCTGGGCTTTGTTAATGAGCAGGTGCGGCTCATCTACGGATTCCTCGAACACGTCAAGCAGACGCAGGGCAAAGAGTTCGAGCAGTGTATTGAAGACGGCGTGCCCTTCAAGTGCGCCGTCGCCGGTTATGAACGTGGCTCAACCTGAGATCGCCAACTTGATCGAACAGAGCGCGAGCGACCTCGTGCGACTCTGGGTTGAGGCTGTGCGTACAGACAACGGGATCACTTCCGACGGCGATCTTTCAGAAGGCGGCCTCGTCGATCACATCCCCGCCGTGATCGAAGAGATTTGCGACGTGCTGCGCACAGGCGATGCGCCACGCATCGACAACACTCGCGAGTCGAGAGTCCACGCCTACACGCGCTTCCGTCAAGGCTATCGCGCGCGCGATCTCATACGCGAGTCCTCACACCTCCGGCTCATCCTCCACGAGCACATCATCAGTGGGCTGCGCTTCCAAAAGTCGGACGCGCGCTTCGGCGCGTATCACGAAGCGGCGCGCGCCATCAACCTCTACATCGACGAAGAGATGCGCTACGCCGTCTCGATCTACACGGAAGAACTCAAGACCGTGTAAGCACACGCGCGGATTAATAGACTCGCAAGACCATAACGGTAGGGCTCATCTAAAATAATTGTAGGGGCAGGGCTTGCCCCTGCCCTTCGGGCGCGCGCGAATGAAAGATTCGTGGTCACTCATCGGTTGAATGATCGTGTGAATGTTGAGCGAGCTTGCGCTCGCTCGGGCAGGGACAAGCCCTGACCCTACGATCACCGCGCGCGCTGAAACTTTTCATCATGGACGAATCTCTCAACCACACGGAGGCTGACGCAATCATCGCTTCCGCTGAGCCGTCTCCGCCAGAAATTCGCGGGGCTTGGCGGACGCTACGCGCCGCGTTCGTCGGCACGCGACAGGACTACACGCGCGGCTCAATCGGCCGCGCGATCTTTCTGCTCGCCGTGCCGATGGTCTTGGAGACGTTGATGGAGTCTCTCTTCGGCATCGTCAACGCCTTCTGGGTCTCGCGGCTTGGTGAGGACGCGCTCGCCACCGTCGGCTTGACCGAGTCGATGCTGACCATCATCTTCGCCATCTGCATCGGGCTCGGCATGGGCACGACGGCCATGATCGCGCGGCGCACCGGCGAGCGGAAGATGGAAGCGGCGGGCGACGCGGCGGCACAGTCGATCCTGCTCGGCGTTTTCGTCTCTATCATTATCGGCGCGTTCGGCTTCACGTTCGCGCCCGCGCTCCTGCACGCGATGGGGGCGGCCCCCTCTGTCATCGCCACGGGCGTAGGCTATCCGCGCATCATCTACGGTACGAACGTCGTGATCATGCTGCTCTTCCTCAACAACGCGATCTTTCGCGGCTCCGGCGACGCATCAATCGCCATGCGCGCGCTGTGGCTCGGCAACGCGATCAATCTCGTGCTCGATCCGTGTCTCATCTTCGGCGTCGCCTTCTTCCCGCGCATGGGCGTCGCAGGCTCTGCGGTCGCGACGACCATCGGGCGCGGCACTGCCGTCATCTTTCAACTCTATGTGTTGACGCGCGGCAAGAGTCGCGTGCGTGTGCGTTTGAAACAACTGCGACCAAACTTCGCGTTGATGTTGCGACTGATGCGCGTCTCGCTCGGCGGGATGATCCAGTTCTTGATCGCGACGGCAAGCTGGGTGGCTATCGTGCGACTCGTCTCCGAGTTCGGGAGCGCGGCGGTGGCGGGCTACACGGTCGCGCTGCGCATCATCGTCGTCGCGATCATGCCTTCGTGGGGAATGTCGAACGCGGCGGCCACTCTCGTCGGGCAGAACCTCGGCGCGGGCCAACCCGAACGCGCCGAAGCGTCCGTGTGGAAGACGGGCTTCTACAACATGTGCTTCTTAGCCATCGTCACGCTCATCTTCGTTTTCTTCGCCGAACAACTCGTCGGCATCTTCACGAGCGATCCAGTGATCCTGCGCTACGGTGTTGACTGCCTGCGCTTCATCTCCTACGGCTACGTCTTCTACGCGTGGGGCATGGTCGTCGCATCGTCCTTCAACGGCGCGGGCGACACCTACACGCCGACGCTTCTCAATCTCTTCTGCTTCTGGCTCTTCCAAATCCCCCTCGCCTACTTCCTCGCACGCCGCACTAGCTTAGGAGCACGCGGCATCTTCCTCGCGATCATGATCTCGGAGTCAGTCCTCGCCGTCGCGAGCATCGTTGTGTTTAGAATGGGTAGGTGGAAAACGAAGAAGGTCTAACTACTGTATAAGCTGTGCGCCGCAGTATATCTACATTATCACCGACACCGCGTTTCCTATTCAGTCCAAGCCGTTAGTGATCTATTTCACTTGCCTGAAGCGAACGCCTTCACAAGTTCATACAGAAACTCCTGACCCTCGTAGAGCGACTTGATGAGGATGCGTTCGTCGCGCCCGTGTTCGCGGTTGGCGTCGATGTCCTCGAAGAGACCGGAGACGCCGTACATGGGGAGGCCCGTCTGTCGGAAGTAGAGACTGTCGGTGGCCCCCGTGCCCATGACGGGGACGACGGGAACGCCGTGCCACATCTGGTTGGTGATGCGCTCGATGGGCTGCATCACTTGAGATGTGAGCGGCGAGGGCCGGCCCTTTGTAAATTCGGCTAAGGCCAGAAGACTTCCACACAGCTTGTCCACTAGCTAAAGCTAGTGGCAATTATTTACCTTCCCGGGTGCGCCGCGTCTTCGTCCGCGTCGTTCGCCTCGCCCGGTTGCGGCTGTGCACCGCCGCCGTTCTCATCGATGGGCTTGCCGGGGATGAGTTGCGGCGCGTTGAAATGTTTGAGCGTCTCGTTCATCTGCGGGACGGTCTGCGTGATGAAGCGATTGACCTCTTCGAGCTTCGGTCGAAACTCCGCTTGCAACTCGCCGAAGTAGTTCTGCTGCGCCTGCGTGGGCGCGGCGTTCACACTATCGATGGTGAAGAAGAGCGCGCCGAGGCGGTCGATGAGCTGCGGTCGCGAAGGCACGCCGCCGAAGTGATCTTCAGGTCGCGTGAGTTTTCCCGAAAGATCATCGACCTGCTTCTTGTAAGCCGTCAGCTTGTCTGCAAACTCTTTCGGCAGGTCGCCCGTGCGATCCTTCTCGGTGCGCTCGATGAATTCGAGTTGCGACTTGAGACTGTCCAACGCGCGTAGCGCAGTGTTCGTTGCCGACTGCATATCGCGAAGTTTGAGAGACATCTCCTGCAACTTCTGCAACTCCGCGACGGGCGTCGTGACGTTCGGATCGAGTCGCACCTCGACGGGCTTCTGCACAGTCTTGCCGCCGACCGTGAGCTTGAGCGTGTAAGTTCCGGGGACGACTGCGGGCCCACGTGGGCCACCGAAGAACGGCGGTTCTTCTTCCGTCGGAGGCTTGCGCACGCGCGCGCCGCCGAAGCGTAAATCCCACACCACGCGGTTCAAGCCCTGCTCCTTCGCCGGTCGCGCGATCTCGCTGACGAGATTGCCGCGCGCGTCGAAGATTTGCATCTTGAAGGTGGCCTTGTCGTCGGGCTTCGACTTCAAGTAGTAAGTGATGAGCGCGCCGTAGGGCGGATTCTGCGCGGTGAACGCTTTGTCGCCGATGCCGTAGCGCGTCATCATCTGCGAGTAGCGAAGGGCCGGTCGCACGTCGAAGAGGTGCACGTCTTCGGCCCTCACCTGCGGCGTCATCTGTTGAATGGGCGTCGCGTCGTCGAAGACGTAGAGGCTGCGCCCGTGCGTGGCGATGATGATGTCGTTGTCGCGCGGGTGAATCTTGATATCGCGCACGGCGACCGTCGGCAGATTCTTCAAACGCAACGGAATCCAGTCGCGCCCACCCGTGTAAGAAGCGAAGAGTCCGAGTTCAGTCCCGGCGTAGATGAGATTGGAATTCTTCGGGTCTTCGCGCACGACATGGACGTAAGCGTGATCGGGAAGATCGCCCGTGATGTTGCGCCAAGTTTTCCCGCCATCGGTTGATTTATAGACGTAGGGCCGGAAGTCGTCGAGCATGTGACGGTCGAACGTGACATAGACGACGTTTGGATCGGACGCTGACGGCTCGACGTGCGAGACCGGCGAGAAGGGTTTGAGATCGGGCACGCTCTTCGTCACGTTGCGCCACGTCTTGCCGCCGTCCGTCGTCACTTGCAGGTTGCCGTCGTCAGTGCCCGCCCAGATCGTGCCAGCTTTCAAGAGCGACTCGGCGACAGAGATGATCGTCGTGTGATACTCCGCCCCTGTGTCCTCGAAGGCGACGGGGCCACCCGCGTCTTTCTGCTTCTCCTTGTCGTTCGTCGTGAGATCGGGACTGATCGCTGACCAAGTTCTACCAAAGTCCGTTGACTTGAAGAGTACGTTGCCGCCGAGATAGACCGTGTTCTTGTCGTGCGGCGAAGGCACGAGCGGCGAGTTCCAGTTGAAGCGGAAGGGCAGGTTGACGGCTGCGCCGCCTTCGCCCGCACCCTCCGAAGGGATCGACTCCTGCTGCTCGCGCGTTCTCATGTCTGTGCGGACGACGTTGCCGCCCTGCGATTCGGAGAGATAAAGATCGGGCTCGTCCGGGTGATTGAACATCCAGAAGCCGTCGCCGAAGGAGACCATGCGCCAGTCGTCGTTCAGAATTCCGGCGGGCTCGCGCGTGTGCGTAGGGCCAGTCCACGAGCCGTTGTCTTGCAGTCCGCCCATCGCGTTGTAAAACGGATTGCGATTATCGACGTGCACCTCGTAGAACTGCCCGATAGCCATGTTGTAAACGGGCTCCCAACGCTCGCCGCCGTCATAAGAGACCGCGACGCCGCCGTCCTCGCCGACCCACACGCGGCGCGGGTCTTTCGGGTCCATCCAGAAGGCATGATAGTCAACGTGTGTCTGCCCAGTGATCGCGCGGAACGTGCGACCGCCATCGATTGACGAGAACAAAGTCGAGGCCACCGCATAGACGTGATTCTCGTTCGTTGGATCGACTCTCACGTGCGTGTAGTAAAACCCGCGCGAGACGATTGACGCTTGATCGGAGACGCGTTGCCAAGTCTCGCCCTTGTCGTTCGAGCGGTAGAGCTTGCCCTCCTTCGCCTCCATGATCGCGTAGACGACGTTCGGGTTCGACTGCGAGACGGCGATGCCGATGCGACCGATCACCTTCGGTAGTCCCGTCGTCAGCTTCGTCCACGTGCGGCCACCGTCGGTTGAACGGAACAGGCCGCCCTTCTCGCTGCCGCTCGTGTGCGTCCACGGCTTGCGCTCGAAGTACCACATCCCCGCGTAGATGATGTTCGGATTCTGCGGGTCGATATCCATGTCCGAGACGCCATGTTGTTGGTCGATGTAGAGCGTCTTCTGCCAAGTCTTGCCGCCGTCGGTCGTCATAAAGACGCCGCGCTCTGTGTTGGGCCCGAACGCGTGGCCGAGCGCGCCGACGTAAACCGTGTTCGGATCGCGCGGGCTCACCAGAACCTTCGAGATGCGCTCCGTGTCTCGCAGCCCGACGTGCTGCCAAGTCTTGCCGCCGTCCGTCGATTTATAGACGCCGTCGCCGAACGAGATCGAGTTGCGCACCGCCGACTCACCCGTGCCAACCCACACGACATCCGGATTGCCCGGCTCAAGCGCGATGCTGCCGACAGAGATCGTCGATTCGCGCTCGAAGATCGGTCGCCACGTCACGCCCGCGTTCGTCGTCTTGAAGATGCCGCCCGATGCCGTGCCGACGTAAACGATGTTCGGGTTGCCGGGCACGCCCTCCACGTCCGCGATGCGCCCGCCCATGTTGGCGGGCCCGATGTTGCGCCATTCGAGACGCGAGAAAGCCTTTTCTTCTTCCGTCACGGGTCGCTGCGAAGTTGCGGAAGGCGACGGCGTGGGCGACGCCGACGGAGACAACTCCTGCGCTGTCGTTGCGCAGACGAAGGCGGCGAAGATCGCGGCGAACAGAGCGAGGCGCGCGCACGCGCGGAGCAGCTTGTGTGACATTGAGACTCCTGAAATTTTATTCGGACGAAAGCTAAGGCGTGGCGTGAAGGATAAACCAAACACGCCCCATCGTCCATACGTTCGAGCCGCGCCGAAGGTTATGCGAAGCGCATCTCAAAGAAGGGAACGAAGCGGCAGCGAATCGCGACGTGCCCACCAAGATTGAGCGTTAAAGTATTCTTTTACGCTCCGATTGATTATCCTTGTCTTCGTCTTTCAAACGATGTCTGCTCGCGGGAATTGTCCAGCGATGAAATCCTGAACGACTGATCGCAGTAGCTTCAGAACGATGAACAAAAAAAACGCACGCGAACAACTACGCAGGTCATCGGCCTTTTTCTTCATCATTGCGTTGAACGCTCTGTCGCTGGCCGCTTGCGGCTCGCGCGCGGACGAGTCGCAGTCGTCCGCGTCGCCGTCCGTCACACCGCTCCCCATGTCGGAGTTGTTGCGAAGCGCAGACGAGGCTTACGCGGGGCGCGAAGACCTTGCGCGCGTGCGCGAGGGTTTGCAGACGCTCAGGCGCATACGCGCAGTTCATTACGACGACTACGAAGCCGCGTGGCGCACGGCGCGGTTCAACTACACGCTCGGCGATAGATCAACTGACGACAAAGAGCGCGAGCAGGCTTTCACGGACGGCATGGAGGAGGGCCAGATCGCGACGAAGGTTGAGCCGAACAAGCCCGAGGGCCACTTCTGGCTTGGCGCGAACTACGGCGGCTATGCGGAGTTCAAGGGCGTGCTCTACGGGGCCACCTACGCGGAGAAACTGCGCAAGGAGATGGAGACGGTCGTCAAGATAGATGAAGGCTTCGAGAGCGGGAGCGCGTATGTCGCGCTCGGTCAGCTCGATCTCGAACTGCCTGAAATGCTCGGCGGCGATCCGGCGCGCGCCGTCACAACGCTTGAGAAGGGCCTGCGCCTCGGCGCGAACAACTCGCTCCTTCACCTGCGACTCGCCGAAGCGTACCTTGCGACCAAGCGCAAAAACGATGCGCGTCGCGAACTGAACTGGGTGATCAACGCCAAGCCCGATCCCAACTACTTGCCCGAACACAAAGACGCCGTCAAGCAGGCGCATGAACTGCTCGATAGAAACTTCTGACGCTACAACTTTCTACTTCGCGCCTCCAGCGCCTTCACGTGAGAAGGTTTGATGACGCAAGGACGCTGGAGACGCAAAGCGGAAGAGGATCAAATGATCTCTGGATGAGAAACAGCGCAGAGGGCCAAAGAGACAACGTGCCAAACGGCGTGCGAGATGAAGAGGGAACGCGTGAGGCGCGAACACGCGCGCTCGTGCTGCTTGCGCTGGCGGAGCTTGCGGGGATGTCTCTGTGGTTCAGTGCATCGGCGGTGACGCCCGCGCTCAAAGTTGAATGGCATCTGACGGACGCGCGCGCGGGCTGGCTGACGCTCGCCGTCCAACTAGGCTTCGTCGCGGGCACGCTCGCGAGCGCGCTCTTGAACCTGCCCGACGTGCTGCGCGCCCGACGCCTCTTCGCATCTGCGGCGTTCGCGGGCGCGTTGGCAAACGCCGCGTTCGCGCTCTACGCGCACGGGTTCGCCTTCGGCGTCACGGCACGTTTCCTGACGGGGATGTTCCTCGCGGGTGTCTATCCGCCGGGGATGAAGATCATGGCGACGTGGTTCAGGCGCGGGCGCGGGATGGCCCTCGGCGTGCTCGTCGGCGCGCTCACGTTGGGGAAGGCTTCGCCGTACCTTGTCAACGCCATCGGAAGCGAGAGCTGGCGCGCGAACGTGCTCTTCGTCTCCGTGCTCGCGGTTGTCGGCGGACTGATCGTCCTGCTCTTCGTCGGAGATGGCCCTCACGCGTTGCCGCCCGTCGGGTTCAACTTCGCGCAAGTCCGCGAGGTCTTTCGCAATCGCGGCGTGCGACTGGCCAACTTCGGCTACTTCGGTCATATGTGGGAGCTTTACGCGATGTGGACGTGTGTGCCGTTGATGCTGCGCGCGAGCTTCGCTGCGGGCGGCCATTCATCGACGCTCGCCGAAGCCGGATCGTTTCTCGTCATCGGCGCAGGCGCATTGGGGTGCGTCATGGGCGGACTGATAGCGGATCGCGTCGGGCGCACACTGGTCACGTCAGTTGCAATGCTTGTGAGCGGCGCGTGCTGTCTCGTCGTCGGCTTCTTTTTCGGATCAAGTCCTGTTGTGTTGTTGACGCTGATGGCTATCTGGGGAGCGACGGTCGTCGCGGACTCGGCGCAGTTCTCAAGCTGCGTGAGCGAACTCGGCGACCCGCGATACCTCGGCACTGCGCTGACGATCCAGACCTGCTTCGGCTTCCTGCTCACGCTTGGATCGATCCAACTCGTCCCCCTGCTCGCCGCGCGCTTCGGCTGGCGTTACGCTTTCATTGTCCTCGCGCCCGGCCCCGCCTTCGGCATCTACTCGATGCTCAAACTCCGCGCGCTTCCCGAAGCGAGAAGAATCGCACACGGGCGACGTTGAAAAGATCGATTCACCAACGATGATAAGCGGGGTGGCCCGGCTTAACGGCGACGAACGTGCCGCGACAGGTGGCCGTGACTTTGCCGCGCGCGGTGAGCGTTGCTTCAACGATGGCGCGTTCGTCCGTCGATTCGACGACGCGTGCCGAGAGCGTGACGGGTCCGTCGGTCGGCGTCGGGCGCAGGAGCTTGATTGCATAGTCGGCGGTGACAGTGCAGGGCGGAGTCTCGACGCCCGTTCGATTCATCAGGTGGTATGCCGCCGTCCAATTCGAGTGGCAGTCGAGGAGCGCGCCGATGATGCCGCCGTTGAGCATGCCGGGATAGGCCTCGTGCATCGTCTCGGGCTGCCATTCGCAGATAACCTCTTCGCCGCGCGGCAAGCTACGGATACGCAGGCCACGCTCGTTCGCGGGGCCACAACCGAAGCAAGCCATGTTGGGCGCGTAACGCTCTTGCAGGCTCTGTTCGCTCATCAAACTCACCTTCTGTTAAAAAAGTTGTTCGCTTGAAACTGCTGACGAGTATAGCTTGAGGCGCGCGTCGGGTCGAAAGTGTTAAGATGTGCTGCACACGATAATCCAACTGCGAAGCGAAAGGTGAGCGAAGAAACCGCAATGAGCACTGTCCCGAATAAAGTGATCTACTCGATGGTCGGAGTCTCCAAGTTCTACGACAAGCGGCCCGTCCTCAAAGACATCTACCTCTCATATTTTTACGGCGCGAAGATCGGCGTGCTCGGTCTGAACGGATCGGGCAAGTCCAGCTTGCTGCGCATCATCGCGGGCGTCGATCGTGAGATCGTCGGTGAGACCGTCATCGCGCCCGGCTACACCATCGGCTATCTCGAACAGGAGCCGCGTCTCGACGAATCGAAGACCGTCAGAGAGATCGCCGAGCAGGGAATGCAGGAGTCGGTTGACCTGCTCAAAGAGTACGACGAGATCAACGCGAAGTTTGGCGAGGAGATGTCCGACGACGCGATGAGCACGCTGCTCGAACGACAGGGCGAGGTGCAGGAAAAACTCGACGCGCTCGACGCGTGGAATTTAGACAGCCGACTTGAGCTCGCGATGGATGCGCTGCGCTGCCCGCCAAGCGACACGCCGATCAAAAACTTGTCGGGCGGCGAACGTCGTCGCGTCGCGCTCGTGCGCTTGCTCTTGCAGAAGCCGGACATACTCTTGCTCGATGAGCCGACGAACCACTTGGACGCAGAGTCGGTCGCGTGGCTCGAACAACACCTGCAACGTTATGAGGGCACGGTCATCGCCGTCACGCACGACCGCTATTTTCTCGACAACGTCGCGGGCTGGATTCTTGAACTCGACCGGGGGCAGGGCATCCCGTGGCAAGGCAACTACACTTCTTGGCTCGAACAGAAGCAGGAACGTCTGCGCCGCGAGGAGAAGTCGGAGAGCGAGCGCACGCGCACGCTCGCCAGAGAGTTGGAGTGGGTCAGGATGTCGCCGAAGGGCCGGCATGCGAAATCGAAGGCGCGCATCAGCGCGTATGAGACGCTTGCGAGTCAGGAGACGCAGCGACGCGCGGGCGAAGAGTTGGAGATTTACATACCGCCGGGCCCCCGCCTCGGCGACAACGTGATCATCGCCGCGCACGTCTCGAAGGCTTACAGTGAAAAGTTGCTGATTGACGATCTCAGTTTCTCGCTGCCACCGGGCGGCATCGTCGGCGTCATCGGGCCCAACGGGGCGGGCAAGACGACGCTCTTCCGCATGATCACGGGCCAAGAGCAGCCGGACGCAGGAAGTTTCCGCGTCGGCGAGACCGCACAGATCGCTTACGTCGATCAGAGCCGTGACCTACCCGCCGATAAAACGATCTGGGAAGTCGTCGCCGACGGGCTCGACCTCGTGCAACTCGGCACGCGACAGGTCAACTCTCGCGCATACGTTGCGCGCTTCAACTTCTCCGGCTCCGATCAGCAGAAGAAGGTCGGCGCGCTTTCCGGCGGCGAGCGCAATCGCGTCCACCTCGCGAAGATGTTGAAGGAGGGCGCGAACGTTCTGCTGCTCGACGAACCGACGAACGATCTCGACGTGAACACGATGCGCGCTCTGGAAGAGGCTCTGGAAAATTTCGCGGGCTGCGCCGTCGTCATCAGCCACGACCGTTGGTTTCTCGACCGCATCGCCACGCACATCCTCGCGTTTGAGGGCGACAGCCACGTCGAATGGTTCGAGGGAAATTATTCCGACTACGAGGCCGACCGCCACGCGCGCCTCGGCACGGCTGCCGATCAACCGCACCGCATCAAGTATCGTCAACTCACGCGCGGATAATCGTCGCGAGTAGTTGACGAAGGAACGCGAACCGGCAAGGACGAGCGCGAGCGGGTGATGACGAACGCACGACGCGATGTGAAGATCGGCTGTTGCGGCTTTCGCTTGTCGCGTGCGGAATATTTTTCGCGCTTCCCCGTCGTCGAGGTGCAGCAGACGTTTTACCAGCCGCCGCAGATCGAAACTCTGCGGCGTTGGCGCGAAGATGCGCCTGCGGATTTCGAGTTCACGCTCAAAGCGTGGCAGCTCATCACGCACGACGGGGCCAGTCCGACCTACCGTCGTCTCAAGCGCGAGCTGACTGAGAAAGAGCGCGAAGAGTGTGGGTCGTTTCGTCCGACAAAGATCGTCAAAGAAGGTTGGAAGGTGACGCGCGAATGCGCTGAGGCTCTCAATGCGCGTCGCATCCTCTTTCAATGTCCGGCGAGGTTCAAACCGACGGAAGCGAACGTCGCGAACCTGCGTCGCTTCTTCTCTTCAATCAAGCGCGCGTCATTCATCTTCCTCTGGGAGCCGCGCGGAGAGTGGCCGCGCGAACTCGTCGGCGAGTTGTGTCGCGAGCTTGATCTCGTCCACGTTGTTGATCCGCTCGTCGAGCGCACGGCGACGCCCGAACGCTGCTACTTCCGCCTGCACGTGCGCTGGCGTGGGCGTAATCGATATGAAGATGAGGAGCTATCGGAGCTTTACGCGATGCTGCCGCGCGGAGAGACTTCATACGTCCTGTTCAATAACGTGCGCATGGCCGACGACGCGACGCGATTTCAGCGACTCATACGCGAAGAGTTTGAAGATGAAGAATAAGAGTTCATCTCAAAAACAGATGCTTTGCTTACTTTGCATCTTCGCGTCTTGGCGTGATGATCAGTCTTACTCAAAGGCGCAAAGACGCAAAGAGAGATCACGGAGAAGAGTTTCGCGACCCGGTGAAAATTCGATTCTTGGCGGAGGCATTTGATGGGAGAGGAAATGCGTGGCAAGGTGGCCCTCGTGACGGGCGCGAGTTCGGGCATCGGACGCGCGACGGCTCTGCGTTTCGCGGAAGAGGGCGCGCAGGTCGCGCTCGTCGGTCGCGAGCGCGAGGCTCTGGCGAGGGTGGCCGCAGAGATCAGTGAGTTAGGCGGTGAGAGCTTCGCTATCGTCGCCGACGTGACGATTGAGGCTGATGCCGAGCGCATCGTGAGAGAGACGATAGACGACTTCGGCGTGCTCGACGTGCTCGTGAATGCGGCGGGGATTCTCGCGAACGGGACTATTGAGACGACGACGCTCGGGGCTTGGGACGCGATGCTGGACGTGAACCTGCGCGCAGTGTTCAACCTGATGCGACTGGCCGTCCCGCATTTGGAAGAGCGGAGTGGCAACGTCGTCAACGTGTCGAGCGTGACGGGCCTGCGCGCTTTTCCGGGCGTGCTCGCCTATTGCGTCTCGAAGGCTGCGGTGGATCAGTTGACGCGTTGCGCCGCGCTCGAACTCGCGCCGAAGGGCGTGCGGATCAATGCGGTGAATCCGGGAGTGATCGTCACGCAAGTGCACAAGCGCGGCGGCATGGACGAGGCGGCTTACGCGCGCTTCCTCGAACACTCGAAGACGACGCATCCACTGGGTCGCGTCGGCGATGCGCGCGAGGTGGCCGACTTGATCTTGTTCCTCGCGTCCGACCGGGCTTCGTGGATCACGGGCGCGACCTATTCGATTGACGGCGGGCGAGCGCAAACGTGCGCGCGTTAAATTGAGGGCCGGTTGGAAGGATTAAGGAGCGGCTACCGATTGTTGTTCTTTGCTTTCAGAGTCGCGCCGTTCTTGTTGGCGTCGGCGTTCGAGTTGTTCTGGTTCTGACCGCGCTGCTTTTCGAGCAGCTTCTTCTGATAGTCGATGCGCTCGCGCAGCTTGCTCGCATCTTCGCGCGCCTTATCGAGGGCCTCCTGCGATTGATAGTCGTTCGGGTCTAGCTCGACGGCCTTCGCGAACGCTTTCGCGGCATCGTCGTAGCGCGCGAGCTTGTTATAGACGAGCCCGATGTCGTAGCAGGTCGAGCCGTCAGGCTCTTTCAACTTGATGGCCCGGCGATAAGTTTCCGCAGCCTTGTCGTAGTCGCCGATCTTGCTATACGAGTCTGCGAGGTTGTAGGTGGCGTCGGCATCCTTCGCATCTTCCCTCACGCGCTTCTCATAGAGTTCGACGGCCCTTTTGTAAGACTCCTCGGCTAACTTCTTATCACCCGTCGCCATGTAAGCGAGACCGAGGCGGCGTTGCGCGTCGGCGTTGCGCGGATCGAGTTCGAGGGCCTTCTTGAAGGCATCGACCGACTCGCGGTCGTGATCGTTTTTGTAGAGCGCGACGCCGAGCGCGTAGTATCCGGCTGAGTCCTGCGGGTCGCGAAGCTCCGCCGGAACGTCCGCGAACTGTGTGGTCGCCGCGTTCTGGTTCGACGTGTTGTCGTTGTTCGCAGACCCCTCAGGCTTGCGGCTGCAACCTTGAAGAAGGGTTGCCGACAGACACAGAGAGAGTATGACGATCCGTTTGTGCATAACGAAAACTTTGTTGGGATAAGCGATCTGGGGCCGGTTGTGATTTACGATAAAACGCGAGACAAGTCAACGCCAAGAAGGAGAGAGGGCGGCAAGCTCCCCCAAAGCCTGCCGCCCATCTCGTCCGTCCAGTTGCCGTAAAAGGATGTCGTGAATATACAGGCCGCACGAGCGCGTTAGGTTGCGACCATGTTGCGGTTGAATTAAAAGACGGTGATGATAAATCTGATGGTCAAGGTAAGCGCAAATCCGTCACAACTTTTCACACGTTCATTGCTGCGACAGTCTCTGCTCTAGTTCTTGCGCGTACTTCGGATTCAAAGTCTTCAGCTTGTTGTACTCATCCGTAGCCGCCGCCTTGTCCTTTTTTTCGAGATAGAGAATGCCGAGACGCATGTGCGAGTCAGCATCTTCGGGCTTGATTGTTGTCGCTTGCTGATAGGCTTTGATCGCTTCGTCAAACTGATGCAGGCCACTCAGACAGTTGCCGAGATTGTAGTAGGCATCCGCGTCCTGCGGGTTGAGGCGCGCGGCTTGACGATAGGCCTCGGCGGCATCACTCGTCTGCTTGAGTGTGTCGTAGGCGTTGCCGAGACTGAAATAGACGCCCGCCTGTTCGGGCTTCGCAGCGAGCGACTGCTTATAGGCGGCGACGGCTTCGCGCGGTCGATTCAAGCGGCGATAGAGATCGCCGAGCCGCAGCCACGCATCCGGCTGCTTCGGATCGAGTCTCGTTGCGACTTGGAAAGCGGCGAGGGCCTCCCGTGATTTATCGAGTTTCAAATATGCCTCGCCTAATCTCGCCTGCGCGTCCGCGTCCTTTGGATTGAGCTTGAGGGCCTGCGTGTACTCGGCGGCCGCTTCGTCATACTTGCCCGCCGCGAAAGCGATGTTGCCGAGGTTGTAGTGCAGGTTGTCGGGCTCGTCCTTCATCTCCTCGTTGAACTTCTGCTTGAGGGCCTGAAATTGCGCTTCTGAGACGGCCGGTGTTTGTTGAGCAGTATTCGATAGGGGCGTCGGTGTCGCGTTCGGCTGCTGAGATTGAGAGGGCCCGCTTGATCTCTTGCAGGCTGTGAGTGAGAGCAAGGAGAAGACGATGGTAAACAGTTTCTTTGGCGGACGCATCATGGATAAGAATACCTGTCGGCGGATCAGGAGCAGGTCGAAGTTGGTAGGATAACTGTGCGGGTTGCGTGAGGCAAACGCGCGCGACAGCCTAAAAATTTTCGAGCCAACCACGCCCTCGCAACGCGGTTGGCTCGCGTACACAAACTTTCCTTTGGGGGAAAGATGCGACGTGGCTGCGGACTCTATCATCGAACCCGTTGGCTGGCAAGCGCGGAGTTTGTCCCGCGAAAACGAACAGCGAACACTTTGACCCGCCGGCCCGCTCGGTGGAAGACTCGACACAAGGATTCAACGTCACGCATCGATCACAACGCGCGACCGGACAGGCTCTTTCGTGCGGCGACGAGGCGAGCGTCGCTTGGCGTGCATCTAGGTTTAAGCGCGTGGCTGTGCTAGATCATCCCTTGATGTGCTGACGGGATCTCGTCGTCGCTCATCCGCACACGTTCGGGCCATCATGAGACTCTGTCTGAGGGGTAACTGAAGTTTGCGCATCACATTTTTGGGAACGAGCGCGGGCGTGCCGACGCGCGCGCGCAACGTCTCGGCGGCGGCCCTGAGGCTGCCGCAGCGCGCCGAGGTGTGGCTCTTCGACTGCGGCGAGGCGACGCAGCATCAGATACAACGCACGGATTTGCGCCTCAGCCAGATCACGCGCATCTTCATCTCGCACCTGCATGGCGATCACGTCTTGGGCTTGATGGGTTTGATCGCCTCGACGGGTCTCGCCGGAATCTCGCAGCCGATCCGACTCTACGGGCCCTCGGGCTTGCGCGAATTTGTGCAGACGACCGCGCGCCTCACGCGCACGCTCATCACTGACGCGCTCACTTTCCAGACTGCGGAGCCCGGCACGCTCTTTGAAGACGACGAGTTCGTCGTCTCTTGCCAGACACTGCGGCATCGCGTCCCTGCGTTCGGCTATCGCGTCAACGAAAGGGATCGCGCCGGCCACTTCGACGTTGAGCGCGCGCGCTCGCTCGGCATCCCGGAGGGGCCATTCTACGGCCGCCTCAAGCGCGGCGAGACGGTGACGCTCGAAGACGGACGCACCTTCGATGGCTCAGAGCTTTGCGGGCCCGAAATCCGTGGACGCTCCTTCGTCTATTGCACCGACACGTCATACTGCGCCAACTCGGTTGCGCTCTCAGAAGGCGCAGATGTGCTCGTCCACGAAGCGACCTTCGCGGACGAGGATGAGCATCTCGCACGACAGAGCGCGCATTCGACGGCGTCTGAAGCCGCGCGCGTCGCAGCCGAAGCTCGCGTGCGACGACTCATCCTCACGCACGTCAGCCCACGCTACGCGCACGGCAACGCGATCGAGCTTTCGAGCCTGCTCGCGCAGGCGCGCGCCGTCTTTCCGCAAACGATCATCGCCGAAGATTTCATGTCGCTCGAAGTCGCGCGGCAAGAGAGTTGATCGATGGAAGAACTGATCCTTTGTCGATGATCTTGATGCCGACGCATTGACGTTGAAAAAAGTCTGCGCGGGCGTTAGATTTCCGTTGCCGCAAGGTTCAAGTTGAACGAGGAGCAAAACTGCCATGTCACGTCCCGCCGGAGGCACGCGCGACCGTTTTGAAGACTACGTGCCGGTCGCAGAGCGTTTGGAAAAGTTTTATGAGCGGTTCGCAGAGGGCCGGATCGTCACGTCCATCGTCGAGCACAACCTTGAGAGCGGCTTCGTGCTCATGCGCGCCGAAGTCTATCGCTCGCCGGACGACGCCGCGCCCGCCGCCACCGGCCACGCCTTCGAGGTGCGCGGCGAGTCCTACGTGAACAAGACCTCCTACGTCGAGAACGCCGAAACTTCCGCAGTTGGTCGCGCGCTGGCGATGCTTGGCTTCGAGGTCAAGCGAGGGATCGCGAGCCGCGAAGAGTTACAGAAGACTGCGCGGATGCAGACGGCGACGCCTCCGGCTAATGGGCCGACGAAAGCGCAGGCGAAAGCGACGCCCGTCGCGCCCGCGCAGTCGCCCGTCGATCTCGACCGCGAGATTCTGGAAGCGGCGGAGTCGCTCGGCTACGACGCGGCGAAGGTGCGCAAGTGGGTGAATCAGAAGTTCAAGATCACGGACGGGCTCGATAGCCTGAGCCCGCAGGACAAGCGCGAGGTCTTGAAGATTTTCCGCGAGCGCGCGTCCGGCTAATGGCCGTCGCAAAGTATGAACAACATGGCGGCCCCATTCGTACCTCGATAGACACGCGCGCGCGCCTGTTCCATCTTCGATGCTCGCTTGGTAAGGAGTCTCCAATGTTCTGCCCACAGTGCGGTGCAAACCAGAAAGATGAGCTGAAGTTCTGCAATCTGTGCGGCGCGAATCTGTTCGCCGTCCGGCAGGTCGTGGCATCGCGCGAGAAGGACGAGAAGTTTGACTGGAGCAAAACGTGGGTCGCGGAGATGTTCCTCTCCGAAGGCGAGCGCAAGCGGCGCAATGCCGAGCTTGAAAAACAGCGCGGCCTGACCGCCGAGGTGAAACGCTACAACGAGATCAAGGGCGGCGTGATCACTTCATGCATCGGCGTCGGCGTGATGATCTTTCTAAAACTATTTATGGAAGGTGTTGTTCGCAGTGGTGAACTCCAGCCCGGCGAAGATCACATCGTCGCGCGCTTGTGGGTTGCGGGTATCGTCCCGTTCATGATCGGGCTTGGGCTAATCATCAACGGTCTCTTCGTCAGCAGGAAGATCGTCGAAGCGGAGAAGCGCGCGGCGGCCATTAGCCTCGACGCACTCGTTCAGACACCGGAGCGACCGTCGCTGCCTGTGGCAGACACTTCGGAATTCATCCCCGTGGGCTTCAGCGTCACGGAAGGCACGACGAAGAATTTAAGTAGCTCCGCTCAAAAGCAGTAAGACACGATCCACGCCGCACGTCTCTTGAAGCACGGCGAAAAGCATCTCTACTCTCCGGCGCAAAGCCCAAACTCAATCCGGCTCCCAACCTTCGGCAATCGCGGCGGCGAGCAGAATCTCGGCGGGCGTGAGCGCGCGCTCCGCATCGGGATTGTCACCGGCGATAGAAGGCGCGAGAGAGGGGATGGAGAAGTAGTCGAGACCGGCCACACCTTCCGTGGGAATCTCTTCGCGGCGCAAAGGGCGTGGCTGCGGCACGCGTCCACTGCCCTCTAACGAGAAAAACTCGTAACCCTCTCTGGCCCACCCGCGCAGGACGTGCCATGCATTGTCGAAGCCTTCGACGATCAAGCGTTAGACCTCCCCGCAACGTCACGTGAGCGACGCCGCGCGACTGGCAAAATTCCGATCAGCTTTCCGCCTCATCCGGCCCTGTCTCCAAGTCATTCGCTTCGTCGTCTGATGCGACAGCCTCGCGCAAGTTATCCATCAGCCACGCGCGGAAGATGTTCGCCTCCGCAGCCTTGCCCGTCCAGCGCGCGCGGTCGTACATGGTGAGGGCCATCACGAGCGCGTGGTGCTGACCGGCGCGGTCGCCCGCCAACTCAAACTGTTTGCAGAGTCGGTCGATCAGCTCGACGCTCGCGCGCGCCGTCTCCTCGTCCTTGAAGCCGAGCTGGCGCGCGAAGAACTTGGAATAGACGTTCATCGGCTGCGCCGAAGATGTGTAGAGATCGAAGTAGCCGGTCTTGAGTCCAGCCTCTTGCAACGTCGAGCCGACGTATGAAGGACGCGCGTTCGTGATCATCGCGAGGTCTTCCACCTCGGTGATGCCGGATAGGTAGAGCGAGAGAATCTGATCCTTCCTGCTCACACGCGTCGAGCGTTGCCGCGAGCCTTCACGCTGCTCCGCCTCTCTCTTCTTCGTCATCGCTTCAAACTCCTTGTCTCCTGTACGTCGTGCGCGCACGTCAAATTCTAATCGAGTAATGCGAGCGACTCGCAAGCAGCAGAACTGATCGTCGCACACGCGTTTCAGATGCGAACCATGAACAATTTTCAGAAACTTACTACAACATTACGCGCCTCGACAAGAACGAATTCGCCGGGTGCGGGGCTTTCGCGCGCGGCGGATGATTGCTACACTGCCGCCACGATCTGAAGTTCAACTAGGTAAGTCGCATCGCCGTCGCACACGTTTCTACTCGTCGAAGCGTGGCGTCTGCCAAACGGAGCAAGAGGGATGGAGAAGCCCGCGCTCGTCGTCCACGGACATTTCTACCAGCCGCCGCGAGAGAACCCGTGGACGGGCACGATCGAGGGCCAGCCGAGCGCGCGCCCTTTCGAGAATTGGAACGAGCGCATCCACTCGGAATGTTATCGCCCGAACGCCTTCGCGCGCATCGTCGATAATTACGGACGCGTCGAGCGCGTCGTCAACAACTATGCTCACATCAGTTTCAACTTCGGCGCAACGCTCTTTCATTGGCTCGAGCGTTTCCACGCGGAGACCTACGCGCGCATCCTCGAAGCCGACCGCGAGAGCGCGCGAATGCGCAACGGGCACGGCAACGCCATCGCGCAAGGCTATCATCACGCCATCCTCCCACTCTGCAACGAGCGCGACCGGCTGACGGAGATACGTTGGGGCATCGCGGACTTTCGCCGACGTTTCAATCGAGAGCCCGCATCACTCTGGCTTCCCGAAACAGCCTGCGACGATCGCACGCTCGACGCGCTCATCGACGAAAACCTCTCATACGTCATCCTCTCGCCCTTCCAAGCTGAACGCGTGCGGCCAGTCGGCGCGCAGGTCTGGGAATCGGTCGCAGGCGGAACGATCGACACGTCGATTCCTTATCGTTACTTCAAACGCGACGGATTGGGCCGCTCAATGGCTATCTTCTTCTACGATGGTGAGACGTCGCAGGCTGTCGCCTTCGATTCGGTGCTCGCATCGAGCCGTTTGCTCGTCGAGCGTTTCGAGCGCGCGGCTTCGTCGGGTCGCGGTTCGCTGGTTAACATCGCCACCGATGGAGAGACTTATGGTCATCACTACAAGTTCGGCGACCGCTGCCTCGCCTACGCACTCGAAGCGGAGGTCGAGCGTGGCTTTCGCGTGACGAACTACGGCGAGTTTCTGGCAGAGCATCAGCCTGAGTGGGAGGTGGAGATCAGGCACGACGCGGCGGGCGAGGGAACTGCGTGGAGTTGCGCGCACGGGCTTGGTCGCTGGACGCGCGATTGCGGTTGTCACGCGAGTGCGCCCGAAGGATGGAATCAGCGTTGGCGCGATCCCTTGCGCCGCGCGCTCAACTTCTTGCGCGATGAAGCCGCGAAGGTTTTCGCAGAACAGGGCGGCCACTTCTTTGTCGATGCGTGGCAAGCCCGCGACGACTACGTGCGAGTGATTATCGGCGCGCAAGACCGTTCAAGTTTTTTGCGCGAGCACGCGACGCGAATGCTTGGTGATGATAAACAGGTGCGTGCGCTCACGCTTCTGGAGATGCAACGCGCCGCTTTGATGATGTTCACGAGTTGCGGCTGGTTCTTCAACGACATCTCCGGCATCGAGACCTTGCAGATTCTAAAATATGCCGCGCGCGCACTCGATCTCCTCGAAGAGCTTGGCGCGCGCTCGCCGCGAGAGTCGTTCCTCGA
This sequence comes from Acidobacteriota bacterium, assembly GCA_032229975.1. GTDB lineage: Bacteria > Acidobacteriota > Blastocatellia > Pyrinomonadales > Pyrinomonadaceae > JAIVGV01. Next base: position 16,111 of record JAVXVG010000015.1, on the reverse strand, counting down.
ACTGCTTGCGGGGGCCCACAGTAACGTGCGCGCTCATGAGAACGGTGCGGACATCTTCCGCGAAGAGATCGAGACGGCGCGCGTTGCGCCCAAGCGCGTCGCCGCGAGCCTCGCCATCTCAGGTCTCGTCGCCGAGCCGGAAGCGCGCGGCGAGTCAGCCGGTTATAGTTTCGCGCGCGCGGACTTGCGGAAACAGGCGCACGGGCGACTCTCACTTTCAACCGAGAGACTGCATCTCGAATCACGCGCGACGGGCCGGAGCTACGAGTTCGTCGCCGCTTCGCTGCACTTCGGCGACGTTGATTTCTATTGCGCGCTCAGAGAGTGTTCGGTCGATGCGGAGTTCGTCGCCTCGTCGCAAAAACTCTGGGGCCAGTTTCGCGCCGCGTCTCTGCCCGCGCTTCTCAGTTGCGTGCGCGAGGAGTTTGGGCCTTCGGAGTTCGGGCTCGAACACTTGCTCGCAGAGGATCGACGGCGCGTCTATGAGATCGTCTTCGGCAAAACGGTCGCACGCTTCTCGGAGCAGTACGAGTTTCTTTATGAAGAGAACCGGCGCAACATCGAGATGCTGAGAGACGCAGGCTTCGAGTTGCCGCGTGAGTTGCGCGTCGCCGCCGAGTTCACCATTGGTCGTCGCTTCGAGGCTGAGCTGCTCCGGCTTGAACGCGAGCAGACGACCGATGCTCTTCAAGCGGCGACGCGCGTCGCCGATGAAGTCGCGCGGCTCGGCTACGGAGTAGATCGCGCGCGCACGCGCCGACAGGTCGAGCGTTTGATCGCGCGCGCCGTTACGTCGGCTGCCACGTCGCCCACGCCTGCGAACATCGAAGCCGCCTTCGAGTTGATCCGGCTTGCACACAAACTCGGTCTCGACGCAGACGTTGAGCGCGCACAGGAGATCGCTTACGAGGTTTTGCGACGCGAGCCGAGGCGCGAGCTGCGCGGCCTCGCTCTGCTCCTGCGACTTTCGCCCGCACTCTTCTCCGGGCCGGAGGGCCACGGACGGCTTGAGGCGCATGAGCCCGCGTCGGCGACAGTCTAAGTCGGCCGCAATCTAAGTCGCGATGGTCTAATCGGCGGTGGTCTTAAGACGCACTCCTCTTCATGATCAAGCACACGAAGACGACCGTGCCAGCACGCGAGCTTGAAAGACTGTTCGCGGGCGCGCACCACGATCCACACTCGATCCTCGGAGCGCACCCGTCGGCGCGCGGTGTCGTGGTGCGCGTGCTTCGACCCGATGCGACGCGCGTCGAACTGATCGACGAGGCGAACGCATCGCGCGAAATGGTTGCGACCGATCCACGCGGGCTCTTCGAGTTGTTGATACAGGATCGCTCGCAAGTCTTCCCTTATAGTTTGCGCGTGACGCAACCGGACGGGCGTACTGCTACGCTTCGCGATCCATACGTTTTCCTCCCAACCTTCACCCAGTTCGACGAACATCTCTTCAACGAGGGCCGACACCTGCGCGTCTATGAAAAGCTCGGAGCGCACGTGCGCGCTTTCGGCGAAGTGCGCGGGGCCTCCTTCGCAGTGTGGGCCCCGAACGCGGATGGAGTGAGCGTCGTTGGCAGTTTCAATTCATGGGACGGACGTTTGCACCCGATGCGCAGGCTCGGCGCATCGGGCGTGTGGGAAATTTTCGTGCCCGGCGTCGCGGCCGGCGCGCTCTACAAGTTCGAGATTCATCGTCGCGGCTTTCCCGTTTTCATGAAGGCTGATCCTTACGCGCAGGCTGCGGAGTTGCCGCCCGCGACTTCGTCAATCGTCTTCGAGTCGTCTCATAATTTCACAGACGACGAATGGATCGAGAGACGACGGACGCTCGATCATCTTCGCTCGCCGATGTCGATCTATGAAGTTCATCTCGGCTCTTGGCGACGCGTGCTCAATGAAGGAAATCGCTCACTCACATATCGCGAGACTGCGCCTGCGCTCGCCGACTACATGGAAGCGCGCGGGTTCACACACGTCGAATTCCTGCCTTTGAAAGGCCATCCTTACGGTGGCTCTTGGGGCTATCAGGTGACCAACTATTTTGCGCCGACCGCGCGCTATGGCTCGCCGGACGACTTGCGCTTTCTCGTCGATTATCTACACTCGCGCGGCTTCGCCGTCATCATGGATTGGGTTCCCGCGCACTTCCCGAAAGACGCTTGGTCGCTCGGTCGCTTCGACGGGACGGCCCTTTATGAACACGAAGACCCGCGACGCGGCGAGCACCCGGACTGGGGCACTTACATCTTCAACTACGGCCGCAGCGAAGTGAAAAACTTTCTCCTCGCGAACGCCTTGTTCTGGATCGGTGAGTTTCACCTCGATGCTCTGCGCGTGGACGCCGTCGCCTCGATGCTCTACCTCGATTACAGTCGCAACGAAGGCCAATGGCTGCCGAACAGGTTCGGCGGACGCGAGAACTTGGAAGCGATTGATTTCCTGCGCGAGTTGAACGAGACAGTCCACGCGGAGCATCCCGGCGCGTTGATGATCGCGGAGGAGTCAACCGCTTTCCCGCGCGTGAGTCATCCTGTGTCAGAAGGCGGCCTGGGCTTCGACTTCAAATGGAACATGGGTTGGATGCACGACACGCTTCGTTACTTCCAGCGCGACCCACGCGCGCGACGCTTCCATCACAACGATCTCACCTTCGGCCTCGTCTATGCGTGGAGCGAGCGATTCATCCTACCCTTCTCGCACGACGAGGTCGTGCACATGAAGGGATCGCTCGTGAACAAGATGAGCGGCGCGAGCGACGCGGACAAGTTCGCGTCGTTGCGTGCGCTCTACGCGCACATGTGGGCGCATCCGGGCAAGCAACTTTTATTCATGGGCGGCGAGCTGGCCCAGTGGCGCGAGTGGAAGGATGATGACAGCCTCGACTGGCATCTCGTCGAAGACCCCGCGCACGAAGGCGTGCTCCGGCTCGTCTCAGAGTTGAATCACATCTACAAGCAAGAGCCCGCGCTCTGGGAAGCCGACGCAGGGCCGGAGGGGTTTGAATGGATCGACTCGGAAGACGCGGCGGAGAACGTCCTCGCTTACATTCGCATCTCTCCGCAGACGGGCCGCCGCGTCGTCTGCGTCTGCAACTTCTCAACCGTGTCGCACGACTACCGGCTCGCGCTTCCCAAAGCGGGGACGTATCAAGTTCTACTCAACACGGACGACGCACGATTTGGCGGAAGCGGCGCGCAGAGCTTCGCATCGGTCGAGACCGAAGCTCATCCGCACTACGGGCGCAAGCACTCCGCGCTCGTCCGGCTTCCGCCGCTCGCGACTCTCTGGCTCGAAGTCCCGCGTGTAGCCAACTCCGCATCGAAGAGGGCCGGTGAGTCGTCGAATAAAGGCGCGTCGAAAGGCCCGACGCGTGGGAAATCTAAATGATGATTCAACGTCGGCTGTGGATCATTCTTCAATTTCGATAGCCACTATTGGAGCAGTGAACAATGACATTTGCGCGCCCTTCACGTCTCTTCGTCTTCGCGCTCGCGGCTTCGTTGCTGTGTCTGGCCGTCTTGCCGCGTCTCCCCATCTCTTCCGCAGACGTGCAGGTGAAGAATCAACCGGCCTCGGAAGGGCGCAGGGTAACGCCCGCAGGCGATCTCGTCTTGGACTTGACGACGCGAGAGCCGGCAGTCGGCTCGCTCCCGGTTGACTTCGTGCGGAGTCCCGATAACGACAGGGCCGGTGGTCGCGGTCGCTACCTCGTCGCCGTCAACAGCGGCTTCGGCTTGCAGTTCAGCTCCTCGACGAACAAGGGACAGCAGTCGCTCTCGGTCATCGATCTGCAAGCGCGACCCGCGCCCGCCGTCGTCCAGAACATTTATTTCCTGTCGCCGCAGAGCGCGAACGTCGGGCTGGCCTTCGCGCCGCGCGCTGATGCGAACGGCTCTTTCAGGATGTATGTCTCCGGCGGCTTCGAGAACAAGGTCTGGGTCTTTCGCTTCACGCCCGGCGCGCGCGAGCCCGTCTCGCCCAACGCGCCCGGTCGCGGCAAGACTGAAGCTCCTTCGATTGATCTCTCTTCGCTTGCCGCCTCGAAGCCGACGCCGCGCGAGAACGACGACAAGGCGAGCGTCTATCCGACCGGCCTTGCGATCAGCGACGATGGCGAGACGCTCTACGTCGCCAACAATCTCGACGACAGTCTCGGGGCCATCTCGAACCTGCGCGCCGACAAGCCGACGCTCTCGCGCGTGGAACTCAAGCGCGAAGCGGGCGCGAGGACGATCTCTCCATACGGTGTCGCTCAACTCTCGACGCGCGCCGGAGGGCCATCGGAGAAAATTTACGTCTCCTGTTGGGGCGACTCTTCCGTCGCCGTCGTTGGTGTGAAGAGCGCGCGTGTGATTGATCGTATCGCTGTCGGCAGTCATCCGACTGCAATGATCCTCAATGAGACACGGACGCGTCTCTACGTTGTCAACTCGAACGCAGACAGTGTCTCTGTCATCGACACTGCGAAGGATGCCGAGATCGAGCGCGTGAGCGTGCGCCTCTCCGAAGATTCGCTGTTCGGTCATAGCCCCGAAAGCCTCGCGCTCTCGGAAGACGGCGCGACGCTCTACGTTGCCAACGCGCACAGCAATGCCGTCGCCGTCGTCTTGCTCTCCGCACGCGCGCGCGGCGTTGAACAGAACGGTGCAGGACGAAGCGACGAGATGAAAGATCGTGTGGAGCGCACTCGCGTGCGCGGCTTCATCCCCGTGGGCCAGTACCCTTCCGCGTTGGCGGTCGTTGGCCCGACGATCTTCGTTGGCAATGGCAAGGGCACGGGCTTCGAGAACTCTTCGGTCATCGTCGATAACTCCGGGCGCGTGCCGAACGTGCCGAACGATAGATTTCCGATGGGCGCGGGGCGAGGCATGAAGGCCGGCGGCGAGTACAGCGTCGCCATCGTCGCCGGAAACATAAGCGCAATCAAAACGCCCGACGACGCGCAGCTCAACGCCTACACGCGCGAGGTGATGCGCAACGATGGCCTGCTCGATGCGCCGCGCGCGAGTCTCTTTCGAGGTCGCTCGCCGATCCGCCACGTCATCTACGTCATCAAGGAGAATCGCACCTACGATCAACTCTTCGGCGACATCACGAGCGCGGGCGACGGCACGCGCGCCGACGGCGATCCCGCGCTGGCCATCTTCGGCGCAGGTGATGCCGCGCGCAGTCCGAAGAACGCGCCGCAAAGCGTCACTCCTAATCAACGCGCGCTCGCGCTTCGCTTCGGCTTGCTCGACCGCTTCTTCGTCAATGCAGAGGCGAGCGCAGACGGCCACAACTGGTCAACCGCCGCCTTCTCGAACGACTATGTCGATAAAGCATTCCGTTGGAACTATTCGGGTCGTGGTCACGGATACGACTTCGAGGGCTTCGTGCGTTTGCCCGACGTGCAGCCGATCAAAGACAAGCCGCCGCTCTTCCCGCATGAAGTTACCTCTGCGGAACTTGCCGATTTTATGCGTCACTTCGTTCCTTATCTCAACAACTCCGAAAGCATCTCCGAGCCCGCGAGCCTCTACCTGTGGGACGCGGCGGCGCGCGCTGGCTTGAGCTATCGCAACTACGGCGAATACCTCGGCACGATCTCCGAAGCGGAGCTGCGCGCGATCAACACGAACAAGAAAAGAACTTATCCCGATCTCTCTGAGACAGTTCAGGCCTTCCCGACAAAGAAGTCGCTCGAAGGCCATCACAGCACGACCTATCGCAATTTCGATCTCTACACGCCCGATTCGATGACGACCGATTCTTATCGCGCTGCGAAAGAGTCCGCCGGTCGCGTCGATCCTATTGTCAGTGAGTCAAACGCCGACACGCGCTTTCGCGGCACGTCGCGCGCAGACGCGTGGCTGAAAGAGTTTCGCGGCTATGTCGAAGACTTACAGGCCGGGCGCGGCGATCACCTGCCGAACCTTTCCGTCATGCGTCTGCCAAACGATCATACGAACGGCGCTTCGCAAGGGATGCCCTCGCCGCAGTTCTACGTCGCCGATAACGACTACGCCGTCGGTCTCATCTGTGAAGCCGTCTCATCGAGTCCCTACTGGCGCGACACGGCGATCATCTTCGTCGAAGACGACGCGCAAGATGGCCCCGATCACGTCGATGCACACCGCTCGCCCGCCCTGATCGTGAGCGCATACAACCGGCCCGGCGCGCTCGTCCACACTTTTCACACGACTGTGAGTCTCATACGCACCATCGAGCTGCTGCTCGGCATCCGGCCCATGAATCAGCTCGACGCGACCGCCGCGCCGATGGACATCTTCCAGCCCTCGGCAGACCTGCGACCCTACAAGGCGTCGCTTCCCCTCATTGCGCTCGACAACCTGATGAACGCCAAGCCCGCCGACGAAGAGGCACGCTACTGGTCGCGTCGCAGCGCAGAGCAGAATCTCGAACAGGCGGATCAAGCAGACCCGCATGTGCTCAACGGGGCTATCTGGTTCGCCACGCGCGGCGCGTCGTCCACGCTGCCGCAGACCGCACGCTTGCCCATCGTCGATTCATTGCTCGTGCCTGCGGGTGGAGATGAGAGGGAAGAGCGCGCGCAGACGCGACGCGAATCGAAGTCGATGCCGAGCGCGAGACTCGCGCACTAGCCTTGGCAACCTCGCCGCGTGGCAATTCGTCTGAGCCTTGCTAGAATGTTTGGTCTCTCCGCGCCCTGAAAATCTCGTCTGGAGGAGTAATGCGAAAGTCTGTCCTGTTAATCTCACTGGCCCTCTACGTGTGCGCCGCCACAGTCGTGCGTGCCCAGCGCACGCGCGCGAGCACGCCAACGCGTCCCGCCGCCGCACAGCCCGCGAAGATGCAACCCGCCGCGACGACGCCCCATCCGGCCCTGACACCGACGCCCGCGCCTAAAGCGAAGGCTGACGATTGCGGATGCGAGGTGGAGACGCCGCCCGACGTGCTCGCGGTCGTCAACGGGGTGAAGATCACTTCGAAGGAGATCGAAGGATCGATTAGCGACAAGGTTCAGGAGCTTCAGCAATCTATCTCGGAAGCTCGCAAGCGCGAGTTGACCTTACAGATCAACAGCATACTGCTCGAAGCCGAGGCGAAGAAGCGCGGCATGAGCACGAGCAAACTTCTTGAAGCCGAGATCGTCACCAAAACAACGGAGCCGACCGAAGCGGATGCGCGGGCCTTCTACGATCAGAACAGAGCGAAGATCGGGGCCGAGTGGAGCGCAGACATGAAGGATCAGATCGTCGCGTACCTGCGCGAGCAGCGACAGCAGGAGCAGGCGAAAAAATTTGCCGACGCGCTCCGCGCAGCCGCACAGGTGAAGCTGAACGTCGCGGAGGCGACGCCGCCCGCCACGCCCGCCGAGCGCGCGCGCATCTTCGCCACGGTCAACGGTGCGAGCGTCACCTCGGCGATGATCGAAGACACGATCAAGCCGCTCGTGTACAGCGTCCAGATGCAGGTGTACAAACTGCGCAGACAGCAACTCGACATGCGCATCAACGACATACTGCTCGAACAGGAAGCGCAGAAGCGACAGGTCACAACTAAATCGCTCCTCGATTCTGAGATCACTTCTCAGACGAAGCCTGTCACGGAGGCAGACGCGCGGGCCTTCTACGATCAGAACAAGGAACGCGTCAACGGCGACTTCACGCAGTTGAAAGCTCAGATCGTTGAGTATCTCTCGGAGCAGCAACGGCAGAGTCTCCTCGGCGCGCTCGCCGAACGTTTAAGACGCGGCACGAGCATCCAAAACTTTCTGCGCGAGCCGACTGCGCCCGTCTATCAAATCTCCACGGACGATCAGCCTTCGCGCGGCGCGCTCAATGCGCCCGTGACTCTAATCGAGTTCACAGACTTCCAGTGTCCGAGTTGCGCGGCGATGCAGCCCGTGCTGGAACGGATCGCGGCTGAGTACGGCGACCAGCGCGTGCGCCTCGTCGTCCGCGACTTTCCACTACAGCAACACGCCAACGCATTCAAGGCGGCAGAGGCGGCGGAAGCGGCGCGCGCGCAAGGGAAGTATTGGGAGTATGCGAAGCTGCTCTTCACGAATCAGCAATCGCTCGACGTGGCGAAGCTCAAAGAGTATGCGAGCCAGATCGGTCTCGACCGCGTCAAGTTCGACGCGCTGCTCGACTCCGGCCAGCTCTCGCAAAAAGTCCAGAGCGATCTGAACGAAGGCAATCGCGTCGGCGTGAATGCCACGCCTTCGTTTTTCATCAACGGTCGCCCACTGGAAGAGCGCACCTACGAAGGACTCAAGGCGATGATCGACGCCGCTCTCAAAGAGAAGGGCCGGGGCTGAAAGGCGCGGGGCAAGCTCGAAACCCGCAAGCTCGAAATCCGCAAGCCGGCCCTGCGCGCAGGGCCGGCTTTTTTCGTCTCTAGGCGTTTGAGCTTTCTCAACATTGCGAAGCCTCGCGCGTCTCGTTTGCGTCTCACCCGAAGAGATCGCCCGCAAGCGCGCGCATCTCGCGTTGGAGCGCGCGACGTTCGAGGAGGAGACGTAGGAATCTTCCGCGACTACGCGCGAGCAGCAACGCGGCGCGAAACCAACCACGCAGGTCGTAGAGAGTTTCAAGCGAACGCATGGCGACATAACCGCACAGGATCGCGAAGGGCACAGAGGCGAGGCACACGCGCCAGCCGAACCAGTAGTAAGTTGAAGCAGCGACGAAGAGCCACGTGAGCGGGACGAGGACGATGGCAGCGATGATCTTAACGGTCGGCGCGATCTCGTCTATGCCGTGGCGTCTGATGCGGCGCGAGGCGAAGGTGGAGACGAGATAGGCGGGCAGGTGCAGGAGCGCGCCAATGATCGCGAGCGGTGAAAGAATCGCGACGACGAGCCAACGTGCGATGAAGTGGCGCAGCACGTAAGAACGCGAGTGGGCGAGGACGGAGAGATTTTCTGGAACGATGCCGAAGCCGCCCAGTTCTGCTTCGTAACTGCGCAGTCGCTCGCGCAAGAGTTCGACGCGCGCCGATTCGTTCGTTGGAGCGCGTGCGAGAGTTTCGGCGAAGCGGCGGCGCAGCTCAAACTCGGCGGAGAGGGGAAGTCGGAAGTTGATCGTCTCGTAGATCGAGGAGAAGAGCTGTTCCGCGCGCGCAGCTATTTCCAACTCCTCCTCGTCGGCGACATTCAGAGTCACTTCGCGCAGAGCGACTTCGATCCGCGTCGATAGCTCGCGCACTGCTTCATGCGGCGGCTCGCCGTCTGCGTCGAGCGCGACGGGCCGAACTTCCAAAGGCTCGCCGAAACGGATCAAAGCCTCGCTGCGAAAGGAGGTCTTCGATGTGTAATAGAGACCGGCGGGAACGACCTTCAAAGAGCGCAGTTCATGCGTGGGCCACTCAGCCTCTGTGTCGTACTGTCGCGTTCGACGCCTTCCGTCGTGTTCATCGTCATGCCTATCGTCATGCTCATCTTCGTCGCTGCTGACAGAGAGCGCGCCGAGTGCGATGCGCGCCGCGCCGGTCTTGACGGGTTGGAGTTGCGTCGCGTTGTGCGATCTGCCTTCGGGAAAAATGGCGATGCAGCGATTGCGCCTGAGCAAGTTGCGAGCGCGTGAAAACGTTCTCCGGTTGAGCGAAACGTCTGACTCTGCGTCCACGCGTCGATAGACCGGCAGAGCTTCGACGAGCCGTAGCAGGGCGCGCAGGACGGGCAGACGAAAGAGAGTTGACTTGGCGAGAAACGAGATGCGGCGCGGGAGCGCGCAGAAGACGAGCGCCGGATCGATGAGCCCGTTCGGGTGATTGAGGACGAAGAGCAAGGGTTCGTCCGAAGGCACGCGTTCCGCTCCATAAGTCTCCATGCGGCGAAAAAATAGACGCAGCGCGAGGCTGATGACGAGTTGGACGAGCCGCAATGAGAGGGCCCCGTTGCGGCGCAGAGCCATCTTCGATAACTTCAAAACGACGGTCTTCGGCATCTGGCGGATTATAGATCGAAGCCGGTTGGAAGAGCTTCACAGCGACTTTCCGTAATCAACGAGCGACCTTAAGAAAGTGGCGTTTTTAGCCCATTTTCGCGAGTTTTCTGACGATCTTGATCGTCGCCACTTGAGACACCTGCGAGAGCCGTCGGCGCATCAAAGTTTACGGCAAGTGGAAATTGCAGGGTTCAAACACAAGGGGGAATTTGAGGCAATGAAAAACTTTCTAACGAAACTGACGGCGACGGCGGTAACGCTCTTGTTGCTCGCGACGTTCGCCATGGCTGCGCCCGACGCGGGCTCTCAGCCAGACGCGAAGAGCATCCGCCACGCGCTCGTCACGCTCCCCTATTATGGGATTTTCGACAACTTGACATACACTGTGAGTGAGGACGGAACTGTCACACTGTCAGGTCAGGTCGTTCGACCGACGACGAAGTCGGATGCAGGGCGTCGAGTCGCGCGTCTCGCGGGTGTCACGAGCGTCGTTAATCAGATCGAAGTGCTGCCACTCTCGTCCTTCGACGATTCGATTCGACTGAGCGCGGCGCGCACGATCTTTAACACCGGCGGACTCTATCGCTACTCGTTGGGCGCGAATCCTTCGATTCACATCGTCGTTAATCGAGGCCAACTGACCCTTGAAGGCGTCGTCGCAAATGAGTTCGACCGTCGTCTGGCTTACACGGCGGCGCGCAGCGTCCCCGGAGCTTTCACTGTGACGAACAACCTGCGCACAGACGAGGAGATGCGCGGCGTGAGGTAATCGAGTTGAAGTTAGAGGCAAACGTGCGACTCTGTCGTGCGTCTTAATTGAAACGGCGACTGCCGGGCAAGTTCCAAGTGACAGCCCGGCAGTTTCGCACATTCGGGCAACCGGGCGCGCGGCCCGGACGTAAGTAGGGGCGAGGTTTCATAAATGGGTATGGCTGAAAAAGATTTGAACAAGGGGGCTTTCGCGCCATCGGTACTCGGCGGCGGCAGCGGCGAATTCCTAACCTACGGCGAAGAGGACGAGCGCGGGGCTGAGGCGATCTCTACGGACAAGATCGAAGACGTGTTGCAGAAACTCGGCGGCGGTCTCGCCGAAGGCGACCATCATGGCCTGCTCGTCGAAAACGATGCTGCGTCGCACGCCGACGAAGAGAACTCGCATGACGGCGAGCCGGAACTCGATCTCTCCGCAGGCGAAGACGATAAGGCGAGCGATCCCGTGCGTCTCTACCTGCGACAGATGGGACGCGTGCCGCTACTCACGCGCGAGCAAGAGGTCGTGCTCGCCAAGCGCATCGAGGCCGGACTCGTGCGCTCGAATCGGGCCATCGCGCGTTCGCCCATCGCCATCGGCGAGTTGTTGAGGATCGGCGAGGAGTTGGAGGCGGGCGCGCTCGGCATCCGCGACGTGGTCTCCTTCGGCGATCAGATCGATTTCATCGAGCTAGAGGATCGCGGCGAAGAGTACATGCGCTCGACGCTCGAAGGCATCGGGCGGATCGATAAGCTCTATCGTGCGGGCTTGAAGGAAGCCGTGCGTATGCACGATGCGGAAAAGGAGTCGCGCCGCAAGACTACGAAGAAGCTGATGCGCCTGCATCGCAAGGTGGCCCACGCGCGCCTTGAGATCGCGCGCGAGATCAAGCACCTGAACCTGACCGAAGACGTGCGCCAACGGCTCATCGATTCGATTAACACCATCAACAAAGAGATTCGCGGCATCGAGCGCGAGACCGAGCGACTTAACGAGAAGCTCGCGCGCAAGCGCATCAAGCCCGATGACGAGAAGGAGTGGAAGCGACTATTGAGCGCGGATCGACGACGCCTCCGCAAGATCGAGGAAGAGACGCACGTCTCCATCGTCGAGATCAAACGCTCGCACAAAGCGATCTCGCGCGGCGTCGCGCAGACCATTGCGGCGAAGAGCGAGATGACGGAAGCGAACCTGCGCCTCGTCGTCTCGATTGCGAAGAAGTACGTCAATCGCGGTCTGCCGTTTCTCGATCTCATTCAAGAGGGCAACATCGGACTGATGCGCGGCGTCGAGAAGTTCGACTGGCGACGCGGCTACAAGTTCTCGACCTACGCGACGTGGTGGATTCGTCAGGCCATCACGCGCGCGATTGCCGATCAAGCTCGCACTATTCGTATCCCCGTCCACATGATCGAGACGATCAATAAGTTGATTAAGACCTCGCGCGCGCTCGTCCAAGAGTTCGGGCGCGAGCCTTCGGACGACGAGATCGCGAAGCACGTCGGGCTGACTTCCGACAAGGTGAGGGCCATCTTTAAACTCGCTCAGCAGCCCGTCTCTTTGGAGACGCCCATCGGCGACGAGGGGGACGCGAGCCTCGGCGACTTCATCGAAGACAAGACGCGCGTCAGCCCCGCCGAAGGCGTCGTTAACGAGAACCTGAAAGAGATCACCGAAGAGGTCTTGCAGACGCTCTCGCCCCGCGAAGAGAAGGTCTTGAAGATGCGCTTCGGACTCGGCGCGGCGGGCGAAGAGCAGACGCTCGAAGAGATCGGCCAGACCTTCGACGTAACACGCGAGCGCATCCGCCAGATCGAAGCGAAGGCCCTCAAGAAACTGCGCCACCCCTCGCGCGCGCGCCTGCTCAAAGCCTTCACCGGCTGACGCATCTCTCATCCATTAACAAAGAGAGCGTGGACATGAACTCAATCATGTCCACGCTCTCTTTGCTTTACTCACTACCATCCGATCCGCACACCCGCCGAGTCCGATAACGTCCAACCTCTTTCACTCCTCGAACCGCAATGAAGCACAATGTAGAAAGCGTAGATATACTGTGGCGTGCAGTCTATCACGCTCTATTGGAGTGATATACTGCGCCCCGCAGCTTATACAGTAGTTATGCGCTTTCGTGATGAGGTAGGTTAAATATGCTTAACGATAACACCGAAAAAGAATTTCCTCAGCCAGAAAAGCAGATACAAAGTTCACTTGAGCTTGAACGATATTACGAATGGCTGAGAAATCTGCGGTTAGCGCATCTTGATTTTGCCCCGCCTGTACAAGACTCTATTCACAAGAGCAGTGAATTCATAGATAAAGAGTTGCTCTGGAAGCAGTATCAAATGTCCATTGATTTGTACAAGCACTATCTTGAGTTAGTTATAAAGTTCAATGTGTTCTATTACGCTATCACGGGAGCGTTTCTGTCTTATTATTTCTCTCATCTTGGCAGCGATCTTGTTAAATGGTCATTAATATTCCCAATTATCATGAGCACATTTTCAGCTTGGGTATCATATAGAGCGGCGCGTTCTGTAAAATATGGTCATATAGAAGCTATGTACATAGCTTCTACTTTCGGATTTAGAAATCCCGAATTTAGGATGCTAACCTACCTCTTGATTGCATCCGGCAGTATGTTCGTGGCCGTCTCCTTATCGCTTCTCGTTGCTCTGGTTGTCATATTATAAAGGGTGGGCATGAAATTCCAAGCCTTACATGTTCGATTCATGACGCGCATACAACGGCATGCACCCGACGCCCCGCCACGCTGCCTCTCATGCTAGTTGAATCGGGGCGCGGGTGATGCCGGGCGTTCGGCGTGTCGTGTTGGCAAATTAGCAAAGGCGAGACAATTTCACGAGAAAGGAAGACACGATAATGAGAAAATTAAAATTACAAATCCAAATGTCCATTGACGGATATGTTGCACGACCAAACGGAGAACAGGACTGGATGACTTGGAATCCAGATGACAAACTCTTAGAGTTTATCAATTCCCTGATTGATTCTTCAGACACCATTTTGCTTGGCAGAAAAATGACGGACGGCTTTGTTAGTCATTGGGAGAATGCTGTCAAGAATAACCCAGACACTCCACTCGCAAAAAAAATGGTTGATACTCCAAAGATTGTTTTCACCAGAACACTTGAGAAATCAACTTGGAACAACACCACTCTGGCAAAAGGAAATCTTGCAGAAGAGATTGCCAACTTAAAAAAACAGAACGGCAAAGACATTATTGTTTATGGCGGTGCAGATTTTGTTTCATCACTAATAAAGGAAGGGCTGATTGACGAGTATCATCTTATTGTAAATCCGGTAGCTATCGGTAATGGTATGACTATTTTTAAATCACTCGACAGAACGCAGAAATTTTCTCCCATAGAATCAAAGCTCTATTCCGGCGGCAAAACTGTTTTGAGTTACAAACCAAAAAAATGATTGACCATAATCGCTTCGTAGAAAGTGCGTGGGAACTTCATTGAAAACAGATTTAACCGCCTCAGTTTCGCTCCTCATTAACATAGAATAGCGTAGCGCAAGTCTTGTAATCTCGCCGGGCATCCGATTAATTCGAGTGATAACTATTCCACGCGGATTGTTCTACCGAACAAGGCAACAGGGAAAATATGTCAAAGCAAACTCCAACATTCTCTCGCCGCAGCTTTCTTGGCGCGGGCGCAAAGTCTGCGGTCGCGCTTGCGGCTTACGGCGCGCTCGGCGCGAGGTTAGAGCCTGTGTTGTTCGCGGCGCGTGTGCCGCAGGGAGTGAAGAGCGCGGGTGAGCTTCATCCAGCGTTCGCGCGCATTGACGAGTTCATCGTCGCGCACATGCGCGAGACGGGTGCGCCGGGTTTGACGCTCTCGATTGCGAACAGGGAGGGGCCGCTGCGTGTTGCGACCTATGGACTCGCAGACGTGAAGACGGGCGCGCGTGTCGAGCCTGCGATGCTCTTCGAGATCGGATCGATCTCGAAGTCGTTCGTCGCCATCGCGCTGCTGCAACTGAGAGATGAGGGCAAGCTCGATCTGCACAAGCCCATCGCGCAGTATCTGCCGTGGATCAAGATCGCGTCGAAGTTTGAGCCCGTCACCGCTCATGATCTGTTGAGTCATACGGCCGGTCTGCCCGGCGCGCCGCTCCTGCTCGATGCGTTGCTCGCGGAGATTCCCACCGGCTACAAACCCGGCTCGCACTTCCTCTACTCCAACACCGGCTACAACATTCTCGGCTTCCTTGTCGAAGCACTTGACGGTCGCCCGTTCGCGGAGGCGATGCGCGCACGCCTCTTGAATCCGCTCGGCATGAGTGCGAGTGGGCCCGTCATCACAGACGACACGCGCAGCCGCATGGCGGTCGGGTACAGGCCCTTCAACGAGGATCGACCATTCCCTCTGCGCGGTCGCCTTGCCGAAGCGCCGTGGCTTGAGATGGACATGGCTGCGGGCAGCATCTGTGCGACACCCGCCGACATGGCTTCATACATCCGCGCGCTCATCAATCGCGGGGCCACTCCACGTGGTCGGATACTTTCAGAAGAGAGTTTCCGACTGATGACCACGCCCGTCATCGACGATCCATTTCGCGGCGAGCCTGCGGGCTATGGCTACGGATTCTGGATCAGCGACATAGGCGGGCACACACGTCTGCGTCACACGGGTGGCATGGTGGCCTTCAGCTCTTCGATAGACGTTGACCTGACAAGTGGACTCGGCGCGTTTGCCTCCGTCAACGCCAACCTGCGTGGCTACCGGCCCATCGCCGTCACGCGCTTCGCGCTCGACACGATAGCGTCAGCGCAACAGAGCAAGCCTCTGCCCGCAGTTCCTGCGCCGCAAGCCTCGCCGGAAGAGATCAAGAACGCAGCCGACTACGCAGGCACATACATCGCGCCCGATGGTCGCAAACTTACGCTCGCAGCAGAAGGCGAACGACTCTTGCTCGTGCATAAGGGCCAGCGCATCGCGCTCGAACGCAACGGCGGTCGCGATAGCTTCATCGTCAAACACACGGACTTCGATCTCTTCCATCTCGGCTTCACGCGCGAAGGTGGCCGCGTCGTCGAGGCTTATCATGGCCCGGACTGGTATGCGGGCGAGGCTTATACGGGAGCGCGCGCGTTCACTTATCCGAAAGAGTGGGATGCCTTCGCGGGCCACTACGAGAACGATAGCCCATGGTATGGCTCGACGCGCGTCGCCTTGAGAAAGGGCCAACTATTCCTCGAAGGCGTGCAGCCGCTCGCCACGACGGCGGAGCAGGGAACTTTCCGTCTGGCCGGTGACGAGTTCACGCCCGACCGCATCAGCTTCGAGTCGATCATCAACGGCAAAGCGATGCGCTTGAATTTTTCAGGCATCATCTTCCGGCGCGTCTTCACACCATGAACGGGTAAGGCAATGACCGGCATCTGATCGCCATCAACGAAAGGGCGGCG
>JAVXVG010000014.1:0-17143 GCA_032229975.1 Acidobacteriota bacterium | reverse complement strand
GGGCGATAACGTGGCGATGGAGGTCGAGTTGATCACACCGATTGCCATGGAGAAGGGACTGCGCTTCGCTATCCGTGAAGGCGGCAGAACGGTCGGCGCAGGCACTATCTCTGAGATCGTCGAGTAGCAGGCAACCGCGCGGCGTCTAACTTTGTGCGGCGTCATGGTTCGGATAAGTTTTCGGTTGGAGGTTTTAGATAATGCCACGCGATAACATCACGCTCCAATGCACAGAGTGCAAGAGCCGCAACTACGTTACGACGAAGAACAAGAAGACGACGCCGGAGCGTCTCGAATTCAGCAAGTTCTGCAATCGCTGCCGTCGGCACACGGGACACAAGGAGACGAAGTAAAGGATGAACGCGAAACGATGAGCGATGAAGTAAAAACAATCTGTCTTTACACTTCCGCGTTTATCATTCCCACTTCATCATTTCTCCTAGGGGTATAGTGTCAATGGTTAGCACGTCGGTCTCCAAAACCGAAAGTTCGGGTTCAAATCCTGATACCCCTGTCCGAAACGTCTGAGAGGAATCAACTCCGTGGCGAGAAGGCAAGACGACGAAGACGACATCGACGAGCGGGAAGTCGAGCGCGAAGGCGACAGCGAGCCATCGCTCGAAGCCGAAGCGCCGCCCGCACGCGTCAGCTCGTCCGACGTAACATCGGGCTCGGCTGCGCCGCGCATGGCGAGGTTCGGCGAAGGCTCGGAAGGGCGACCGGCCCGGCGCGAGCGCGGCGTCGGCGGATCGCGCGAAGGGTTCTTCTCGCGCGTCGGCACGTTCTGGCGCGACGTGCGTCTGGAGTTGCGCCGCGTGACGTGGCCCTCGGCGAGCGAGGTGCAGCACACGACGATCATCACGATCATCGCCGTCGCTTTCTTCGCGGCATATCTGTGGTCGATCGATCAGGTGTTCGCGCAACTCCTGAACGGGTTCCACAAGCTGTTCGGCGGCTGAAGGATTAAGGAAGAGTTCACGATGCAGCAGTGGTTCATCCTCCACACCTATTCGGGGCACGAGAAGAAAGTGCGCGACAGCCTGAAGGCGCGCATTCGCGACATGAATCTTGGCGCGGAGATCATCGAGGTGCTCGTCCCCACAGAGACGGTCGTCGAGATGCGCGGCAACAAGCGCGTCGAGTCTTCGCGGATGTTTTATCCCGGCTACGTGCTCGTGCAGATCGAGTGCGATGACCGTGGGCACATCCCCGACAACGTCTTTCACTTGATCAAGGCGACGCCGAAGGTGACGGGCTTCGTCGGCGGTCAACATCCGACGCCCCTGACGCCGCAAGAGGTCGATCAGATCGTCCATAACGTGACGGAGGCGGCGGAGAAGCCGAAGCCGAAGTTCACGTACCAGTCGGGCGAGACTGTCAGGATCAAGTCGGGCCCCTTCGCGTCGTTCACAGGCAAGGTCGAAGAGATCAACGCGGACAAGTCCACACTCAAGATCGTCGTCACCATCTTCGGCCGCTCGACGCCGGTTGAGTTAAATTTTCTTGACGTTGAAAAAGTCACGTTTACTGAAGACGAGTAATCATCATGGCAAAGAAAGTCACAGGCTACATCAAGCTGCAAGTTCCGGCGGGGAAGGCGAACCCTGCGCCGCCGATTGGGCCCGCTTTGGGCCAGCACGGCGTCAACATCATGGAGTTCTGCAAGGCGTTCAACGCCAAGACCTCGAACATGGACGCGGACTTGAAAATCCCCGTCGTGATCACGGTCTATGCGGATCGCTCCTTCACCTTCGAGACGAAGACGCCGCCTGCGGCTGACCTGTTGAAGAAGGCGGCTGGCATCCCGAAAGGATCGGGCAAGCCGAACAAGGAGAAGGTCGGCACGATCTCGCGCGCCAAGATCGAAGAGATCGCGAAGACGAAAATTCAAGACCTGAACACGACGAGTCTTGAGTCCGCAATCAAGACCATCGAAGGCACGGCGCGCAACATGGGACTGACGGTGGAAGGGTAAACGCGAAACGATGAACGATGAAGTGAAATCAAGTTGCCTTTAGTTCATCGTTCATCGTTCCTACTTCATCGTTATAGAGAGGGAGAGAGCAGACTTTCGCGGTCGTCTCGTTCGCACCTCGGAGAATAAGTTGATGGCAAAGCACGGGAAGAAGTATCGCGCCGCGCTCGAAAAGATCGAGGAGGGGCGCAAGTACACGCTCGAAGAGGGCGTCGCGAAGGTCAAGGAAGTCTCTGCGATCACGGCGCGCAAGTTCGATGAGACGGTCGAGCTGACGATGTGGCTCGGCGTCGATCCGCGTAAAGCCGATCAACTCGTGCGCGGCACGCTTGTGCTGCCGCACGGGATCGGAAAATCAAAGCGCGTGCTCGTCATCACGCAGGGCGACAAGCTGCGCGAGGCGGAAGAAGCGGGCGCGGACTTCTTCGGAGGGCCGGAGATGGTCGAGCGGATTAAAGGCGGCTGGCTTGATTACGATGCCGTGATCGCCACGCCCGACATGATGCGTCTCGTCGGCGCACTCGGAAAAGTTTTGGGCCCGCGTGGCCTGATGCCGAACCCGAAGACGGGCACGGTGACGAACGACGTGCGTACCGCCGTCTCGGAGACGAAGGCGGGTAAGGTCGAGTATCGCGTCGATAAGACGGGCGTCATCCACGTCGGCATTGGCAAGGTTTCGTTCGACGATCAGAAGCTGCGTGAGAACGCGCAGTCGCTTCTCGATGCGGTCGTGCGTGCGAAACCTTCGACCGCGAAGGGCAAGTACGTCAGGAAAGTGAACCTCGCCGCGACGATGACCCCCGGCGTGCTGTTGGACGAGACGGCTTACGTGAAGTAGTCGGCGAGGGAGAGAACCGAAAATGAAAACGAGAGAGCAGAAACAGAGAGACCTCGAAGCCCTCGCAGAGCAGTTGCGCGGCGCGCAGACGGCGATGTTCGTCGGCTTCAAGAACATGACGGTCGCGAAGGATCAAGAGTTGCGCAACACCTTGCGACAGGCGGGCGCGCAGTATTCGGTCGTCAAGAACACGCTCGCGCGCAAGGCTGCCGAGGGCACGCCCTATGCGGCGGCGGCGGAGCATTTCAAGGGCGTGACGGCGATTGCGGTCTCGCAGGATAAAGACCCGGTCGTGCTCTCGAAGGCGGTCTCGAAGTTTGCGAAGGACAACCCGGAAGTGTTCACGTTCAAGGCGGGCGTCGTCGAAGGCAAGGTCGTCGCGTTGCGCGACATCGAAGCCATCGCGAGCTTGCCGTCGAAGGAGGTACTGATCTCGAAGATCATGTTCCTCATCAACTGTCAGGCGCAACGGCTCGTGACGGTCATCTCCGCCGTGCCGCGAAACTTGGCAATCGTCGTCAAGCAGATCGGCGATCAGAAGGGCGGCGAAGAGGTCGCGCAGTAAAAGTTTTCCATCTGTTATCTCAGATTTCAAAGTTGAGATTTCAGATTCGAGTGAGTGAAGTCAGCCGGACGCGGAAAAAACGGGCGGGGCGATTTGTCAGATCGACTTGCGGCTCGGACGCTTTCAATAGTTTGGCGATGCAGTCAAGCGAGGAAGTGTCCCGTGGGTTCTCTCGGCTTTGCGAACAGACACAACACCAGAGAAACCCTGAGGAGGTTAGTTAGATAATCATGGCAGCTACTAAAGAAGATGTGATCGAGTTTTTGAAGGGCATGACCCTCTTGGAAGCCTCGCAGCTCGTCAAGGAGCTTGAGGAAGTGTTCGGCGTTTCGGCGGCGGCGGCGGCTGTGGCGGCGGCTCCGGCGGCGGGCGGCGGTGAGGCTGCGGCTCCGGCGGAAGAGCAGACCGAGTTCGACGTGATCCTGCAAGCGGCGGGCGGTCAGAAGATCAACGTCATCAAGGTCGTTCGCGAGATCACTGCGCTCGGCTTGAAGGAGGCGAAAGACCTCGTCGAAGCCGCGCCGAAGGCGGTCAAGGAAGGCGTCTCGAAGGATGAAGCCGAGACGATCCGACAGAAGCTCGCGGACGCGGGCGCGACCGTCGAAGTCAAGTAAGTCCCAAGTTCAAAGTTCAAAGTCCAAGAGAATCGTTAGCGTGCTCTTGGACTTTGGACATTGAACTTTCGACTTTGAACATTCGTCGCCTTGACAGTGCGCCGCGCGGCGGCTAAGGTAGGGAGTATTGAGGCGAGGGCGTTACTCCCACAATTGTTGAATAATATCAACCGCTTTCATTCACATTAAGCGGTCGGAGCGTCGTGTGCCCCGACCGTGCTTCGTCGTCTTTAACGACCGTGACAAAGTGACGAGTGATCGGCGACAGGTAAAACAGTCTTGCTTGCTTGTCGCACGTCGCTCGTCATTTCTTCTCTAGAGGGACTTAAAAGATGTCTGCGAATCCTCTCCAACGAAACGCGCTCGGCATGGGCCGACGCACGAGCCAGCCGCCCGCGCGCCACGACTTTTCGAAGATCAAGACCGCCGCGCGCATCCCGAACCTGATCGAGATACAGCGCGATTCATACAATCGTTTTCTGCAAATGGACTTGCTGCCCGAAGAGCGCGAGCCTCTGGGCCTGCAGGCGGTCTTCCGCTCGGTCTTTCCGATCTCCGACTTCCGGCAGACGGCGGAGCTAGACTTCGTCGAGTATTCAATCGGCAACTGGCAGTGCAAGTGCGGACGACTCGAAGGGCTGCGCTACTTACGCGCGAACTGCAAGAACTGCGGCTCGCTCGTCAAGGTCGATCCATTAGTGCCGGGCGAGTCGCTGTGTCACAACTGCGGCACGTTCAACGCCGTCCGGCCCCAACTCTGCGACAACTGCGGCGAGCCCGTGGGCCTCAAGCACAAGCACGACCAGCAGGAGTGTCAGGAGCGCGGCATGACTTACAGCGTGCCGCTGAAAGTTAAGATTCGTCTGACCGTCTTCGACGTTGATCAGGAGTCGGGCACGAAGTCGATCCGCGACATCAAGGAAGAGGAAGTTTTCTTCGGCGAGATTCCTTTGATGACGGACAACGGCACGTTCATCATCAACGGCACGGAGCGCGTCATCGTCTCGCAGCTTCATCGCTCGCCCGGCGTCTTCTTCGAGAAGTCTCCGGTCTTCTTAGCGAAGGTCATTCCGTATCGCGGCTCTTGGGTTGAGTTTGAGTACGACCAGAAGAACCTGCTCTACGTCCGCATCGACCGCAAGCGCAAGTTTCTCGCGTCGATTTTCCTGCGCGCGCTCGGCATCTGGCTCAACCCGCAGTTCCAGCCGAAGGGCTTCGCGGCGGATTCGCAACTCGAAGACGCCGTGAAGAACGCCAGCTTCTCCGACGAGTCGATCCTGCGGGCCTTCTACACGGTTGACGATGTGCGCGTCGATGGTAGTCGCTTCCTGATCCGAATTCCCGAAGAGGGCCCGTCGAGTCTCGTCGGCATGAAGGTCGATAGCGATCTCAAGGCGAAGGGATCGTCGGACGCGGTCGTGCGCGCAGGCAAGAAGGTGACGCAGTCCGCGCTCGCGCAGTTGCGCAAGAGCAAGGTGCACGAGGTCGAGGTTGACACGCAGCAGTTCGAGGGCGCATACGCACTCGCCGATGTGGTCAACACGGAGACGGGCGAAGTCCTGCTCGAAGCGAACAACGAGATCAATCCGGCGAAGCTTCAAGAGATCGCCGAGTCGGGCGTGAAAGAGTTCTCGATCTTCTTCCCCGAACGCGACGATCTCGGCAGTGTGCTCTCTTTGACACTTAAGAAGGACGTGATCTCGAAGCCTGTTGATGCGCTCCTTGAAATCTATCGCAAGATGCGCCCCGGCGATCCGCCGACCGTGCAGACGGCTTACAGACTGTTTGAGGGGATGTTCTTCGACGAACGCAAGTTCGATCTCTCTCGCGTCGGTCGCTTGAAGTTCAACATCAAGATGGGACGGCCTGAGCGCGAACGCATCACCGACGCGTTGCTCTCGGCGAACGACTTCGTCTCTGTCATCGAGTACCTGTTGAAGATGCGTCGCAACCCGCAAGAGTTCATGGCGGACGACATCGATCACCTCGGCAACCGACGCGTGCGCGCTGTTGGCGAGCTGCTCGAAAACCAGTTCCGCATCGGGCTTGTCAGGATGGAGCGCGCGATCAAAGAGAAGATGTCGATCCAGCAGGAGATGCAGACGACGATGCCGCGCGATCTCATCAACGCCAAGCCCGTGACGGCTGCCGTGCGTGAGTTCTTCGGATCGTCGCAGCTCTCGCAGTTCATGGATCAGACGAATCCCTTGTCCGAGATCACGCACAAGCGTCGTCTCTCCGCATTAGGGCCGGGCGGACTCTCTAGAGAGCGCGCAGGGTTTGAAGTCCGTGACGTGCACCCGACGCACTACGGGCGCATCTGCCCGATTGAGACGCCTGAGGGCCCGAACATCGGACTCATCTCGTCGCTCTCGTGCTTCGCGCGCATCAACGAGTTCGGCTTTATCGAGTCGCCTTACAGCAAGGTTGCTGACGGGCGCGTCATCGAATACGCGCGCGTGACGAACGGCGGCGACACGAAGTTCAAGCCGGGCGATCACGTCGCGCAGGAAGAGATCGACAAGGCGAACAAGCGCGTGGGTGCGGACGGCAAGCGCGCGCAGTCCGAATCCTACCCGTTTTATTTGACGGCGTGGGAAGAGGACAAGTACGTCATCGGTCAGGCGAACATCGAACTCGACGAGGATGGCAACATCGTCAACGAGCGTAACGCCGCGCGCAAAGCGGGCGAGTTCATCGTCGCGCTCAAACCGGAAATTCAATACGTTGACGTTTCGCCGAAGCAACTCGTCTCCGTCGCCGCGTCGCTCATTCCATTCCTTGAGAACGACGACGCGAACCGCGCGCTGATGGGATCGAACATGCAGCGTCAGTCCGTTCCCTTGCTGCGCGCCGAGTCGCCTTACATCGGCACAGGGATGGAGAAGGTGACGGCGTCGGATTCGGGTGCGGTCGTTGCAGCAAGACGCGATGGCGTCGTGGACTACGTCGATTCCGAACGCATCATCGTGCGCGCCGATCACAACGTTGACGGCACGATCTCGCGCGAGGTGACGGCGGACATCTACACCTTGACGAAATTCAAGCGGTCGAACCAGAACACGTGCATCAACCAGCGACCCATCGTCAACATCGGCGAGCGCGTCGCGAAGGGACAGGTCATCGCAGATGGCCCCTGCACGGACAGGGGTGAGTTGGCCCTCGGTCGAAACGTGCTCGTCGCGTTCATGCCGTGGCGCGGTTACAACTTCGAAGACGCGATCCTCGTCAGTGAGCGTCTGGTGAAGGACGACTACTATACTTCGATCCACATCGAAGAGTTGGAGATCGAGGCGCGCGACACGAAGCTCGGGCCCGAAGAGATCACGCGCGACATTCCGAACGTCGGCGAGAATATGCTGCGCGATCTCGACGAGTCAGGGATCATACGCATCGGCGCGCAGGTCAAGCCGGGCTCGATCCTCGTCGGCAAGGTCACGCCGAAGGGCGAGACGCAGTTGACGGCGGAAGAGAAACTGTTGCGCGCGATCTTCGGCGAGAAGGCTGGCGACGTGAAAGACGCTTCGCTCGTCTGCCCGCCGGGCATCGATGGCACGGTCGTCGAAGTACAGGTCTTCACGCGCAAAGGGACGGAGCGCGATTCGCGCTCGCTCTCAATCGAACAGGAAGAAGAAGAGCGTCTGCGTCGCGATCTCGAAGATGAGATTCGCATCCTGCGCGAGCAGCGCGACGCGCGCATCGGCGAGTTGTTCGAGGGTCGCAAGCTCTCGGCTGACCTGTCGGTCGAGCGCGAAGTTCGCATCCCGAAGAACGTGACGATCACGCACGAGATGCTCGCCGGTCTTGAGCCAAAGCAACTACGCAAGGCGCAGATGGCTTCAACGCGCATTGATGTCGCGGCTGAGGTTAAAGACTTCGAGGATCGCACCGAGCGTCAGATCAAAATTCTGACGGACATCTACGAGGAGAAGATCGCGAAGCTGCGTCAGGGCGACGAACTCGCGCCGGGCGTCATCAAGATGGTCAAGGTCTTCATCGCGATGAAGCGCAAGCTGTCGGTCGGCGACAAGATGGCCGGTCGTCACGGCAACAAGGGCGTCATCGCGCGCATCCTCCCTGAAGAGGACATACCGTACCTGCCGGACGGCACTCCGGTTGACATTGTTTTGAATCCGCTCGGCGTGCCTTCGCGCATGAACGTCGGGCAGATTCTCGAAACGCACTTGGGCTGGGCGGCGCGCGTGCTCGGCGTCCACTTTGCGACGCCGGTCTTCGACGGCGCGACCGAGAAAGAGATCAAGCAGAAGCTCAAGGAAGCCAACGGCGTCATGCGCGAGCAGGGCCTGCCCGACATCGTCGGCGATTCCGGCAAGACCATCCTCTACGATGGCCTCTCCGGCGATCCGTTCGAGCAGAAGGTGACGATCGGGTACATCTACATGCTCAAGCTCTCGCACCTCGTCGATGACAAGATTCACGCTCGCTCAATCGGGCCCTACTCGCTCATCACGCAGCAGCCTCTGGGTGGCAAGGCGCAGTTCGGCGGCCAGCGTTTCGGCGAGATGGAGGTCTGGGCTTTGGAAGCCTATGGCGCGGCGCACATCCTGCAAGAGTTGCTCACCGCAAAGTCCGACGACGTGGCCGGTCGCTCGAAGATTTACGAGGCAATCGTGAAGGGTGAAGCGGACTTCAATCCCGGCGTCCCCGAATCCTTCAACGTGCTCGTGCGCGAGCTACAATCGCTCTGCCTCGACGTTGAGCTGATCGACAAAAACGCGAAGCCGGATGAGTCGGCTGACGGCGCGGGCAAGTCGGTCATGGCGTTGCTCGGCGGGACTGAATAAAGTTCCAAGTTCCAAGTCCCAAGTCTCAAGTAAACGTGGCTTTGAGACTTGGGACTTGGAACTTGAGACTTGAAACTTTTATCGGAGATAAAACTGTGTTTCGATTCCAGCAAGACAGAACGCAAATCGCGCCGAACTTCGAGGCGATCCGCATCTCACTCGCTTCGCCGGAGAAGATCAGGCAGTGGTCGCACGGCGAGGTGACGAAGCCGGAGACGATCAACTATCGCACGTTCAAGCCCGAACGCGACGGGCTCTTCTGCGCGCGCATCTTCGGGCCCGTCACAGACTGGGAATGCTTGTGCGGCAAATACAAGCGCATGAAGCACAGGGGCGTGATCTGCGACAAGTGTGGCGTTGAAGTGACGCAGGCGAAGGTGCGTCGCGAACGTCTCGGCCATATTGAGCTCGCTTCTCCCTGCTCGCACGTCTGGTTCTTCAAAGGCCTCCCGTCGCGCATCGGACACTTGCTCGATATCCCTTTGCGCGAACTCGAAAAAGTTCTCTACTTCGAGTCCTACATCGTCATCGATCCGGGCGACGCGCCGGTGAAGGAGCGCGAGCTTCTGACCGACGAGCGTTTCCGCGAATTGATGCGCGACTATCCGGGCCAGTTCGTCGCGAAGATGGGCGCGGAGGCGATCAAGGAACTGCTCGCGATGGTCAACGTCGAAGAGCTATCGACCGATCTGCGCGTGCGCATGAAGGAAGAGAACTCGCAGCAGAAGAAGCTCAAGTTCTCGAAACGCTTAAAGGTCGTTAACTCGTTCATGAAGTCGGGCAACCGGCCCGACTGGATGATCCTCGACGTGATTCCGGTCATCCCGCCGGAGCTTCGCCCGCTCGTGCCTCTCGATGGCGGACGCTTCGCGACCTCCGATCTTAATGATCTCTATCGACGCGTCATCAACCGCAACAACCGTCTCAAAAAGTTGATGGAGCTTCGCGCGCCGGAAGTGATCGTGCGCAACGAGAAGCGGATGCTGCAAGAGGCGGTCGATGCGCTGTTCGACAACGGTCGTCGCGGCCGCGTCCTTCGCGGTGTCAACAATCGCCCGCTCAAGTCTCTGTCCGATACGTTGAAGGGCAAGCAGGGCCGGTTTCGTCAAAACCTGCTCGGCAAGCGTGTCGATTATTCGGGACGTTCGGTCATCGTCGTCGGGCCCGAATTGAAGTTGCACCAGTGCGGTCTGCCGAAGAAGATGGCCCTTGAGTTGTTCAAGCCGTTCATCTACAACCAGCTTGAGAAGCAGGGCTATGCGGCGACGATCAAGCAGGCGCGCGAGATGGTCGATAGGCAAGAGCCCGTCGTGTGGGACATTCTCGAAGAGGTCATCCGCGAGCATCCCGTTCTCTTGAACCGCGCGCCGACGCTGCACCGCCTCGGCATTCAAGCGTTCGAGCCCGTGCTGGTCGAAGGCAAGGCGATCAAGATTCACCCGCTCGTCTGCACGGCGTTCAACGCGGACTTCGACGGCGATCAGATGGCCGTCCACATTCCGCTCTCGCCCGAAGCGCAGATCGAAGCGGCTGTGCTGATGCTCGCGTCGAACAACATTCTCTCGCCCGCTTCGGGCCAGCCTATCGCCGTGCCTTCGCAGGACATCGTCCTCGGTTGCTATTACCTGACGCGCGAGCGGGCCGGATCGAAGGGCGAGGGGCGCGTCTTCGCTTCAAGCGATGAAGTGCTGCTCGCGCTCGATGCCAAAGAGGTGACGACGCAGACGCCGATCAAGCTCAGACTCATCGGCGACTTCGTCGATCTCACGCAGGAGCACGACACGCAGGACGTGATGCGCGGCGCGGTGCAGGAGAACATCAGTCGCGTTATCAATACGACCGTCGGCCGTGTCATCTTCAACGACTCGATCCCCGAAGGCCTGCCTTACTTGAACGGCACGTTCAAGAAGAAGGGCCTGCAGTCGCTCGTCAACTTCTGTCATCTCCGCCTCGGCCACGAGACGACCGTCAAGATGCTCGACGATTTGAAGACGCTCGGCTTCCTCTACGCGACGAAGGCCGGCATCTCCATCGGCATCGACGATCTGGTGACGCCCGATGCGAAGGTCAAACTCGTCGGACAGGCTGACAAGGACGTGATCGAAGTCGATAAGCAGTATCGCGACGGCGTCATCACGAACCTTGAACGCTACAACAAAGTCATCGCGATCTGGTCGGAAGTCACCGACAAGGTAGCGAAGGAGATGTTCAAGGCGATGGACGAGCGCGAGAAGGCGTCCAACGAGTTGAACCCGATCCTGATCATGTCGGATTCGGGCGCGCGCGGAACGGCGCAGCAGATCAGGCAGCTCGCCGGAATGCGTGGCCTGATGGCGAAGCCTTCGGGCGAGATCATCGAGACGCCCATTCGCTCGAACTTCCGCGAGGGCCTGAACGTCCTTCAATACTTCATCTCGACGCACGGCGCGCGCAAGGGCCTCGCCGACACCGCGCTCAAGACGGCCGACTCCGGCTACCTGACGCGTCGCCTCGTTGACGTGGCGCAGGACGTGATCATCAGCGAGCCGGACTGCGGCACGCTCAAGGGCATCTCTTCAATCGCCATCATCGAGGGTGGCGAGGAGATCGAGTCACTGCGTGATCGCATCGTCGGTCGCACGGCGAACGAGGATGTGGTTGATCCGGTCGAGGGGCGCGTCATCGTCGCCGCAAACGAGGAGATCAAGGAAGACCTCGCGGCGGAGATTCAACGCTCCGGCGTGCAGCGCGTCCGCATTCGTTCGGTCTTGACGTGCGAGTCGCGACGCGGCTGCTGCATCAAGTGCTACGGGCGCAATCTCGCGACGGGCAAGCCCGTTGATATCGGCGAGGCGGTCGGCGTCATCGCCGCGCAATCAATCGGCGAGCCGGGCACGCAGCTCACGATGCGCACGTTCCACATCGGCGGCACGGCGCGACTCGAAGAGCAGTCGAAGCACGAGGCGCGGCAGGACGGCATCATCAAGTATGTCGAGCTGAACGTCGTCAAGAATCGTCGCGGCGAGATCATCGCGATGAATCGCAACGGCGCATTGACGATCATCGACTCGCGCGGTCGCGAGGTCGCGCGCTATCAGATCGTTTACGGCGCGCACGTCCTCGTCGAAGACGGCGCGCGTATCGCCGAGGATCAACTGCTCGCCACTTGGGACCCATTCACCTTCGCGATCTTGACGGAAGTGGCCGGCCACGTGAAATTCCAAGACTTGAAGGAAGGCGTGACGGTTGACGAAGAGGTTGACGAGGTCACGGGTCAGGCGCGTCTGGTGGTGAAAGATTCGCCCGACGAGAAGAAGCAGCCGCGCATGGAGATTCGCAACGCGTCGAACAAGATTCTGAAGACCTATCAGATGCCCGTGCGCGCTAACCTGATGGTGACGGACGGCGTCGATGTCGAACCCGGCGACGTGATCGCGAAGATTCCTCGCGAGACGACGAAGACGAAAGACATCACGGGCGGCCTGCCGCGCGTCGTCGAACTGTTCGAGGCTCGTCGTCCACGCGAGACGGCCATCATGTCGGAGATCGACGGCATCATCAAACTGGGGCCCATCGCGAAGGGCAAGCGCAAGCTGATCGTCGTCGGCGACGACGCAGAGGAGCGCGAGTACGACATTCCGCGCGGCACGCACATCAACGTGCAGGAGGGCGACCGCGTCCGCGCCGGTGAGGCGTTGATGGATGGGCCACTCAATCCGCACGACATCCTGCGCGTGCTCGGCATGAATCGTTTGCAGGAGTATCTGACGAACGAGATTCAAGAGGTCTATCGTTTACAGGGCGTGAACATCAACGACAAGCACATCGAAGTGATCGTCCGGCAGATGTTGCGCTGGGTGAAAATCTCTGATGTGGGCGACACGGAGTTCTTGCTCGACGAACAGGTGGATCGCTTCCGCTTTACGGACGAGAATGCGCGCGTCATAGAGGCGGACGGGCAGCCCGCTTCCGCCGAACCGCTGCTCCTAGGGATCACGAAGGCGTCGCTCTCAACCGACTCGTTCATCTCGGCGGCCTCCTTCCAAGAGACGACGCGTGTGCTAACCGAAGCGGCGATCTCTGGTCGCGTGGACTACCTGCGCGGACTTAAAGAGAACGTCATCATGGGCCGCCTGATCCCTGCGGGCACGGGGATGGAGTACTACCGCAACGTGAGAGTCGAGCGCGATGAGACGGTCGATCAGGCGGCGGCGCTCGAACAGGAGTTCGCAGAGTTGCCAGACCTCGTCGCGCTGCCGGAGTCGACGAAAGCCGCAGTCGCTACGGGCGATGGAGACGATGGCGGCGGGGAATGATCCTTCGCACGAGCGACGGATAAGCAACAGGCGGAGGGGCGACCTCATCAGAAGGGGGTCGCCCTTTTCGTCCACGGTTTTCACAGTCTTCAACTTCGTGTTGATTGCGGTTTCGATATGTCTGCGAAGCTCTCTGGTGTTGGCTTCGTCGTCGGCTTGACAGTTTATTAGTCGATCCGTATAGTCTCCCGTTTGGACAACCAGTCCTTTTCCAGATAGTGCAACGCTTGAGTTGGTTCTGACGGTGCGGAGGCGTTGCCCGGCTGTCTCGTGAGTTAAGACGGTCGCTTTGAAAATATTGTGGCGTAAAAGGCTCGCGCGCCGCTTCTCAGGGAAGCGGAATCCCACGCGAGCCCGAACGATAGGGAAGCCTGAAAGTTTTTCGGCTCTCCTCTTCAAACAAGCGACGCCACAGAGAAACTTTGGCTCTAGGGGAAGCCACGATCCGCACACGATCTCCGCACGCGAGAGATCGATAGCTTCAGAACATCCCTCAAGCTAACTGAATCATTCGAGGCAAGCCGCGTCTTGCGCTGACTACCGGACGAGTTCCGGTGAGAGGCAGGATTCGGAGCCTTTTGCGCTTTAACGAAAGTCAGAAAAGCGAAAGTCTCTCGAAGAGGACGAAACAGCAGTGCCGACCATCAATCAACTCGTGCGCAAGGGACGCGAAGCCGTCAAGTACAAGACGGCGAGTCCCGCTTTGCAGTCTTCGCCGCAGAAGCGCGGCGTCTGCACGCGCGTCTATACGCAGACGCCGAAGAAACCAAACTCGGCCCTCCGCAAGGTGGCCCGCGTGCGCCTGACGAATGGCATCGAGGTGACGACCTACATCCCCGGCGTCGGCCACAACCTGCAAGAGCACTCCATCGTGCTCATACGCGGCGGTCGCGTGAAAGATTTGCCGGGCGTGCGCTATCACGTCATTCGCGGCACGCTCGATGCTGTCGGCGTCGCAGACCGCAAGCAGGGCCGCTCGAAGTACGGCGCGAAGCGTCCGAAGGGCGGCGCGGCTGCCGGTGCAGCGAAGGGCGGCGCGAAGGGCGGAAAGAAATAGGAGAGCATTCAGCCGTCAGCCGTCAGCATTCAGTTTTGCTCGGCGGCGAGCGGGTGACTTAAACGACGCGGGCAGCCCGATGATCAACTGTTTCGCTGAAGGCTGACTGCTGATTGCTGAAAGCTAATTATGCCAAGACGAAGAGTCGCAGACAGGCGCGAAGTTCTCCCCGATCCGGTTTACAACAGCCCGCTCGTGACGAAGTTCATCAGCGGCTTGATGTGGGGCGGCAAGAAATCGACCGCCGAGAAGATTTTTTATAACGCGCTCTTGACAGTCGCAGATCGTTCGGGCGACGACGCCTTGAAGGCCTTCAAGCGCGCGATTGACAACGTGAGACCGACGGTCGAAGTGAAGACTCGTCGCGTCGGCGGCGCGAACTATCAAGTGCCGATTGAAGTCGCACAGGAGCGACGCGGCTCGCTCGCCATTCGCTGGATCGTCGCGGCGGCACGCGCGCGCGGCGAGAAGACGATGATCGACCGCCTCGCCGGAGAGCTTCTCGACGCGACCAACAATCGCGGCAACGCCGTCAAGAAGCGCGAGGACACGCATCGCATGGCGGAAGCCAACAAGGCGTTCGCGCATTACAAGTTCTAAGAGCTGGTAAATGGCAAATAGTAAGTGGTGAATAGAAGAAAACCATTTACCATTTACGATTCACCATTCACGGTATTTCATGGCTAAGCAAGACCTCCACAAGTTCCGCAACATCGGCATCATGGCCCACATTGATGCCGGGAAGACGACCACGACCGAGCGCGTGCTCTTCTACACGGGCGTCTCGCACAAGATCGGCGAGGTGCACGAGGGCACTGCGACGATGGATTGGATGGAGCAGGAGCAGGAGCGCGGCATCACGATCACTTCAGCCGCGACGACCTGCTTCTGGAAGCGTTCGGGCGTCGAGCACCGCATCAACATTATTGACACTCCGGGCCACGTCGATTTCACGATGGAGGTCGAACGCTCGCTTCGCGTACTAGACGGCGCGGTTGCAGTGTTCGACGGCGTCGCGGGCGTTGAGCCGCAAAGTGAAACCGTGTGGCGTCAGGCGGACAAGTACGGCGTGCCGCGCATCTGCTTCATCAACAAGCTGGATCGCGCGGGCGCATCGTTTGATCGCTCCTTCGAGTCGATCATCACGCGCCTCGGCGCAAACCCGGTGGCCCTTCAGATTCCCATCGGCCTCGAAGATCAGTTCAAAGGCGTCATCGATCTCATCACCATGAAAGCGCTGCTCTGGAACGACGAGTCGAAGGGCGCGCAGTATGAGACGACAGACATCCCCGCCGACTTGCAAGCCGCCGCCGAAGCCGCGCGCCATAAACTGCTCGAAGCCGCCGCCGAAGCGGACGAGACGCTGATGGAATCGTACCTCGAAGACGAGGGCGCGAGTTTCACAGACGCGCAGATTCGCGCCGCGCTTCGCAAGGGCACGCTGGCCCTCAAGGTCGTCCCCGTCGTCACGGGTTCTGCGTTCAAGAACAAAGGCGTGCAGACCTTGCTCGATGCCGTCGTCGATTATCTGCCTTCGCCGCTCGACATCCCGCCGGTCGAAGGCATTAACCCGCGAACGGGTGAGTTAGAGCCGCGCCCTCCCGAAGACACCGCGCCGTTCAGTGGCCTCGTCTTCAAGATTATGGCGGACAAGCATCTCGGTCAGCTCTCGTTCGTCCGCATCTATTCGGGCACGATCTCGAAAGGCTCTTACGTCTATAACTCCGTCAAGCAGACGAAGGAGCGCGTGGGCCGCCTGATGCAGATGCACGCGAACAACCGCGAGGACATCGACGAGGCATCGGCGGGCGAGATTATCGCCATCGGAGGCATGAGACAGGTGACGACCGGCGATACCGTCTGCGACGAGAACAAGCCGATCATCCTCGAAGCGATGGAGTTCCCCGCGCCCGTCATCCGCGTCGCAGTCGAACCGAAGACCAGACAGGATCAAGACAAACTCGGAACGGCCCTCTCGCGTCTCGCGCAAGAAGACCCATCATTTAATGTCTCGACTGATCAAGAAACAGGTCAGACGATCATCGCGGGAATGGGCGAGCTTCATCTTGAGATCATCGTTGATCGCATGAAGCGCGAGTTCGGCGTCGAGGCAAACGTCGGCAAGCCGCAGGTCGCGTACCGCGAGACGATCACGCAAGCAGCGAAGGGCAAAGAAGTTTACAAGCGACAGACGGGTGGCCGCGGCCAGTTCGGTCACGTCGAGATCGAGATCGAACCGGCGGCCGGACAAGGCTTTGTCTTCGAGAACAAGATCACGGGCGGCGTCATCCCGCGCGAGTTCATCAAGCCCGTCGAAGAAGGCATCCGCGACGCGCTGGAGCGCGGTTATCTCGCGGGCTACGAACTCGTGGATATACTCGTCCGTCTCGTCTTCGGTTCATATCACGAAGTCGATTCCGACGAGCGTTCGTTCCACATCGCAGGCTCGCTTGCGTTTCAAGACGCGGTTAAGAAAGCGAAGCCCGTGCTGCTTGAACCGATCATGCGCGTCGAGGTGGTCACGCCGGAAGAGTACATGGGCGCGGTCAACGGCGACTTGAATCGTCGGCGCGGACAGATCGAGAAGATGGAGCCGCGACCGGGCGGCGCGCAGGTCATCACGTCCTACGTTCCGCTCTCCGAGATGTTCGGCTACACGACCGACCTGCGCTCTGCGACACAGGGGCGCGCGACCTCGACCATGCACTTCGAGCGCTACGATCAAGCTCCGCGCAACATCGCCGAAGAGGTGATCGCGAAGGTGCAGGGAGTCGCGAAATAAAGGATGAAGTAGAAACGATGAACGATGAAGCAAAGATAGCTCACTGTTCATCGTTTGGCTTTCAGCGTTTCTAATTAAGGAGCGAGAGACATGGCGAAGGAAAAATTCGATCGTTCGAAGCCGCACGTGAACATTGGGACGATTGGGCACGTTGACCACGGCAAGACGACGTTAACGGCGGCCATCACGAAGGTCTTGGCGAAGCACAACCC
>JAVXVG010000013.1:0-7064 GCA_032229975.1 Acidobacteriota bacterium | reverse complement strand
CGCTTCCGCGTTACAAGACATTATCGACTAAGCGGGTTTCTGCGTTTGAGATCTGTTTTCGCGTAACAGTTCGAGCGCGCGCTTGAGCTGCACGTCTTCGGGCTGTTGTTTGGTCGAGGCAGCTTCGGGCGACACTTCGCGCTTGTCGGGCGAGGCAGAGGGGTGTGCGATGGCATCGTCGTCGTTGCCGGTCAGGTCTTCGGGATCGACCGCCTCCGCGAGTTCGGGCCGCTTGACCTCGACCGTGGGTGCGACGCCCGCGCCTAAGAACGCCTTGCCCTTCGACGAAGCCCACTTGACGGTCGTGAGCAGCAGCCCATCGCCGTTGCGCAATGGGAAGAGTTGCTGATCCGCGCCCGCGCCGAAACTCTTTTCGCCGACCACCTCGCCGCGCTTCTGCTCGATGAAAGCAGAGGCGACAACTTCCGCCGCGCCGGCCGTCCCACGGTCGATGAGGACGACGATGGGGCCATCGAAGATCGAGAGCTTCGGATCGGCGTTCATCGTGTTCAAGACTTTGCCGCCGCGCCCCACTGTCTCCGCGAGCGCGCCGTTTCTCACGAAGAGGTTCGCCACCTTCACGCCCTCTTCGAGCGAGCCGCCCGCGACGTTGCGCAGATCGATGACGAGCTTCTGCGCGCCCTGCTTCTGCAACTCCTGCACGCGCTTCTGCACATCCACAGATTCACCCGCAGCGAGACTGTTGACGCGCACGATGCCGATCTTGCCAGCCTCCATGCGCGCCTCTGCCGCCGGAACATCCACAGCCCTGCGCTTGATCGTCAAGGCGAAGGGCCGCGTGCCCGCACGCAGGACGCGCAGTTTCACTTCAGAGCCAGCCGCGCCATTTAAGAGTTGCTTCGCGTCGTAGAGCGAAATGTCGCGCGTGGCTTTGCCGTCGATGTACTCGATGATATCGCCCGACTGCAAGCCCGCTTGATCGGCGGGGCCACCTTTGACCGGCGCGATGACGTAGAGATAAGAGGCGACCTGCGAAAGCTCCGCGCCGATGCCGACCTGACTCTTCTCGAGGTTGGCGCGATAGTCGCGCACCTGATCGATTGTTAGATAAGTCGAATAGGGATCGAGCCCGTAGGCGAGACCGCGCAACGCGCCCGCGCGCACCTTATTCAGGTCGGGCTCGTCAACGTAGTCGTCGTTGATATGTTGGAGCACGCTCTCGAAGATGCGTAGCTGCGCGCCCGGATCGTTCTGCTGCTGCGCGCGCGTGAACATCCAGCCGCCCACGACCGCGTAGAGCGCGAGCGTGGCGGAGAAAACGACGACGATGAACTTGCTGCGAAATGACAT
Organism: Acidobacteriota bacterium; assembly: GCA_032229975.1. Classification (GTDB taxonomy): domain Bacteria; phylum Acidobacteriota; class Blastocatellia; order Pyrinomonadales; family Pyrinomonadaceae; genus JAIVGV01. The sequence goes on along the minus strand of JAVXVG010000013.1, from coordinate 5,753 downwards.
TCAATAACCTCAAACTTTCAGAACCGGCGAACTAATGTGCGCGGCACGTGCCGAACGTGCCGCGATGATACTTGAGCCTTGCAACCTCGCGCAAGAATCGGCGCGATTGGCGGGCTCGCTCGGAGCTACGCTATACTCCTGCGCACGAGAGAGGCTCTTTAATCGTTGACCGCGAAGAACGAAGAAAATCATATTGGCACGCGACAGGTGGCCGCTTCGGGCCGCCTGCTCGCGCTCGATCTCGGCGCGCGTCGCGTCGGGGTCGCCGTCAGCGATGAGATGCGTCTCAGCGTCAGACCTCTGCCCGCGCTCAGTCGCGGAAGTTGGAAAAGATTGATCGCTGCTGTCGCCGGACTCGTCCGGGAGTTTGACGCTCAAGAGGTGGTCTTGGGTTTGCCGCTTCGGCTCGACGGGACGGAGGGCGACGCCGCGCTGGAAGTTCACAGGCTGGCCCGAAATTTCGAGCTGACACTTAAATGTCCCGTCCACTTGCAGGATGAGAGGCTCACGACGCGGGCCGCCGAAGAGAGTTTGCGCGATGAGCGCGTGCCGGATGCAGTGCGCGCGGGCCGACTCGATAGCGAAGCTGCCGCGCTGATCCTGCGCGACTTCATCACACGCGAAGCATCGCGGGAAATTAACTTAACAACTTGCCGGGGCGGATTCGCGAACAGATGCTGAGCGAGATTCGTCGTCTCCTGAATTACTTTAACCATTCGAGACGCTCTTCCATTCTCCTTCCCAAAAAAAATTCCGAATGAAGTTTCTCAGACGCTTACTCATACTCTCGATCCTGCTCGCGTGTGCGTGCGGTGGCTTCGCACTCTGGGTGCTACACGATCTGAGGTCGCCTGTGCAACACGCCAACGCCAACCAGTACATCGAAATTCCGCGCGGCTCGACGCCCTCGGAGATGTTCGCGCGTCTCGAATCATCCGGCGTTATCAGACGAGGTTGGGAGTTGATGCTCTATGTTCGCGTGCACGGGCTCGGCGCGAAGCTCAAGGCCGGTGAGTATCGCTTCCCTTCGCCGATCACGTCGTTACAGGTCTTGCGCAAACTCGAAGAGGGCGAGGAGCGTCTGGATCGCTTCACCGTCATCGAAGGCTGGACGCGTTGGGACATCGCGAATGCAATGGCCCACGTGCCGGAGTTGAAACTACAAGACTCAAGCGAGGCTCTTGAGTTGATGAACGATACCTCGCTCATCAAAGACATCGATCCGACGGCCACCAACCTCGAAGGCTATCTCTTTCCGGACACCTACAGCTTCCCGCCCAACACGACGCCGAAGGAGATGATCGCCACGATGGTGCGTCGCTTCCGTCAGGTGTGGAGCAGCTTGGAAGAGGAGGCCCGTGCCACGGGCCGGAGCGCGCACGAGGCTGCGACCGTCGCTTCGCTCGTCGAGACCGAGGCGAAGCTCGCGGAAGACAGGCCGCTCGTCGCATCGGTTATCTACAACCGTCTGCGACGCGGGATTCCTCTGGGCATCGACTCGACGGTCATCTATGCGTCGAAGCTCGCGGGCAAGTGGCGCGGCGACGGCAAAGTCTATCAGAGCGATCTCGACCGCGACTCTCCTTACAACACGCGCAAGGTGCGCGGTCTCCCGCCGGGGCCACTCGCCAGCTTCGGCGCGCGCTCGCTTGAAGCGGCGATTCATCCTGCCGAGACTAACTACCTCTTTTACGTCCGCGATCCTGCGCGCAACGACGGCGCACACAACTTCTATGAGACGGACGCAGACTTCCAACGCGGCGTGCAGGCCCTGCGCGCATGGGAGCGCGAACGCGACGCGAAGGCGACGACCAACGCGAACGTGACAACGAACGTGAACGCGACGCAGTAACAGAGATGAAACCTGCGACAATCATCTGTCGCTCGCGTCAGAGAGATTGCTTGAAATCGACCCGACCTTGTTCTATGCTCCAACAGTCTCCCGTTGAATTGTCTCCCTCTACATGGTTGCCGGTCGCCTGCCGTTCGGACGAAAGGGTGTGGTGTCGAATGAAAAAGGTTTTAGGTTTGGTGTTTCTCTTCGCGCTGTCGGTCTTGACGGCGCAGGCGCAGGAGAAGGGCGTCGATCAGCAGAACGACCGCATACGCGATCAGGGCAGCGACCGCGCGCCGGGCCAGAACGGCACGAAGCAGAACAACGGCACGGGGCGCGGCTTCGACTTCGGCAAGGGCCGCACGCCTTTGACGCCTCTGCTCGCGAACCCTTACCGCTTCACCGTGCGTCGCGACGTGGTGCTGCGCGCCGTGCAGGAATTGATGGCCGAGCAGAAGCTCGTCGTTGACACTGCGGTCTCGAAGCCGGAAGAGGGCGTTATCGTCAGCCAGCCCTTTCGCTTCGTCAAGGGCGCAGTCACCGCCGTCACCGAGTTGAACCGCTTCGCCGAAGTTCCGAGAGACAATGTGAGCGGCTGGACGCAGGGCCGCTACACGCTCATCGTCGAGGTGCGCGCCGTCGATGCGGCGACGACTAACGTCTCCGTCAATGCGCGCGTCGAAGGCAGAGCCGACAGCGCGTCGGGCGCGGAGTGGATCAGCCTGCGCAGCAATGGCAGTGCCGAGCAGCAGTTTATTAGAGACCTCGTCGAGAAGGTGACGGGCGGCACGCCTTGAAGCAGCGACTCGAAGAGGCAACGGTTCGACGTTGCTCATCCGGGTTACTTTCTCCATGACGATGCACGCCGGCCCTGTCGAAGTTTTTCATCCACGTCTCGATCTATACATGAGTGACGCGCCGGGATACGAGAGCCGCACGGAGCACACGCCGCTTGTGACCGAAATAGGCGGCGGCAGTGGCGCGGCGACGAAGCTCTTCGCGGTCGCGAGCGCAATCGCGCTGGCGGCGGCCCTCTTCGTCGGCTTCCTCGTCCTCAGAAAGAAGCACGAAGATAAACTCGCGGCGACGAAACGTGTGGAGCAGCAACAGGCGGCCCAATCAAACGCTCCGCCACAGGCGCAGATTTTTCAGGATGAGGTCAGACTCAAAGGCTCTGCGGCTTTTGTCAGTGGAACTATCAAGAACATCTCAGACGCGCAGCTCGAAGGCTTGTCGGTCGAGATCGCTTTGAAGGGACGCGCTCCGCAGCAGGGTATAGAGAAGCGCAGCGTCTCTATTAGTCCCGACACATTGCGGCCGGGCGAAGAGGGCAAGTACGCATTGCAAATCTCGCCGGACGCGTGGTCGGGCGCGCAGGTCGTGCGCCTGCATAGCAACGCGCGAAACGCCGACGTGCCTTTCAGGCCGGAGATGGGCGAGCGAAGGCCAGCCGAGAGACCACCGGACGCGAAGGTCATCATCGAGCAGAGACCGCGACGCAAAGGCGACGACTACATCAACACGCCGGACACTCCGATCAGAATCCCTTGAAGCGTTCATGTATCAAACTTCCGGGCCAGCGACTGGAAACATCTTCAACAGAGCTTGAGCAGATCGATCTCTGGCGCGAGCGCGCCGGAATCCGCCGCAGGCTCTCTAAATTTCTCTCGCGGTTCAAACAACGTTGGACAACCCGCAAGCCATTTTCCAATTCTTAATGAACTGAGTGGAGCGCGACAGCAACGCGCGCATGATGTCTCAATCTGAAAGCTCGAATTACTTATCGATGCGCCGACCGCTTTTAACAATCTCTCTTGCGACCTGTTTCCTCTGCGCACTGCTGTGCGTGCAAGCATCGGCGCAGCAGCCGCCTCCCATCAAAGGTAGTACGCACCCGATACCTGATGCGACGCAACGTCGTGACGATGACGATGATCAGACTACGCCCCGCGATGAGATGCTCAAGAGCGTCGAGATCAGGCGCAGCGAAGAGAGCTACAAGGAGAACCTTGAACGCGCGCGAGAAGCTGTTCAACTAAGCGCGGAGGTACGCGACACCTTCAAACTACAAAAAGCGTTGAGCGTTCCCGAACAGAAGAAACTCGCGCGCATCGAGAAGCTCGCGCGCTCGATCCGCAACGATGCGGGCGGCGGCGAAGACGATACGACGCTGGCCGATCCGCCCGCGAGCCTCGCCACCGCGCTCGAACGCCTCGCCCAGATGTGCGAAGAGTTCCGCAAGAAGGTGGAGAAGACGCCGCGACACGTCGTCTCGGCTGCCGTCATCACTTCTGCGAATCAACTGATCGAGATCACTCGCCTAATCAAAACACTCGGCGGCTGATGCGCCACTTGCACACGAACAACTCCCGCCATCTCTACGCCCGCACGCTCGCGCCGCGCGCCCTGCTTTCGCTTGCGCTATTCGTCTCGGCTTCGCCCTCCGCGCCAACGCACGCGCGCGAGTCGCACAAACAGGATGACGAAGTGATCAGCGTCAACTCCGATCTCGTCGTCCTCAACGTCACGGCGACGGACGGCAAGGGCGCATATGTGCACGGGCTCAAGCGCGGCGACTTCAAAGTTCTTGAAGATGGCCGCGAGCAGCAGATCACGAACTTCGGCGAAGAGGCGACGCCCTTTGCCGTCGCACTGCTCTTAGATATCTCCGGCAGCATGGAGGGCCGCATCACACTTGCGCGCGCGGCGGCGATACGCTTCCTCGACGGGCTTCGCGAGGATGACGTGGCAGAGGTCTATAGCTTCCACAGCAAGGTCGAGCGTGTGCAGGAGTTCTCAAGCGAGCGCGATCTCTCGGAGCGTGCCTTTGGCTTGCACGCCAAGGGCATGACCGTGCTGAATGATGCCATCATCGACGCCGCGAAAGACCTCGCGCAGCGTCCCGAAAAGCGGCGCGCGATCCTCGTGCTCTCCGACGGTGCAGACACGAAGAGCCACGCGACATCGGATAAGGCCCTCGCCGCCGCGCTCGCCGCCAACGCGACGATCTACACGGTTGACATGGGCGAGCACACGGGCGGCGGCCCGGCGGCGATGGATGCGATGACATCAACCGCCGCGCTGAAAAACTTTTCGGCGAAGAGTGGCGGACGCTACATCTCCACACCCGGAGGCGATGCGATGCGACAGGCTTTCGCCGAGGTCGTCGAAGAGTTGAGCAACCAGTACACGGTCGGCTATCACCCGACAAATCGCGCGCACGACGGTCGCTGGCGCGCCATCGACGTGCAGGTGGCCCGCACGGGCGTCTTAGCGCGCACACGTCGCGGCTATCGCCTCGCTAAATCCTGAGAGCGGCCCTTTCTCAGTTCGAGAATCTCAACACATCAATAGTCTCAACTTACTTCTCCCGATCCGCTCTTCATCAACGCTCTCTTTCTCGAACGATGATCTCTCGACTTCTCACGCGGGCCCTGCGCGTCGTAATATTCCAGCGATGTCGAATGTTGTGAGCACAGTCAGGCGCGGCGTGAGTTTCGCGCGAAGGCGGCCCGACGAGGCATTGCTTGTCGCGCGCCTCGCGCTCGATGTCGCCTCTTTCTCCATGCTCGCGCGCGTGCTGCCGCTGCCGCGTTCGCTCTCGTTCCTCTCGCCCGCACGGCGACGCGACGTGCGCGCGCGTGAATCGCGCGTGAGCGATGAGCGGCTGGCGCAGTTGCTCGATGCGCTATTGAGTCTCGACGCGCTCTGCTTCACGCCGACGTGCTGGAAACGCGCGGCTGTGCTGCACAGGCAGATGGCCCTTCGCGGTCGCCAGACGCGCGTCGTCTTCGGCGTGCGGCGCGGCGAGGGCGATCCGCTCGCCGGTCACGCGTGGCTCGAAGCGGGAGGCGTGCCGCTCTTTGAAACGAGCCCGCCCGAATACGCTGTCACCTACTGCTTCCCTTCCTGACCGCAG
>JAVXVG010000012.1:0-15957 GCA_032229975.1 Acidobacteriota bacterium | reverse complement strand
GATCAAGTTGATCGCGCGCCGCCCTTCTTATGTTTGATAGATCGTTCGACTAAGAGATCGAAACCAGCGCGGGCTCAGCGTTGAACTCCGGTTCGACGTGCCCGAAGGCGGCATCGAGTTCACGTTCGATCTCCGCGCGTGCGACGGGCACGAGGCGTTGGAAGTCGTAGAGTTTATGATCGAGCAGGTGCGAGGGGATGACGTTGCCGAGCGCGGTCAGCATCGAGGCGCGGACGTTTGGAATCTCACGCTCAAGCTCGTCGATGAGTGCACGGATGCGCGCTCGCTTCAAATTCGTCTGCGAGCCGCAGAGATCGCAGGGGATGATCGGAAACTTTTTCTGCGCGGCATACTCCGCGATGTCCGACTCTTTACAGTAAGCGAGCGGGCGGATAACTGTGTTGCGTCCATCATCCGATCTCAAGATCGACGGCATGGCTTTGAGCGTGCCGACGAAGAAGAAGTTGAGAAGAAAGGTCGATGCGATGTCGTCCGAATGATGACCGAGCGCGATCTTGGTGCAGCCCTCTTCCGTAGCCGTCTCGTAGATGATGCCGCGACGCAGGCGCGAGCAGACCGAGCAGTAAGTCTTGCCTTCGGGTACGAGACGCTTCACGACCGAATAGGTGTCTCGCTCGACAATGCGGAAGGGAACGCCTCGTTCGGTTAAATAACGTGGCAACACATCCGCCGGAAAGTTCGGCTGCTTCTGATCTAAGTTGACGGCGAGCAGATCGAATCTGACGGGCGCGCGCTCGCGAACGTCGAGCAACAGATCGAGCATCGTGTAGCTGTCCTTGCCGCCGGAGAGACAGACCATCACGCGGTCGCCCTCCTCGATCATCGAGAAGTCTTTGATCGCCTCGCCCATCTGGCGCAGCAACTTCGTTTTGATTCTGCTTTCGACGAACATCTTTTTTTACAGACCCAGACGGCCCTTCAAAGTTTCGTAACGACGGATGGCGACTTCGGCCTCCGTCTCACTGAGCCCCGTGCGCTCGCGCACGAGCCGCAGAGCCTCGTCGCGTCGGCCCTCCATAAGCATTTCTAAAAGCTCCGCGCCGAGCTTGGGGCTAACGCCCTTGTGCACGACGCTGCCGAACGAAGAGCGCATCGACGGCAGCTTCGCCGACTGCTCGATCATCTGCCCGCCGCGCCCGCGCGATCTCAACACGACGAAGAGTAAGAGAGCGACGAACGCGACGACTGAGAAAATTACGATGAGCTTTGCGTCCACCCGATTCGACCCGACAGTTGTAAGCCATCCGCGCCGCCGCGCGCAACCCGCGCCTACGCGATGGAGCACGAATCGATCTCATCACGCGCACGCCGCAACCGGATCGCAAAGAACCTCTAACGCCGTCGCAACCCGCGTCGCGCGCCGCGCCGATGACGATCTGCGCGCGGGCTATCGCGCCGCGCTCGCTACGAACCCCGATCTGAAGTTCGGGCAGTACGTCGCCGCCGCGCGGCTCTCCGCGAACCTCGGCGCGTCGCACCCCTCGATCACGCGCGAAGCGATCCTCGCCGGTCTCGCGAAAGGCGACAGCATCGGGCGCACGCTGCAAAACCTCGGCTTGAGCAAGAGCGACGCGAAGGATGCCGAACGCGAAGCGGAGCAACAGGACAAGGCGAGCAGACGACACAACCACTGACACGCGCACAACGCGACACGCAACGATCTATCAACTAAAGAAGACGGGCGATCTCGTTCACGCGAGATCGCCCGTCTCTCTTCGCGTGTGATTAAGTCGCGAGGCGAAAAAGTTTCGCACGCCGCGCGAGTTCGTTGCACGTTACTTCCGCGTGAGATGCTGGCGGAAGAAGTCGAGCGTGCGACGCCATGCGTCGGCGGCGTCGCGTGCGTTATAGACTTCGGGGCGTGAGTCGTTGAAGAAGGCGTGATCCGCGTCTTCGTAGATGTGCATCTCGTTCGGCTTGCCGAGTTCGTCGAGTCGGCGTTCGAGTTCGCGAACGGAGTCGGGCGTGATGGACTTATCGCGCCCCGCGTAGATGCCGAGCACGGGCGCGCGCAAGTGTTCGAGATCGGGTTTCACCTTCGGGTGGCCCCCATAGAAGACGACGCACGCGCCGACCTGCTCGTTCTTCGAGGCCGCGTAGAGCGAGAGTGCGCCGCCCATGCAGAAGCCGATTGTGCCGACCTGCGCGCTCGTCATGCGTGGATCATCGAGCATGAATTTGATCGCGCCGCGCAGGTCTTTCTCCGTCTCGTCGATGTTGAGGGCCATCATCAGCTTGCCCGCTTCGTCGGGCGAGGTCGTGGACTTGCCGTGGTAGAGATCGGGCGCGAGCGCGACGAAGCCTTCCGATGAGAAGCGGTCGCACACCTCTTTGATGTGCGCGACGAGTCCCCACCACTCCTGTAGGACGATCACGCCCGCACCTTTTCCCGATGCGGGGACTGACAAGTAGCCTTGCGCCGTCCCGCCGTTGCTGCGGAACTGAACCATCTCACTCGACATCACACGGGCCCTCCTCTTCGTTCGTGTTTCTATATTCTGATCGACGCGCATCATAGCACTACGCGGCAATCGATACTGACTTGACTTGCTCCGCAGCCGACCCGAATAATGTCGCCTCTGCTTGCGTGATCGGGTTGTTCATCGCAGTGCGACGTGCCCGCGTCGCCCTTCGAAAAAATTGCTACCGTCAACTCGCTCGTTCGTTTAACTCGCGCAGGGTTTCCGCTCAGGCTTTAACTCCTCAAGAGGTACACAGAAGATGCTCCAACGTAAGTTTCTCCCGGCAGCGTGCGCGCTCGCTCTCGTCGCCGCGTGTGCGCTCGCAGTCAGCGCGGCGGGCGGCGACATCGCAGGCACGATCACAGACCAAGCGGGCGCGCGCGTCGTCGGCGCAGAGGTCACGGCGACGGAGGTCGCGACGCAGAAGTCTGCGACCGCTACGACCGACGCGCAGGGCCACTACAAAATCTCCGGCTTGAGCGCGGGCACTTACACGGTCGCGGCGACGGCGCAAGGGTTCGTCGAGACACGCATCGAAGGTGTGAAGGTAGAGGACGGGAAGACCACGAACGCGAACGTGCAGATGCGCCTGCCCGCGATTGAGGGCGGTGCGGTCACGATCACTGCGCCGAAGAATGGCAAGCCCGGCATCGGCGATGCGACCTATCAGCAGTTGCGTAATCAGGCGGCTTCGTCCACAGAGTTTCCGAACGTCGCGACCGTCAACAATCTCGTCTTGAAGCGCGACGCGGCGACGTTCACTCTGCGTAGCGGCGAAATCTACTTCCTCGCGCCCGTCGAGGATCGCACGGTCGGCGCGGTCTTCATCGGTGAAGGCGAGTTCGCGTTGACGCCGCCCGTCGATTATGAGAAGCGCAGCCTCGCGATCTTCACAGGCGGGCCTTCGATCACGGAGCAGTTCACGAAACTCACGCTGCGCTTCACAGATAAGACCTTCGAAGAAGTGAAGGCTTCGCCCAACATACGAATGGGCACGAGCGGCGCGGACGCGGAGCGCGCGAAGGCCATCTATCACGACAATCAAGTGCTGCTGCGACGAGAACTGCGCACGAACATGGAGCTGCGCACGCTCGTCGATATGCACACGCCGCAGCGACCCGGCTTCTTCATCGCCTTCATCGGCGGCAAGCGTTTCGACAAGTTGATCTTTCAGATCGATCCGATGGGCATCCCCGAAGTCTCGCCCGAAGAGTTGATGTTGCGCAGCTACGGCGAGACGGATCGCGGCATCTGGGCCGCCTTCCATCTCTCGGACGAGTACCGCACGGGCAAGGCTTCGTCGAACGAGGATCATCGCATCTTCGATATCACGCGCCACGAGATCGACGGCGCGATCACGGGAACGAAGCTCACCGCCAACGACACCATCACCCTGCGGGCCCTCATCCCCAACTCGCGCGTGCTGCCGTTCAATTTCTTCTCCTCTTTGCGCGTCCTGCGCGTGCGCGACGAGCAGGGGCGCGATCTTCCGTTCGTGCAGGAGGAGAAGGATCGCGACGCAGACTTCGGCGTCATCTACCCGGACGCGCTCGAAGCGGGCAAGAGCTACAAGCTGACGGTCGAGTACGCGGGCGAAGACGCGCTCGTCGATGCGGGCGGCGGCAACTACTTCCTCGTGCCGCGACTCAGTTGGTATCCGAACAACTACGGCACACAGTTCGGCGACCGCGCGCGCTTCGACATCACGATGCGCTTCCCGAAGGCGAAGACTTTCATCGGCACGGGCGCACCCGTCGCGCCCGACACGCGCGAAGGTGATGTGACCGTGGCGAAGTGGTCGAGCGGCGACTACGACTTGGCCGTCGCCGGGTTCAACTACGGAGTGTTCAAGCGCAAGCAGGTCGTCGATCCGGAGACCGGCTACCAGATCGAGTTCTACGCCAACGAAGACCTTCCCAACTTCATGCAGGGCGCGGAAGAGAACGCCTCGATGGACACGACCCACATGGCTGACTCAGCCATCGCCGACGCCGAGAACTCGACGCGCATCTACAACGCATACTTCGGCAAGCTCCCTTACACGCGCATCGCCATGACGCAGCAGCCCGCCCCCAACTTCGGTCAGGCGTGGCCCACACTCGTCTATATGCCCTTCACCGCCTTCATGGACGCGACGCAACGCTACATGGCGAGCATGAGGAACGGCGGAGAGAGCGGCGGCGACATCCGCAGCGCGACTAACGACTTCTTCCACTATGTCGGGCCCCACGAGGTCTCGCACCAGTGGTGGGGCCACACGGTCGGGTGGAAGTCGTATCGCGATCAATGGATGAGCGAGGGCTTCGCGCAGTTCTCCGCTTCGCTCTTCGCGCAGGTGACGCGCGGCAACGACAAGTTCAAAGAGTTCTGGGACGATCAGCGCGAGCGCATCATCACGGCGCGACCGCAGACGCGAGATCGCAAGCCCTACACGGTCGGGGCCGTCACGCAAGGGTATCGACTGAACAACGCCAAGACCGGCGCGATCTTCCAATTCCTCGCTTACCCGAAGGGCGCGTTCATCCTTCACATGCTGCGCGAGATGATGTTCGAGCCGCGCGGCGGCGGCGACAAACGCTTCATGGCGATGATGCAGGACTTCATCAAGTCGCACTTCAATCAAGACATCTCGACCGAAGACTTCAAGCAGATCGTCGATAAGCACATGACGAAGGAGATGGACATCGAGGGCAACGGCCGGATGGACTGGTTCTTCAATGAATGGGTTTACGGCATGGAGATTCCGCGCTACCGGCTCGAATATCACGTCGAGGGCAACACCTTCTCGGCTCGCGTTACGCAGTCGGGCGTCTCCGACAATTTCTCGATGCGCGTGCCGCTCTATCTCGACTTCGGCAACGGCAAAGGTTGGTTCCGTCTCGGCTCGGCGAACATCACCGGCAACAACACCGTCGAAATTCCGAACATCAAACTCCCCGACGCGCCCAAGAAAGCGGCCCTCGCCGCCTACGACGACGTGCTCGCGCTGGAGATCGACAACGTCAAGAAATAGAGTTCTGGAGTCCAAAGTCTGGAGTCGTGAGTCAAAGGACGAAAATCTTTTAACTCGTGACTCCAGACTCCAGACTCTTCTTCTTACTTGTCACCCGCGTCGCTTCCGGCTTATCATTCGCGGGCGTCGAGCAGAAGCCTTTGGTTCATGTCTTCAGAAGAGCCATTCTCTCGCTCCTGCCCACATTCCATCAGTCGCAAATTTTCCACTCGCCCCATCCGATGAGCACGGGGCGTCATCTGAAATTTCAGACCGGAGGGTAAACAAGATGTTCAGACCGGGCAAACCGAAAGACGAGCCGGAGCAGCCGCCACAGGCACAGCCACCGGCCCCGACTCGCGCGCCGAGCGAGGACACGCAGCAGCGTTACCGCGCGTCGGAGACAACTTCTTCAACAGGAGTGCATGGCAGCATGAACGACGGACAAGCGAACTCAGGCAAAGCCTACACTGAATCCGACGCGCTCGCGCGCGACATCAAAGAGGGCACGCTCACAGGCTTCGTCGGCAACGGCACGAACATGACCGGCGAGGCGAACTTCAAAGGAATGCTCCGCGTTGACGGTCATCTCTCTGGTCGTGTCTCTTCGCAGGACGGAACTTTAATCGTCTCCACGGGTGGACAGGTCGATGCCAACGTCGAAGTCTCGGTCGCGCAGATTTACGGCACAGTTAACGGCGACGTTGTTGCCACGAAGCGGATCGAGCTGGGTCGCGTCGCGAAAGTGACGGGCAACATCCAGACGCCCGCGCTCGTCATCGAGCAGGGCGCGATCTTCGAGGGCAGTTGCCGCATGGCGGCCCTGCGTGACGAGCAGACCAAAGCCGAGACGCGCGGCGCGTCCGCGACGACTTCAACCGGCCCAACTTCCAGCACGCCTTCCAGCGCGTCTTCCGTCGCCTCCGGCGCGAGCGGTTCAGGAGCGACGAAGACCGACACGCCCTCGACTCCGTCGGCATCAACGGGCGGCCCATCTTCTTCAGGCGGCCCATCCTCTTCGGGCGGCCCATCCTCTTCGGGCGCGAGCGGATCGTCCGCGACGAGCGCGTCGTCCGGCACGGGAAGTTCCTCAACCACCGGCGCGCAGAGGCCCTCCGGCGCAACCAGCTAGAGTTAAAAGATAGTCTGCGAACGCCGAAGTGGAAGCCGACTCGACGTGGGTCGGCTTCCACTTTTGCTTTCCGACGCAGCTCGCGCGCGCGTCGGCGACGCACGCGTGACGCGGCGTGCGCGTGCTGCTACAATCGATCATCTGATCATAGTCAGCGGAAGTCCGCGAGCCCTCCCGCAAGGAAAAGGAATCGACGAAGAGCCATGAGCACGAGTATCGACACTCCGCCCGCCGAACGGATCGAAAAACACTTTGAAGAAGTTGAGACCGTCACCATCCGCTTCGCCGGCGACTCCGGCGACGGAATGCAGTTGACCGGCACGCAGTTCACGAACACCTCCGCCGTGCTCGGCAACGACATCTCGACGCTGCCCGACTTCCCCGCCGAGATTCGCGCGCCCGCCGGATCGCTCCCCGGCGTCTCCGGCTTCCAACTCAACTTCTCATCCGAAGACATACGCACGCCCGGCGATCAACCGAACGTGCTCGTCGCGATGAACCCCGCCGCTTTGAAAGTTAATCTCTCTGATTTAGAAGAGGGCGGCACGGTCATCGTCAACACGGACGAGTTCAACAAGGAGAACTTGAAGAAGGCCGCTTACGCGGTGAACCCGCTCGAAGACGACACGCTCAAAGGCTATCGCGTCCACAAGCTCCCGATCACGACCTTGAACATGCGCGCGCTGCAACAGGCGGAGGTGAAACTGACGCGCAAGGAGATGGATCGCTGCAAAAACTTTTTCGCGCTCGGCGTGCTCTACTGGCTCTACGACCGGCCCTCAGAGCAAACCTTGAATTGGATCAACGCGAAGTTCAAGAAGACACCGGAAGTCGCGCGCGCCAACGAGGTGGCCCTCAAGACCGGCTACAACTTCGCCGACACGACCGAAGTCTTCACGACGCACTACTCTGTGAAGAAGGCGAAGATCACGCCCGGCAAGTATCGCAAGATCACTGGCAACGAAGCGACCGCCATCGGCTTCGTCGCGGCGGCAGAGCTGGCGGGCCGCCCGCTCTTCTACGGCTCTTACCCGATCACGCCTGCCTCCGATATCTTGCACGAACTCTCGCGCCATAAAAATTTCGGCGTCAAAACTTTTCAGGCCGAAGATGAGATCGCTGCGGTCTGCTCCGCCATCGGCGCGGCGTTCGCGGGCCACGTCGGCTTGACGGGCACGTCCGGCCCCGGCGTCGCGTTGAAGCAGGAAGCAATCGGTCTCGCGGTGATGACGGAGTTGCCGCTCGTTATCGTCAACGTGCAAAGAGGTGGCCCCTCCACAGGCTTGCCGACGAAGACCGAGCAGGCTGATCTCTTTCAAGCCGTCTGGGGCAGAAACGGCGAGTGCCCCGCGATTGTGATCGCGCCCGCGACGCCCGCCGAGTGCTTCGACATGGCGATTGAAGCGGTGCGGCTCGCGTTCAAATACATGACTCCGGTCTTCTATCTCTCGGACGGCTACCTCGCCAACGGCGCGGAGCCGTGGGCTGTGCCGAACGTCGCGGACTTGCCGAAGATCGAAGTGAAGTTCGCGACCGATCCCGAAAACTTTCTCCCTTACTCGCGCGACGAGCAGACGCTCTCGCGACCTTATGCTCTTCCGGGCACGCCCGGACTTGAGCATCGCATCGGCGGCATCGAGAAGCAGCACGAGACGGGCAACGTCAACTACGAGCCGGAGAATCATCACTTCATGGTCGAGATGCGACAGGCGAAAGTTGATCGCGCCGCGCAGGACATTCCCGAAGTTGAAATCTTCGGCGAGAAGACCGGCAAGGTGCTTGTGTTAGGTTGGGGCTCGACGTATGGATCGATCACATCGGCGGTCGAGAGAATGCAGCGCGAGGGCAAATTAGTCTCAAGCGCGCACCTGCGCCACCTCAATCCTTTCCCGCGAAACTTAGGCGAAGTGCTTGCGGGGTTCGAGAAAGTGATCGTGCCGGAGATGAACCTCGGACAACTTGCCACGATGATCCGCGCGAAGTATCTCGTTGACGCGATCCCCTTCTCGAAGGTCAAGGGCCGCCCCTTCCAGATTCGCGAGATCGTGCGCAAGGTGGAAGAGTATTTGTAAAGGATCGCGAACAGAGATCAGAGTTTCATACGAGGTCATAAAGAGATGAGCGCAGACGGTAACGGAACGAACGGCAACGGGACGCAGGTCACTGATAAGGAAGCGCAGGGCATGGGCGGGAACGTCGGCGGGTCTGGCCCCTCGCCGGAGAGTGGCCCCGGTTCGGTCGTGGCGGGCGAGATCGCGCCGCCGCCCGCGCAGTTGAAGAAGGCTGACTTCGTCTCCGGTCAGGAAGTGCGCTGGTGTCCCGGCTGCGGCGACTATTCGATCTTGAACAACGTGCAGAAGGTGATGCCGGAGCTTGGCATCCCGCGCGAGAAGATCGTCTTCGTCAGTGGGATCGGCTGCTCTTCGCGCTTCCCCTACTACATGAACACCTACGGCTTCCACTCGATCCACGGCCGCGCACCGGCCGTCGCCACCGGCATCAAGTCTTCGAATCCTGAATTGAGTGTGTGGGTCATCACCGGCGATGGCGATGCTTTGTCGATTGGCGGCAACCACTTCATACACGCCATCCGCCGCAACCTCGACATCAACTACATACTCTTCAACAATCGCATCTACGGTCTGACGAAGGGCCAGTACAGTCCAACTTCCGAGTTCGGCAAGAAGACGAAATCGACGCCGATGGGGGCCATCGATTACCCGATCAACCCGCTCTCGCTCGCCATCGCTTCGGAAGCGACCTTCGTCGCACGCTCGCTCGACATCGACGTGAAGCACCTCGGCGCGACCGTCGAAGCCGCCGCGCGTCACAAGGGCGTCTCGTTCGTTGAGGTCTATCAGAACTGCAACATCTTCAACGACGGCGCGTTCGATTACTTCTCAGACCGACAGGTACGCACCGACCACATGATCTATCTCGAACACGGCAAGCCGATGGTCTTCGGCAAGAACCGCGAAAAAGGCATCCGCATGAACGGCGCGCACCCGGAGGTGATCGAGTTGGGATCGGAGACGGGCTTAACCGAGAACGACTGCCTCGTCCACGACACCACGCTCGCAGACCCCTCCGTCGCCTTCATGCTCGCGCGCATGGAGTACCCAAACTTCCCG
The DNA here is from genome assembly GCA_032229975.1 of Acidobacteriota bacterium. Taxonomy (GTDB): domain Bacteria; phylum Acidobacteriota; class Blastocatellia; order Pyrinomonadales; family Pyrinomonadaceae; genus JAIVGV01. The sequence goes on along the minus strand of JAVXVG010000012.1, from coordinate 6,219 downwards.
CAGCCCATCGGCATCTTCCGCCAAGTCCAACGCGAGACCTACGAAGACCTCCTCGCCGCGCAGATCACAGAAGCCATCGCGCAGAAGGGCATCGGCAACTTGGAGAAACTCATCAACAGCGGCGACACGTGGGTCGTCGAGTAAAAGCAGCAAGTCGGAAAGCGTAAAGACGAAAGAGGGAGATGGGCCACTTCAAGCCTCTCCCTCTTTCGTCTTTTTGATCAACGCCCTCACGCGCCGCGATTGTCGAATGGCTGTCTCCCTCTTGAGGCGTGAGTGTCTTGATGGACGAGCCGGGGGCGGCGAGACTCGCCTGCGTCCTCACCACGACAGGCGAGCCCTGCCTCGCCCCCGCGCCGCCCGCTCCTTCAAACTTGCGCGGGCGGCGAACTGAATCAATGCCAAAACGATGACGCACGAGGGTGACGACGGCGACTGACTCTGCTATCCTGCGCGCCGCGCTCTTTCCATTCCGGCACACGGCCCTATGCGTCGCTCAGTCCTCAACCTTGAGTCATGAGCATCGCCGTCGAGCACATAAGAAGGCTCCCGGCGATCCAACAACGCAACCAGAGTTTATTCTCTACAGAGAATAAAGGCAAGCCAAAAAGTTCCGCCGCAGCCTCATTAGGAGGAAACTCCTGATGGGCTACGCGCGACCGAAGCCGAAGCGTCTCGCCGAGAAGCTTCGACAGATTCGACTTGCTCTGGGATTGTCTCAGTCGGAGATGTTAAGACGGCTTGGGGTCGAAGACCTCATCGCTTATCACAGAATTTCCGAGTACGAGTCAGGCAAACGCGAACCGCTCTTGATGGTTCTCCTCCAATACTCCCGCCTCGCAGGCGTTCATACCGAAGCGCTCATTGACGATGAGATGGATTTGCCCGCCCGCTTACCCGGCACGGTCAAGCACGATGAGATCAAACGCGCTTACACAGCTCACCCTATCAAGAAAAGAAGGAAATCCTGATGGGCAACACACGTCGCCGCCCGCGTCGCCTCGCGGAAAAGCTCTTACAGATTCGGAATGCCCTCGGACTTTCCCAAACCGAGATGTGGAAACGTTTGGGAGTTGAGGATGAGGTTGCTTACACGAGGATTTCAGACTACGAGCTAGACAAAGCCGAACCGACGTTGATGGTTCTCCTACAATACTCCCGCGCGGCAGGCATCCACACCGAAGTCCTGATCGACGACGATCTCAATCTCCCCGACAAGCTGCCCGACACCGTCAGCCACCAAGACATCAAACGCCGCTACACCCCGCGCCGCAAAAAGCGATAACCCCTCACTCTGTCTGCCCGCGCCACATAGCCAACGCTTCGCGCACCATAGCAGCATTCGGGTCTTCAATCTGCTCATAAATCTTAAGTGCTGCCTCCGCTTTAACAATAGCCTGACTATGGTTGCCTAAAGTATTAAGTGCCAAGCTCATATTCCAAAATGCATTACCCTCGCCGCGTTGATCGCCGACCTCCCGCGCGATAACTAGCTGTTGATCTAAGAGGCTGATCGCTTGATGCATTTCACCTAAAGCAGCATAAGCCGTACCTAAGTTTCCGAGTGCCATAGCTTCGCTGTGTCTGTCACCAATCTCCTGATCGATTAATAATACTTTCTTGTAATATTCAATTGCACGCCGATGCTCACCCAAAAGCCCGTAACAATTGCCCAAATTGCCGAGAGCATCACGCTCACCAAGTCGGTCGCCTAGCTTCTGCGCCATGATTTGACGTTGTTTCTGAAACTCAATAGCGCGCTGCAACTCTCCCAAATTTTGGTAAGCATTTCCTAAATTTCCGAGTGCACTACTTTCTATGCGTTGATCACTGATTTCTCGCGCAATGTTTAAGCATTGCTCAAACAGTTCGATGGCACGGTGCGATTCACCCAGATCGTTGTACGCGATCCCAAGATTGTTGAGCCCATAGCTCTCGACGAGTCTGTCGCCGCTTTGGCGCACGATAGCCAAGCAATGCTCGAAAAACTCAATCGCACGGCGCGATTCGCCAAAGACAAGGTAGGTGTTACCGATGCTATTTAGTAAGGCACTTTCAGCATCTTGATCTTTCAACTTTTGTGCCGCTAACAAAGACTGCTCTAGCCAACTGATCATTTTTCGCGGATGTAGACGCAAGACAAGCGCACTTACTCCAGCACGGGGATAATCAGAACACAGGTGAGCCATAGCGTCACTATCGCCAGCGTGGCGTGCTGCCCATGACTGCCCAGCTTCTATGTTCGTCCACTCTGCATCAACTATCATCAGTCCCTGCAAAATAGCTTCGCTGTTTTTAATGAAAAGATGCTCCACTCTTATGAGCAGGTCAAAGTAATATGCGGAGTGACAAGCTTGAGTAAAATACCTTTCTGGATCGGTCAGGCGATTGTCGGCGAACAGGCGCGCGAGGTCGTGGAGGCTGTAGCGGGCTGTGCCCTCGTCGAAGTCCAACAGGCTGTGATTGACAAGATCGCCGAGCGCGTCTTGCGCCTCCTCCTGCTCCATCTTCCAGACGGCTGCGGCTGCCGCGCCGTCGAAGGTGTCGGGGAAGACGGCGAGCGCGCGCAAGAGCTTTTGCAGTTCGGGCGTGAGCAGGTCGTAGCTCAGGCTGAGGGACGCTTCGATCAGAGAGAGCCGACGTTGTGCGTCCGTCAGACTCCGCACGTAATCAGTCGCGCTGAGGTTGCGTCGCTCGGCGAGCGCGCTGGCGGCGAGGCGCAGCGCGAGCGGGAGGTAGTCGCAGAGCCGCGCGATCTCGTCGGCATGTTCGCCGATGCGGTCGGCTATCTTGAGCAAGAGCTTGCGCGAGTCGTCGGGCGGGAGCGTGTCGAGGTCTCTGGCGAAGAGTCCGGGGAGCGTGAAGCGCTGGCGCGAGGTGACGAGCAGGACGCATCCGGCGGGCGGGATGAGCGGCAAGACCTGCGCCGCGGCGCGCGCGTTGTCCATGAGCAGGAGCGCGCGTTGATTGTGGAGCACGGAATTGTAGAGCGCGCTCAACTCGGCTTCGCCGTCGGGGAGTTTCGCGGTCGGGTGGTAGGCGCGTATGACGTGCGCCATCGCGTCGGAAGGCGTGAGCGGCTGCGTCGTGCCTTTGAGATCAAGATAGAACTGCGCGTCGGGGAAGCGTGAGGCTAGTTGTTCGGCGAGCTTGAGGGCGAGCGCGGTCTTGCCGACGCCGCCCTGTCCTTGCAGACCGGAGATGGTCGCGCCGCCGCGCTCGATCTCGCGCGTGAGTTCGTCGAGTTCTTCCTTGCGTCCTGTGAAGTCGCGCGGCGGTGCGGGGAGTTGGTGCAGCGCGTTGGCGACGTGCGCGGCAGACGCGATGTAGTTGCCGGTCACCGCGATGATGTCGCGTCCCGCTTGCGCTTGTTGAAGTGTGGTAGTTGCCCCCGCTCCCGCAGAAGAGGGCGGGGCTAGGCTTTTGGGTCGGGCTTTTCCTCCGCAGCCCGTGTTGTCGCAACTATATCGCCGTGCGCCTCCGCATCTTCGATATACGCGCCGCGCCTCAGTGTGTCCTCTGCGCGTATGCCACCGGCATGACTCTTAGCCCCCTTGATCGTCGCGCCCGGCATGGGCGGCGGGTTCGAGGCGTCAAGCTCAAGACTCGTGTCAAAGGGCCCGCTTACCTTAGCTTTGACGCCCTTGCGAAATCTCAGAATCGCCGCGAGGATGATCAGCGCGAAGATGCTGATGACGATGACGAGGACTGTATTCTTGTCCATGCCTTTATGCCTCCGCTTTCAGTCTCGTGTGAAGTGAGGCGAACGGAGTTCTTGACAACGCGCGCCGCTCAACTGTCGGGGCGCGATGTTATCACGGCTCAGGGAGTCGCAGGCGCGTTATCTTCTGCCGCGCTTCTTCGCCTGCTGCTGCTTGAAAACTTTTTCGCCGCCGGACTCGCCGAGTTTCTTGGTGGAGGGAAGCGCGGCTGGTGTCGAGGGAGAGTTGGAGCGCGGGGTGGTGGCGTCGCTGCCGGGTTGTTGTGCGGAGTCGTCTGCGAAGAACTTGTTGGCGTCTTGGCGGCGACCGCGCGCGGTGGGGGCCGGTGCGTTTGCCTGCTCTTGCTTCGCGGGTGTGTTCGTGCTGCGCGAGTCGCCCATCTGTTGACCGCGTCGCGTGGCGGCGACGCCCGCCTTGCCCTGTGCCTTCTTGCTAGCCATCTTAAGTCTCCTGCGTGTGTTGACGCTTGCGAGCGTTCTCGATTCAATGAGTCGCGACGCTCACCCGAAGGCGCATCAAGTGCGTTAGGGCCCGTCGCGCTCGGGCGCGCGCGAAAGTTGTTTTGCCGACGCGAGACTCGCGTGTTAAATTTGCTTGCCCTGGATTTGCCCCGGAAGACTAGACCCTACATTAACCAAACAATCCCGCCGTCTCAAGGAGAGAGAATGATTCGTTTCAACCCCCGCACAGCTTCAGCAGTGTTGCTCTGTCTTGCGCTGCTGGCCCCTTCGCTCGTGCACGCGCAAGACCTCGCGCTCAAACGGAAGACCAAGTCGGATATAGTCGCGGGTAGTTCATCAGCGACGAAGTCGCTGTCGCGCGTGTTTGCGAAAACACCGGGGCCCGTGCCCAACTCGATCTCCGTCAGCCCGATTGTCAACGGTGGCTTCGAGACGGGCAGCTTCTCCCCGTGGGCCATCGATGGCACTGCGCCGCCTCCGGTCGTCAGCAACACGCAGGCGCATACGGGCACTTACTCCGCTTTCATCGGCAGCGCAGCCGGAACGAAAGAGGCGGATGGTGATTCCTCCTTCTATCAGACCATCGACGTGCCCGCCGATGGCGGCGTCCTCTCCTTCTGGTATTTCCCGCACACCACGGACAACATTGAGTTCGACTATCAAGATGCTTACATCGCCAGCGCCGACGGGCAGACTGTTCTGGCTTCGATCATGCACGTCTGTCAGGACGATCAAGCGTGGATCGATGTGACTTATGACATGGCCGCTTTTGCCGGTCAGACCGTCTCGATCAAGTTTCTCGTTCACGAAGACGGCAGCAGCGATGAGACCAATATGTTCATCGATGATGTTAACTTGGCTCCGGCGACTACTGCGGGCCAGCTCGTCATCAGCGAGTTTCGACTGAGCGGTTCGGGCGGCGCGGGCGACGAGTTCATCGAACTCTATAACGCCACGAACACTCCGCTCACCGTCAAATCTCTCGATGGCTCCGGTGGCTTGGGCGTGGCCGCCTCGGACGGCATACTGCGCTGCACGGTCGCCGACAACACTGTCATCCCCGCGCGCGGCCACTTCCTATGCGCCAATAGCACTGGCTACTCGCTCACACCCTACGCTGTGCCCGATGCCACCTATCAGGCTGACATCAACGATGCGCGGGGCATCGCGCTCTTCAACTCTTCGACCAACTTCTCATTCGCCACGCGCCTCGACGCCGCCGGCCCGAACAACGAGGAGAACACGCTCTATCGCGAGGGCGATGGCACGGGCGGGCTCAGCAACGGAACGAACCTTGAGTACAGCGTCGTCAGGAAGTTGACGAGTGGAACACCACAGGACACGAACGACAACGCGGCGGACTTTCAGATCGTTAGCCCTCGGGCCAGCGCAGTCGTGGGCTCGCAAAGCTCAAACCCCTTCGTGCTCGGCGCGCCGGGGCCGGAGAGCTTGAACTCGCCCGTCAATCGCTCGGACAAGATCAAAGCGTCGCTCGTCAACCCGTGCGTCACCAACGCGAACGATCCCAATCGCGTCCGCGTGACGGGCTCATACACCGACAACCTCACGTCCTCGCAGCCCGACGACTTCACAGCGAGTTACGCCCTCGGCTACCTTGAGATTCGCCGCGTGTTCTCGAACACCACCAGAGGGAACGTGACGCGCCTGCGCTTCCGCATCGTGGACATCACGACCCTGCCCGCGCCGACGGGGACGGCCGATCTTCGCGTGCTCACCTCGCCGACGATCACAGGCATCACGACTTGCAACGGCACGACGACCGTGGAGGGACTCACGCTCGAACAACCGGCCACGCAGGCGAACGGCGGGGGCCTGAACTCAACCGTTTCGGCTGGGAGCTTCTCGCTTCGCTCCCCGCTTGCGGCTGGCGATTCCGTCGCCGTCAACTTCCGTCTCGGCGTGGTGCAGCCCGGGTCTTTCCACTTCTACGTCATCGTCGAGGCGCTGCCGTAAGCGGGCCCCATCGCGCATCACGTTCGCGAGATCGCGGACGTGACACGACTATTAGAGAAGTG
>JAVXVG010000011.1:0-36140 GCA_032229975.1 Acidobacteriota bacterium | reverse complement strand
CGACGAAGGGCCAGGTCGACGACCTCATCAACGAGATCCGGATCCGTGCCGACAAGCACGAGCGCGTCCTCGTGACGACGCTCACGAAGAAGATGGCCGAGGACCTCACCGACTACCTCGTCGAGATGGGGATCCGCGTCAGGTATCTCCACTCGGAGGTCGACACCCTTCAGCGCATCGAGATCCTGCGCGACCTGCGCCTGGGCGCCTTCGACGTGCTGGTGGGGATCAACCTGCTCCGCGAGGGGCTGGACATCCCCGAGTGCGCCCTGGTCGCCATCCTCGACGCCGACAAGGAAGGCTTCCTGCGCTCCGAGTCGTCGCTCATTCAGACGATGGGTCGCGCCGCGCGCAACTCGAACGGCAAAGCGATTCTCTATGCGGATCGCATTACCGATTCGATGCGCCGCGCGATGGACGAGACGGAGCGACGGCGCGCGATCCAGATCGAGTACAACCTTGAGCACGGCATCACGCCGCAGACGATCATCAAGTCAATCGAGTCAACGCTCGTCACGGCTTATGAGGCCGACTACTTCAAAGTCCCGCTCGATCTCGAATCCATCGAAGAATACTCGAAGGGCAACATCCGCGAGACCATCACGCGGCTCGATCAGGAGATGCGCTTCGCCGCCAAGAACATGGAGTTCGAGCGCGCCGCCGAAATCCGCGACCGCATCAAGTATCTGCGCGAGCGCGAACTGATCGCGGTCTGAAGCCGGAGCGTCGAGCCGGCGTCAAGAAAGTCTTTACGCAAAATATGCAAAAGGGCCTGCATAAATGGCGCATTTTATTCGTTAATGCGCCATTTATGCAGATTCGACCGGATGTTTCCGCGAAGCCCTACCCGATGCTTATTGTTTCCGGTGAAGAACTCTTCTGGTGCGAATGTTGATGTCGAAAACTTCTGAGAGCGCGCAGGTCATGCTCTACGACGGCGTGTGCGGCTTCTGCAACAAGTCTGTCAAGTTGATCCTCGACCGCGACCGGCGCGGCACGATGCGCTTCGCCGCGCTGCAGAGCGACTTCGGCAAAGCGGTCATTGCAAGACACCCGGAGTTGCAAGGCGTCGATTCAGTCGTCGTCCTTGAAACGTCGCCTGAGACGGGGCGTGAACAGGTGTTCGTCCGCTCGGCGGCGGCCATGCGTCTCGCATCATATCTCGGCGGCTTCTGGAAACTGTTTCTCGTCTTCCGCATCGTGCCCGCGCCGCTTCGCGATCATCTCTACGACACGTTCGCGCGCAACCGCTACAGGCTCTTCGGCAAGTACGATGCCTGCCCGCTCCCCACAACAGAAGTCCGCGCACGTTTCATTGACGTTTGATCTCGCACGCTCCCGCCGACGTTTACGATTTACGATTTACCATCTACGATTCACGACGAGATGTTTCGCTTCACAACAGCCGGAGAGTCACACGGTCGCGCGCTCGTCGCGATTGTCGAAGGACTGCCCGCCGGACTTCCGTTCAGCGTCGAAGAGATCAATTGCGAGCTGGCCCGCCGGCAATGGGGTTATGGTCGCGGTGGCCGGATGAAGATTGAGCATGACGTGGTCGAAGTCATAAGCGGCGTGCGTCATGGTCTCACGCTCGGCTCGCCGGTTGCGATGCTGATCGAAAATAGAGACTGGAAGAACTGGACGGACGTGATGGCGACGGAAGCGCGCGAGGTTGAGCCCGCGCGCGCGCGCCGCGTGACACGGCCGAGGCCGGGACACGCAGATCTCGCCGCCGGACAGAAGTATGATGCGCGCGACCTGCGAAATATTTTAGAGCGGGCCTCCGCACGCGAGACTGCGGCGCGCGTCGCGTGCGGCGCGCTTGCGAAACAGTTGCTCGCCGCGTTCGGTATCGAGATACGCAGCCACGTCGCGCAACTCGGCGGCGTGCCCGCCGCGCCCTTGCAGCTTTCGTGGGATGAGATCGCGGCGATACCAGACGACGCGCCTCTGCGTTGTGCGGACGCGGAAGTGCAGCAGCGCATGATCGCGCTTGTCGATGAGACGCGGCGCGCGGGCGATACACTCGGCGGCGTCTTCGAGGTTGTCGCGCGCGGCGTCGTCGCTGGCTTGGGCTCGCACACCGCTTGGGACGCGAAACTCGATGGCCGTCTCGCGCAGTCGCTCATGTCGATCCACGCGGTCAAAGCCGTCGCCATCGGCGCAGGCATAGAGGCGGCGTCGCTGGCCGGCTCGCGGGTGCACGACGAGATCGGCTATGACGAAGCGTCGCACACGTTCACGCGACCGACGAACCGCGCGGGCGGACTCGAAGGTGGCGTGACGAACGGCGAAGAGTTGCGCGTGCGCGGCTTCCTCAAACCGATCTCGACACTCAGGCGGCCCTTGCGCTCCGTCGATATCGAGACGAAGCAGACGGAGGACGCTGCATTCGAGCGTTCCGATGTGACGGTCGTTCCGGCGGCGGGCGTGATCGGCGAGTCGATGGTGGCCCTCGTCCTCTGCGCCGCGATGCGCGAAAAGTTCGGCGGTGACTCCATCACGGAGATGCGCCGCAACTTCGACGGCTACGTCGAGCAGTTGCGGGCTTACTGAGCTTCAACCTCAAAAACTTTCTTTGCGCCTTTGCGTGAGAAATCATCCTCACGCAAAGGCGCAAAGAGATTAAATCAGTCTGAGGTAGCTTTCGTCTTCCGTCGCTCCGCCGCGAGGTAGATCGCCGCGCCGATCAGGTTGGCGACGACGATGACGGCGACGATCTTGAGGGAGAAGGATAGCCAGCTTGTCACGTCGATGATGGGGAAGATCGACGTGATGCAGTAGAGGAGCGTGGTGAAGAGGCCCGCGCCTGCGGCTACTTTCAGCCAGAGCGGTGGACGCACGCCCAACGCGCGCAGGCCGAAGAGCGGGATGGCGAAGAGGGCCACGTAGGCGAAGCCGTAGAAGATGCCCGCCGCGTTGTCGAGCAGTTGAAAGGCCTCCTGCTCGCCGACGCCGATGAGACCCGCAAGCGCGAAGATGAACGTGACGAGTCCGACGAAGAGGATCGAGTTGACGGGTGTCTTGTAGCGTTTGTGCAGTCGCGTGAACCAACCGGGCAGCAGGTTGTCCCAGCCCGCGACCATCGGCAGTCGCGTGTTGCCTGTGAAAGTAAAACTGACGTTAGCCACCGTGCGTCCGACGATCATCAGAATCGCTGTGGGCGCGATGATCGAAGCAAGGCCGGTCGAGCGGAATCCGGCGGTGAGCACCTGCGGGATCGGGCTGATCAAGTTGATGTCCTCGATCTTCACGAACGCTAAGACCGCGCTCGTGCCGAGTATGAACATGAGCGCGGTGATCGGCGTCGCGATCAGGATCGAGCGCGAGATCGTGCGGGCCGGATCGCGGCACTCACCCGCCACAATCGCCGCGTATTCGAGTCCGCTAAACGCGCCGACGGCCATCTTGCCGAAGATGTTCAGATTCAAAAGCGTGAAGGTCGGAAGCGTCGTCGTGAACGGGTGATATTCGGGGAGCGTGCCGCGCGCGACGTGCCAGAAGGGAAGCACGATTAAAAGCGCAAAGGCGAGCATGATCATCACGCCGCCCGCGTTGTGCACCCACTTACCCAAGCTCAGGCCTTTGATCGTCGCGAGCACCATCGCGACCATCATCACTGCGCTCACAGTCGCAACGATAAACTTGTTCGTCACCAGCCACGTCGCACCCGTCGCGTAGCCTAAGCCCGCAGTGATGACGAGCCCCATCGCCGACATGACGATGATCGCATAGACCCACAAGTTCCAAGCGACGAGGAAACCCGCGAAGTTGTTGAAGCCGAGCTTCGCCCATTGATAGATGCCGCCTTCGAGCGGCATCAGTCGATTGAGATAGACGACGACCGCGCCCTGCGGCAAGTAGAACAAAAGGATCGCGAGCACCCAGAAGATGATGTGCGCGTGACCGAGCTTCGCGGCTGTGCCGACCCACGCCGTGCCGACGACGTACATGATCTGCGTCAGCACGAGATCGCGCAGCCCCAGCTCTTTCTTGAACGTCGCGCTGCGCTCGCGAACTTCCTCGCCCTCCTCGCGCAACGCATTCGCGCTCGCCGTTGGCTCTTGCTCAGCCATCTGGCCCTCCGATTAGTCTTCCTTCTGGAACGCAAACACGTCTTGATGATCGTGCCAACCGCGCGCGCGGAAATAGACTTCACGCAAGCCGCCGATCTCTCGAACTTGTTCGCGCACCCACGCGGGCGAGGTGAGCGAGACACCGTAGCCGCGCTCTTCCGGGTGGAAGTCGAAGTAGCCGAGCGAGCGCGGGTAGTCGCTGTAGCCTTGACCCGTCGCGCGATAGGACGATTGCATCATCTCTGCATCGGCGCGCGTGATGTCGTAGAAGCTCGTCTCGTCGGCGATTGTCTCGGCGACCAAATCGCCGTGCGTCGTGAAGATCATCAAGCCGCGCTTGCTCAGGTGGCCCGCGAAGAGTCGGAAGAGTGCACGCGTCGCTCCGGCGTCAAGGTGCGTGACGAGTGAGCCGCACCAGATGAGATCGAAATGGTTTGTGAAAGAGACGGAGTCGAGATCGGGTTGCGAAGTAACAGGCGCGGCGTCGAACGCTTCGGCGCAGAAGTTGACCGCGCCGGATTGAATGTCGCAGGCGGTGAATCGCGCGGCGGGAAAGCGACGGACAAGAAAGCGCAACTCGCGCCCGTAGCCCGAAGGCAGATCGAGCACGCGGCCAACTTCCGTCGGCCCGGCGGCGCGCAACACTTCATCGATGCTGTCAACACACGATAAGCCGACGCGAAAGTAGTCGGCCCCATCGCCCGCATACATGCCATCGTCCGCGTGGATGCGCGTGCTCACTTCGCGCAGCAGTGCGGCGTGTCGCGCAGGAAGCGCGGGGTCTTCGAGCAGACGACGACGCTCCGATTCGACGCGCAAAGGGTGTGCGAGCACGCGGCGACGCAACGCGCCGAGTCGTGGGTGGAGACTGGCGGGGACGATCCGCTTGAGTTGTCGTCGCAGCGTCATCGGCGCGGGATTGTAGCATCACGCGACGCGTCGCGTGGAGTGGCGGGCGCGCAACCTTTATCGTAAAATCATCCTTGCGCGGCTCGTTTCACAGTTCGCGCCGATACCTCGCAAGGAAAAAATTATCGAATGGCCCTGTTGGAGATCGTCAACTACCCGAACCGCGTGCTCGATCAACCGGGCGAGCCCGTGACGGAGTTCGGCGAAGAGTTGAAGAAGCTGGTCGCAGATATGTTCGAGACGATGGATGCGTCGCGTGGAGTCGGTCTTGCCGCGCCGCAGGTGGCCGTCGCGCAACGCCTCTTCGTGATGGACTGTTCTGGCGGGAGCGATCCATCGCAGCGCGTCGCGCTCATCAATCCGATGGTGCTCTCGGTCGAGGGCGAGCAAGTGGGCGACGAAGGTTGTCTCTCGTTCCCCGGCATCTTCTTCGAGGTCAAGCGCAACCTTCGCGCCGTCGTGCGCGCGCAGAACGTAAACGGCGAAGAGTTTGAGTTGGACGGCATGAATCTGACCGCGCGCTGTATGCTGCACGAGACCGACCACTGCGACGGCATCGTCTTCATCAATCGCACAACCGCCTTGAAGCGCGAGTGGGTTAAGCGCAAGATGAAGAAGCTGGCGAAGGCCGGCAAGTGGGTTTAGCCGAACTGCAATTATTCAACGACACTGATCGGAAGCGGTCGCCGTGCACGCGCGCGGCGACCGCTTTTTGCGTCGCGTTGTGCTAACATTTCCGCGTCATCCTTAGCGTGAGTTTTCGATAGTCTTCGCGCCCGATCTTTCGTGGCGTGCGAAAATTTTTTGCATTCGATTCGAGGAGCGAACATGGCGAGCGAATTTCGTAACGAGGCGTTCACGGATTTTTCAAAGGAAGAGAACGCTGTCGCGATGCGTGCGGCAATCGAGAAGGTGCGCGGCGAGCTTGGGCGCGACTACTCGCTCGTCATCGGCGGCGAGCGCGTGATGACCGGACGCACGTTCGATAGCACGAACCCCGCGCGCAAGACCGAGTTGATCGGTCGCTTCCAGAAAGCGAACGCCGAGCTTGCGCGTCAGGCCATCGAGAGCGCGGACGAAACGTTCAAGACTTGGAGTCGCACGACAGCACAGGAGCGGGCCGATCTACTGTTCCGCGTCGCGGCGATGATGCGCGAGCGTCGGCACGAGTTATCGGCATGGATGGTCTTCGAGGTGGCTAAGTCGTGGGCGGAAGCGGACGGCGACACTGCCGAAGCGATAGACTTCTGCGAGTTCTACGCGCGCGAAATGCTGCGCTACGCTGGAGAGCAGCCGCTCGTTAAAATTGAGAACGAGCAGAACGAACTGACGTACATTCCGCTCGGCGTCGGCGTCGTCATCCCGCCATGGAATTTTCCGCTCGCGATCATGGCCGGCATGACCGTCGCATCAGTCGTCACAGGCAACACGGTCGTCCTCAAGCCTTCGTCGGACGCGCCAACCATCGCTTACAAGTTTTTCGAGTTGCTCGAACAGGCGGGGATGCCCGCAGGCGTCGTCAACTTCTGTCCGGGCGCGGGCGGCGAAGTCGGCGACACGCTCGTCGATCACGCGCGCACGCGATACGTCGCTTTCACGGGCTCAAAGGAGATCGGGCTTCGCATCGTCGAGCGCGCGGCGAAGCATCAAGAGGGCCAGATGTGGATCAAGCGCGTCATCGCAGAGATGGGCGGCAAAGATGCGATCATCGTCGATAGCGATACTGACTTGGACGACGCGGCAACCGGAGTCGTGCAGGCGGCGTTCGGCTTTCAGGGCCAGAAGTGCTCCGCCTGTTCGCGCGCGATCATTCATGCGGACGTGTACGACTCTCTGTTGGAGAAGATCGCCGAGCGCACGGCGAAGATCAAAGTCGGCGATCCGGTGGAGCAGCCGACGACGATGAGTGCGGTAATCAACGAGAAAGCCTTCCACACGATCAACGATTACATCGAGAAGGGAAAGGCCGATGGCGGGCGCGTCGTCGCGGGCGGTGGCTCGGATGGCGAACAGGGTTTCTTCATCGAGCCGACCATCATCGCCGACGTGAAGGCGGGCGATCCGATAGAGCAGCAAGAGATTTTCGGGCCAGTCCTTGCGTGTGTCCGCGCTGCTGACTTTGATGATGCGCTACGCATCGCCAACGATACGGAGTACGGACTCACGGGTGCGGTCTATACGAACGACGCGGAGAAACTTGATCGCGCACGCCACGAGTTCCACGTCGGCAATCTCTACTTGAATCGCAAATGCACAGGCGCGCTCGTCGGCGTGCATCCCTTCGGCGGCTTCAACATGAGCGGCACGGACTCGAAGGCTGGCGGGCGCGATTACCTCGGACTCTTCATGCAGGCGAAGGTCTCTTCTGAAAAGATCAGGCCCGCCGATACGAACAAGGAGAAGCGCGGAACGATTTAACTGAACGATGAAGTCGGAACGATGAAGGATGAAGTGAAATCAGATTCTTACTTCATCCTTCATCGTCCCGACTTCATCGTTATTTATTATGCGCTTAGTCTTCATGGGCACGCCCGATTCCGCCGTGCCGACGTTGCGTCGCTGCCTCGCGGACGGGCATGAGATCGTCGCCGTCTGGACGCAGCCGGATCGCCCCGCCGGTCGCGGCAACAAGCTGCACGCGCCGCCCGTCAAACAGTTCGCACTCGAACACGATCTCACCATCCATCAACCGGAGAAGATCAAGACTGAAGAGGCGCGCGAGTTGTTCGCCTCGCATGAAGCTGATGCGGCCATCATCGTTGCATATGGACGCATCCTGCCTTCGTCATTCCTGCACGCGCCGCATCGCGGCTGCATCAACGTCCACTTCTCTCTGTTGCCGAAGTACAGGGGCGCGGCTCCGGTCAACTGGGCCATCGTGCGCGGCGAGCGCGAGACCGGCGTGACGACGATGCGGATCAATGAAGGGCTCGACACCGGCCCAATCTATCTTCAACACGCGACGCTGATCGGCGACGAAGAGACCGCGCCCCAACTGCTTGCGCGACTCTCCGATGCGGGCGCGGAGCTTTTGAGTGAGACCCTTGCGCGACTCGATGAGATCGAGCCGCGAGCGCAACGCGAAGATGAAGCGACGCACGCGCCGATCCTCCGACGTGAGGATGGCTTGATCGACTGGCGTCTCTCCGCGAGCGAGATCGAACGGCGCGTGCGCGGCTTTCAACCATTTCCCACTGCCTTTACAGTTTACAAAGAGCGGCGGCTGATCATTTGGCAGGCAATACAGGTTTCGATAGAGGAACTGGGCGAAGTTGAGAGTGATAGATTGAAGGGAGCAGTCGAGGGTGAAGTTATTGATACGCGATCCAGCCTCGTCATCGCGTGCGGCGGCGGGACGGCGCTGGCCCTTCACGTGGCCCAACTAGAAGGCAAGCAGAAGATGGTGGCGCGTGATCTCATTAACGGGGTGCGCCTCGTCGTCGGCGAGATTCTGGGATGACGATCCGCGTCATTAAGAGAAGCGCGCGGGGCGGCGCGAGCAAACCTGCTGTCGGGCGGCGCGTTTCGCCTTCGCGCGGCGCGGCGTTCGAGGTCTTGCGGCGCGTCGAAGAAGAGGGCGCGTTCGCCTCTGTCCTGCTCGCGCATGCGGGCAGCGAACTTCGCGCAGATGATCATGCTCTCTGTTATGAGTTAACGCTCGGCGTGCTGCGCTGGCAGTTGTGGCTGGACAAACTGATTGAGCATTACGCTGGTCGCGACGCGTCGGAGTTAGACCGGCCCGTGCGCCGCGCGTTGCGGCTCGGTCTCTACCAGTTGCGATTCCTCTCGCGCATCCCCGCATCGGCTGCTGTGAACGAGTCGGTCAATCTCGCACACGCTTCGGGCCTTCGTTCGGCGTCGGGCTTCATCAACGCCGTGCTGCGACGCGCGACGCGCGAGCCGGACTTCGATCCGGCGACGCTCGCGCGCGACGAGTTGGAACGCATCTCGATCTCCACGTCGCATCCACAGTGGCTCGTCGCGCGTTGGGCTGCGGAGTTTGGCGCAGCGCAAGCCGAACAGATCGCGCGCGCGAACAATCGCACGCCGCCGGTCGCGTTTCGCGTGAACACGTTGCGTGCGAATGAAGATGAAGTGATCGGGAAGATGCGCGCGGCGGGCATCGAAGTCTTTGAATCTCGAATCACGAAAGGCGCGTGGCGCATCGCGGCGGGGATGGGCGGCGAGGCTCTGCGCACGCTTGCGACAGACGGAGTTGTTTACACGCAGGATGAAGCGTCGCAACTCGCCGGCCATATCGTCGGAGCGCGGGAAGCGGAGCGCATACTCGACGTGTGCGCCGCGCCGGGAAGCAAGGCGACGCAGATGGCCGCGCTGACGAACGGGCCCGCGCTCGTCGTCGCGTGCGACCTGTACGCGCACAGGCTGCGCACGTTGGTTGATGCGGCGCGAAGGCTTGGAGTCGGAAACATTTTAACGGTCGCGCTCGACGCGGAAGCATCGCCACTGCCTTTCGCTGCGGAGTCGTTCGACCGCGTGCTGGTGGATGCGCCGTGCACGGGCACGGGCACGCTCAGGCACAATCCGGAGATACGTTGGCGACTGTTGCCGGAAGACATTACGCAACTCGCTACGCGACAACAGCGCATCCTCGCGAACGCCGCGCGCGCGGTTCGCGTCGGCGGTCGTCTCGTCTATTCGACGTGCTCGCTCGAAAGGGAAGAGAACGAGTCGGTCGTCGCGTCGTTCCTCGAAGCGCACGCGGAGTTTCGACAGGTGCGCGCAGACGCGTCCGCAGAATTCTTAACGGCGGCCGGCGCGGCGCGCACCTTTCCCCACAGGGACGATGCGGATGGTTTCTTCATCGCGGTGTTAGAACGGGCAAACTGAAAACGGTTCGCTTGCTGGTCGCGACGAGCGGGTGTTAGACTCTCGCGCTTGAAAGGGCGCGCCGCGAAGTGCGAGCCGTCGAGTCGGGAGAGGCGAAAGGATTGGCATTGGCACAGCGCGCGCTACCTTCACTTGTCGGCAAACTCGCCACACTCGTCGCCGTCTCCATCGCCTTCACCATCGCGCTTGTCGGCACGGTCGTCCTCTCGCTGCGCAGTCCCGAAGTGAAAGTGCCGGAGGTCGTCGGCAAGAATCTTCCCGACGCTGAATCGACACTCGCCGATGCGGGCCTGAACGTCCGCACGCGCGCGCGACGCTTCAGCGCAGAGGTCAAACCCGACACCGTGCTCGATCAGACGCCGCACGCGGGCGACACCGTGAAGAAGGGCCAGACTATCGCCATCGTCCTCAGTCGCGCCGAGGCGAAGGAGGGCGAGTCTTCGGTCGGGGTCAAGCAGAAGGAAGAGGCGAACGCGAACGCGAAAGGCAACGAGAACGAGAACAACGGGGAGTCGGCTTCGTCCAACGAATCGAACACGAACAATCGCAACGAGAACAAGCCGAAGAAGAACGCGAACAAGAATAAGAACTCGAACAACGCGAACGCTAACGGCAACACCACGACGAACGGCAACGTCAACTCGAATCTGAACTCGAACCTCGTCACGAACAGCACGAACGCGGGCGGCGGCAACCACAACGCCGAGGAGTCGCCCACGCCGAATCGCAACACCGGCGAGCGCAACACGAACACGCGCAACTCAAACACGACGACGAACGCTCCGCGCAACTTGAACACAAACGGCGCGGGCACACCCAACCCGAACGCGAACGCCCTGCGCAGCCGCACTGTGACGAACGCGAACCGCAACGCGAACGCGGGCGGCAGCCGCAACACGAACTCTCAGCGCAATGCGAATCGTCGCCCGCCCGCAGTCTGACACTTAGATCGGTCGCGCTCGGTCGGGCAATCAATCGCGACGGTTAATGGTCAATCCAACAGCTTGATGAACATGGTTGAGATCGCACCCTCAATTCTATCGGCTGACTTCGCGAGATTGGGCGAAGAGATCGCCGCCGCCGAGCGCGGTGGCGCGTCCCTGCTGCACTGCGACGTGATGGACGGGCATTTCGTGCCGAACCTGACCATCGGCTTGCCCGTCATAAAATCTCTGAGCCGCGCAACCCGACTCCCCCTCGACGCGCATCTAATGATTTCTGAGCCGGGTCTCTACGCGGAGCAATTCGTCGAGGCTGGAGCTTCGATGGTCTCCGTTCACGTCGAGGCCGACCATCATTTGAACCGCACGCTCGTTGGCATTCGCTCGAAGGGCGCGCAAGCAGGTGTGGCGATCAATCCGGCGACGCCGCTCGTTGCGCTCGAAGAGGCCCTGCCCTTCGCCGACTTCATTCTCTTGATGTCTGTCAACCCCGGCTTCGGCGGACAGAAGTTCATCAAGACCTCGCTCGACAAGGTGCGACGACTGCGACGCATGATCGACGAGCGCGGAATGAAAACTCGCATTGAGATCGACGGCGGGATCGACGCGACAAATATCGCGGAGATCGTCGCCGCCGGAGCCGAGATCATCGTCGCCGGAACAGCCGTCTTCGGCACAGGCGATCCAACCAACGGAGTCCGCGCCCTGCTCGACGCTGCGGCGCAGTGGGTTTGAAAAACAAGTATGAAGTGGAATGATGAATGATGAAGTGAGAACGGATCGTTTTTAACTTCATCGTTCATCGTTCATCGTTCATCGTTTCGTTCTTGGAGGTTTACCGAATGCGTTTTCGTAATTCACTCGTCGCGTTGATGTGCGCGGCTTCGGTCGCAGGTCTTACGCCCGTGTCTTTATCCGTGCACGCGCAGCAGCAGTCGCCGTCGCCGCAGCCGAAGGACGGCGAGGGCACGCCCGCGCAACGCGTCATAGTCATGCGCTCGCATCTCGACAGCACGCGGCGCGCGCTCAACTCGGCGATTGCCGGTCTGAACGCGGGCGACGATGCGGCGAAGAAGGGTAAGGAGAAGAGGCCCTCGGACGACGCCGCCACGCGCCTGCGCGGGTTGGAGCGAGAGGCCGGACAGCTCTCTGGCGAGGTCGCCGACCTCGACCGTAAACTGATCGCCTCGGAGAAGTATGACGCATCGCAGATCGGCCAGCTCGAAGCGGCGGTCGCGGATTTCTCCGAACGAGCGGATAGAGCTTTGCAGGAGACTGCGGGCGAGCGTCGCGCCGTCGCTTCGTCCGCATCAACGTCGTCGCCCGCGACGAGCAAGAAGAAGAGCGGCGGTGGCGGCTTCCTCGGCCTCGGCCATCTCTTCGGTGGCGGTGGCGGTGGCGACGAGGCGAAGTACGCTGACCTCATCAACGGCGTCAAGCCGGGTCGCGACCGCGAGTTGTTCGAGGAGGCGGCGAAGCTGGCGCGCAAGTCGAACTACGAGGGCGCGCGTCTGCTCTTCGAGACGATCATCAACACGTATCCGGAGTCGAACTATCTGCCGCACGCCAAGCTCGCGATGGCGGATACGTTCTACCTCGAAGGCTCGACCGCCTCGCTCATTCAAGCGGGCAACGCCTATCAAGAGTGGCTCACCTTTTTCCCGACCGAACCGCTCTCCGACGAGGTGATGCTCAAAGCCGCCGAGGTCGAGATGCGGCAGATGAATCAGCCCGACCGCGACGTGACGCACGCGCGCAAAGCCGAGCAGCGTCTGAGGGCCCTCTTGCAGCAGTTCCCGCAATCGTCGCTGCGTCCCGAAGTGCAGGTGCGTCTCAACGAGACGCAGGAGGTCTTGGGGATGCACAGCTTCGAGGTGGCGAACTTCTACATGGACAAGTATCTGCGCGGAGCTGCGCCGAACCCGAAGGGCGCACAGTCGCGCTATCTCGAAGTCGTCCAGAAGTTCCCCAACTTCTCGCGCAGCGACAAGGCCCTCTATATGCTCGCCACGACCTACATCGCAGAGGAGCAGCCGGACGAAGCCGCGAAATATCTGCAACGCATCCTGCGCGAATACCCTGAGAGCGAGTTCAAGGGCAAAGCCGAGGAGCAACTCGACGCCATCGGTGCGGACAAGCCTTCGGCTAACAAGAGTGCGCCGAAGCGTCTGCCGCCGCCCGACCGTGGGATGCTGCGTCGTTTAATGGACACGGTCGCGGGCACTGTGCAGGCCACCACCGACAAGAACGGCGTGCTCATCAGCAAGGACAGCGATACGCCCGCGCTCATCGACGTGGTCATTGAAAACAAGGGCACGCTTCCCTCCACGACGCCTGAAGCCTTCCGCACCTCGACGCGCAACGCGCGCCAAGCCGCGCAGACGCCCGCGCCCCTGCCGGTGAAGAAGACGGACGGCGATGGCATCAAGACGCAGCCAGCGAAGACGGGCCAACCCGCCACGGGCGCAGACCCGACCAAGCCCTCGCCCCCGCCGCCGGGCGCATGAACGATCTAAAGTAGAAAAGCGAAAGGCGAAAGTGAATGAGATCACTTTCGCCTTTCGCTTTTCTAATTCGCTTTTGCTCTGCGTCAAACATGAGTGATAGAATTTTCACCGTCATCAACAGCTCTACACACATCTGTAACGAGAATGCGCGAGGCGCGCGTCGCATAAGCAGGACTTAAACTATGGCCGAGATCGACGAGACAGAGTTGACGCGCTCGCACGGACGCGCGCGTGCAATCGTGCAGGGACTCATCACCTTGAGCCTGCTGCTCGTCGTGCTCGCGTTCGCGGGCGTGCGCTTTGCGTTGCCACAGTCGCTGCTTGATCCGAATCTCTATCGCGCGCTCTGGATCGTCATCCTCTTCCTCGGACTCGGCGCGCTCGCTCTGCGGCGCGTGCGCTCGAATGCCGCGCGTCTGCAAGACATCGCGGGTCTCTACGGACAGCGCGCGCTCGTCGCCTCGCTCGTCAAGACGACCCTCTTCATCGCCGCGCTCGGCATCGCTGCCGCAGTCCTCGGCTACTTCGCCTACCTGCTCTCGCGCGATCCGTTCGACGCGCTTAAGGCGGGCGTCGTCGCCATCGCCGTGCTGCTCTATTGCTATCCGCGTCGCACGGCTTGGCGTCGCATCCTCGAAACGTCGCAACAGCCGGACGGCATTCAGGGCCCGTCGCCCTCGAAAGGAACTTCCGCTTGAACACCTCGCCACGCCTCGCACTCCGCGTTGCACAAGTCACTTGCGCTGCGTCGCTTCTGATCGCGATCTGTGCGTCACACGCGCACGCGCAGTCTGCGCACATTAAACTCGACGCGCAGTCTATTGACGTGGCCGTCGCGATGCAGGCCACGCCGCAGCCGACGCCCGCGAAGCCCAAGCCGAACTCCGCGAGCGCGACTGCGCAAGTCGATCCCGCGCAGATCAAAGAAGTGCCGCTCACCACTCCACGCGAAGCACGCGCGCGCGCCTACGCGAAGCTGCTCGAAGGCCAACGCTATCTCTCTCGCGCCAAGAGCACAGGCAACATCACGCGTGAATCACTCACCGCCATGCAAGAGGCTTTCCGGCAGGCGGCGACGCTCGATCCTACTTTCGCCGAAGCGCACACCGCGCTCGCCGAGGTCGCCTTCTTCTTTCTCGACGATTCCGCTCAAGCCGAGCGCGAGGCACAGGCGGCCCTGCACGCCGACGCGGACAACTTCGGCGGCCATCGTCTGCTCTCGCGCATCTACTCGCTTCGCGCCGGCGTCGATGAGTCGAAGCTCAAACGCGAAGATGCGGATCGGGCCATCAGTGAGTTGAAAGAAGTCTTGCGCCTCGATCCAACCGATGCAGAGGCCCTCGCGCTCTCCGGCGAGTTCTATCACCTGACGGGCCGCGAAGCTGATGCCATCGAGGCATTCAAACGTTGGGTCGGCGCGCCGGCCACCGCCGACACGCGCTTCTATCAAGTCATCACGCAGGGCGGCGAGCTCACGACCGATGCTGCGCTCGGTCGCCTCGCCGAATCATTATTGAAGGCCGGTCGGGCCGGTGAAGCGATCACAACGATCCGTCAGGCCCTCGTCGCAGACCCCGGCAACAAGGAGTATCTACAACTACTCAGCGACGCATCCGAGCGCGGCGGCGACGCGGGCGCAGTCGTCGAAGAACTCAAGCGCGTCGCCGATGCGAACCCCACCGACGCGGAGTCTGCCGCGTCTCTCGCGCGTGCGCAGGCGCGTGCCGGAAAGATCGACGATGCGATGGCGACGCTGCGCTCCGCGCTCTCGCGCAACGCGAAGGACGACAAGAAACAGGAGGCCCTGACCGTCTCTCTCGCGCAGGTTCTCACAGATGCGCTGCGCTACGACGACGCGATCAAAGCCTACAACGATCTGCTCAAGGCGCGCGGCATTACTGATGTGCCGCTCGTCGCCGACAGCGACAAGCAGTTCGCCTCGAAGTATCTCGAAGAGATCATGCGTCTCCAGCGACAGGCAGGTCGCGACTCGGATGCGCTTGCGACGGTCGAACGTATGCGTCGGCTGCTCGGCGCAAACGATCTGATGGCGGAGTTCTACTCAATCGATCTTCTGCGCGAGCAAGGCAAGCGCACGGAAGCTCTCGCCGCCGCGCACGCCGCGCGCGAGAAGTATCCGGAGAACCCTTCGCTGCTCCGTCTCGAAGCGACGATCCTTGCGGAGCTTGGTCGCGTTGACGAGGCGGCGACGCTCCTGCGTTCGCGCCTCAACGGAACTTTCGAGAACGACTACTCGACGAATCAGGCAATCGTCCAGATGTACGTCGGGGCGAATCGGGGCAAGGAGGCGGTCGAGGCGGCGCAGAAGCTCGTGCAGATAACGCCGAAGCAAGCGCCCGGTCTGATGATTCAGGCCCTCGTCCTGCTCTCGTCCGCGCAGGAGCGCGCGGGCGATTTCAAGGGCGCGGAGGAATCGCTTCGCAAAATCCTCGCGAGCGATCCAGAGAGCGGCATCGCGCTCAACAACCTCGGCTACTTTCTCACCGAGCGCGGCGAGCGTCTGAAAGAGGCCCTCGACATGATCCAGCGCGCCGTCCGCTCCGAGCCGACCAATGCGTCTTATCTCGACAGTCTGGGCTGGGTCTATTTCAAACTCGGACAACTCGACGAAGCCGAGCGTTATTTAACCGACGCTTCACGCCGCAACCCGCACTCTCCGGCGATACAGGAGCACGTGGGCGATCTCTTGCAGCGTCGCGGCAAGCAGGACGAAGCGCGCGCTGCGTGGCGCAAGGCGCTCTCGCTCACGACCGAGCCGATTGATACCACGCGCCTCAAGGCGAAGATCAACAGGGACTCGCGCCACTAACCAACTCTCCCAAACTGAAAACACGCTCTTCTAAAAGACAGACTCTTCCGATCAGTCGCCACATAACTTTTCGCGCGCTCAAGCGTGTCGCTATTGGCTCGTCTCATGCGGGCAAATCAACGCCGCGAAAATAACTGTTGACGCGTCGTCGCGCGCGTCTGTACATTGGAATTAGTCGGATGCGGCTGCCCCTTCATCGTCGCTTTCGATTGGTTAGACCTCCCGCCGGGTTAAAGTTGCTGTAACCGAAGAGAGACCGTTCCCCGATGACGCTTTACAATTCGTTCCCCCGAACGCGTGCGCGCGTGCGCTCGCTGCGCAATCTCTCCGCGCTCCCGCTCATTCTTTTCTTTGTCTTCCTCGGATCAAACGCACTGATCAAGGCACAGTCGCCGACTGCGCGACCAGTCGCGCGCCTCGTCGCGACGACGACCGCTTCGCCGACCGCACGGGCCATCACGACTTCAGCGAACTGTCCGGCTCGCGCGAGCTATGCACACGCGGGCGCGTCTTCGTCCGCCAACTCCTTTGCCGAGTCGAGTCAAGAGCGTCGCGCCTTCGATCTCATCAATCGCGAGCGCGCGTCGAGAGGCGAGCCGTCGCTCGCGTGGGACGGCGATCTGGCCCGCATGGCCCGGCAGCACTCCGAGAGCATGGCGCGCGGCAACAATCTCTCGCACACGGACGAGACCGGGCGCGACACCTTCGCGCGTGCCGCCGCCTGCGGCGTCTGCGGCTGGCAAGCGCTCGGCGAGAACATCGCGTATAATCAAGGCTTCGAAGACCCCGTCGCTTTCGCCGTCGAACGCTGGATGCAGTCCGCCAAGCATCGCGATAACATCCTGCGCGCAGAGTTCACGCACGCCGGTCTCGGCATCGCGAAGGCTGCTGACGGCAGCGTCTATTTCACGCAGGTCTTCGTCACGCGCTGACGCCGACGAATAGATTCAGACGAGCAGGCGGCTGGCGCTTCCACTGTGAAGAGGTCAGCCGTTTTGCTTTCGCGCGGAGAATCTTTCAGCCTTCCTTCATACGCCAAGATCAATCTCTCTCTGCGCGTCCTCGGTCGTCGCGCCGACGGCTACCACGAACTACACACCATCTTCCAAACGATCACGCTCTGCGACCGACTGACCTTTAACGCGCTCGACTCGAATCAACTCGAACTCGAATGCGACGACGCGGATGTTCCCTCTGACGACACGAACCTCGTCCTTCGCGCCGCGTACGCCTTGCGCAAACGCTTCCTCATCGAACGCGGTGCGCACGTTCAACTCTCAAAGTCGATCCCTGTGGGCGGTGGCCTCGGCGGCGGATCATCAAACGCTGCGGTCGCGCTACTCGGTCTCGCGCAACTCTGGCGGATCGAAACAACACGCGACGAACTCGTCGAACTCGGCGCGCGACTCGGTGCAGACGTGCCGTTCTTCTTCACGGGCGGAACTGCGCTCGGCACGGGGCGAGGCACAGAGATCGCATCGCTTCAAGATGCGCCGCGAGAGAGTCTTCTCGTCATCACGCCGCGCATAAAAATTTCGACGGCTGATGCTTACAAAGCTCTGAACGCCCCTGCCTTGACAAAGGAATTTGTGCCCGTTAATCTGCTTATTTCGCGCACGAAGGCTGATTTATCAGGTGCGCCACCTGCGGCTCTCATCAACGATTTCGAGCCCGTGATCTTTCAACAGCATCCTGAGATCGAGCGGGCCCGCGACGCGCTGCTTCGCGCAGGTGCCCGCGCCGCGTTACTGTCGGGCAGCGGCTCAAGCGTCTTCGGCGTCTTTGAAAATGGTGCGGAAGTTGAGCGCGCGCGCACACTCCTCGAAGTCGGAGAGGGCCGGCAAGTCTTCCCGTGCGCGACGCTCTCGCGCGAAGATTACCGCCGTGCGTTCGGCGCGTGTGCAAAGTTTTTGTGAGCCCTGCGCGCGTTGCGCGGGACGGCGAGATTGGGGCGTCGCCAAGTGGTAAGGCACCGGTCTTTGGAACCGGCATTCGTTGGTTCGAATCCATCCGCCCCAGCCAAATGCGAGAGGATAGAGAATCAGAGGTTAGAGGTTAGTTAAACAGATTATCTTTCTACTAACCTCTGACCTCTATCCTCTAACCTCTGTCTTTATGACTACTACCGGCGGCATCAAGGTCTTCTCCGGCAACGCGAACCTCGCGCTGACGGAAGAGATTTGCAACTTCCTGAGTTGCGATCCGGGTGTGGCGACGGCGAGTCGCTTCTCGGACGGCGAGTTCAACTTTCAGATTCTCGAAAACGTGCGCGGCGGCGATGTGTTCATCGTGCAGCCCACTTGCCCGCCCACGGATCAGAACCTGATGGAGTTGCTCGTCATGCTCGATGCCTTTCGTCGCTCGTCGGCAGAGCGCGTCACCGCCGTCATCCCTTATTACGGCTACGCGCGCTCGGATAAGAAGGACAGACCGCGCGTGCCCATCGGCGCGAAGCTCGTCTCGAACTTGATCGCCACGGCCGGATCGGATCGCGTGCTCACGATGGACTTGCACGCCGCGCAGATTCAAGGGTTCTTTGACATCCCCGTCGATCATCTCTTCGCCGCGCCCGTCTTCATCGGCTACTATCAAGAGAACCCGATGCCGAACCTGACGGTCGTCGCGCCCGACACGGGCGGGGCCGAACGCGCTCGCGCTTACGCGAAACGTTTGAACGCGGAACTGGCCCTCTGCGACAAGCGACGCGAGAAGGCGAACGAGGCGGAGGTGATGAACGTGGTCGGCGACGTGCGCGGGCGCAACTGTCTGATCGTCGATGATATGTGCGACACGGGCGGCTCGCTCTCGAAGGTGGCCGCCGCACTGAAAAGCGCAGGCGCGGATCACATTCACGCCTGCTTCACGCATCCGGTGCTCTCAGGCAAGGCGTGCGAGAAGTTGCGGGACTCCGCCATCGAGCAGATCGTGACGACCAACACGATCCCGCTCGACGACAAGCTCTGCCAACAGGGCAACATTAAAGTTTTGAGTATCGCTCCGCTACTGGCGAACGCGATCAAGTCGATCCACGAGGAGACCAGCGTCTCCTCGCTCTTCGTATGATTGAGTTCAAAGTTTCAGGTTGAAAGTTTCAGGTTGCTGAATCTTGAACTTTGAACCTGCTACTTGGAACTTTGAACCTGTAACTTGGAACTTCATTTATGGCTGAGAGAAAAGAGATCACTGTGCGCGCCGAGCTTCGGCAGGGGCGCGGGAAGAATGATTCACGCCGCTTACGCGCACGCGGGTTCGTGCCCGTCACGCTCTATGGCGGCGAGGGCGCGTCTGTTTCGGCGGCTGCTCCTTTGAGCGAGCTGGCTGCGATTCTTCGCAGCGACACGGGGCACAACACCATCTTCACGCTCGACGTTGACGGCGTCGGCGCGCACGAGGTCTTGTTCCTCGACCGCCAGATCGATCCCATACGCGGCCGCCTCGTTCACGCAGACCTGCGCCGGCTCGTCAAGGGCCAGAAGGTCGAAGTCACCGTGCCGCTGCATCTCGTGGGCGAGCCGGAGGGCGTGCTCGAAGGCGGCGGCGTGTTGGAACAGATCGTTCGCGATCTCGACATTCGCTGCGCGCCGCGCGAAATTCCCGATGCGATCAATGTTGACGTGTCGCACCTCGGCGTTCACGACGTGCTGCACGTCTCGGACATCCCCTTGAGCGAGGGCATCGAAATCCTCTCCGCGCCCGACACAGTGATCGCCACGGTCGGCGTCGTGCGCGAGGAGCCGGTCGAAGTGCCCGCCGTCACTGAGGAAGCTCCTGCCGAGCCGGAAGTGATCGCGAAGGGCAAGAAGGAAGAGGAAGGCGCGACGTAGTCACGCGCGTTGCGCTGAGACTGCGACGCGAAGAAGTGTCGCCTGCCTCTGCGTCGCCGAAGGTTTACTGACTCTACGAGTCGCCGCGCCGCGCTGCCATGTCAACGCGTCTCCTGATCGTCGGGCTCGGCAATCCGGGCGCGCAGTATGAGTGGACGCGCCACAACCTCGGCTTCATGCTTGTCGATCTTATGGCGCGTGAAGCGGGACGTGAAATCAAACGGGCAGAGTGTCGCGCGCTCGTCGGACTTGCGGATGTGGAAGGTCGCGGCGTCGAGTTGGCGAAGCCGCAGACTTACATGAACCTGAGCGGCGAGTCGGTCGCGTGCCTCGCGAAGAAGAGGGAGTTGAAACCCGCGAGCGATCTCGTCGTCATCAGCGACGATCTTGCGCTGCCCTTCGGGACGATCCGTCTGCGCGCTCACGGATCGGCTGGCGGGCACAACGGCCTGAAGAGCATCATTCAGACTCTGCGCACGGAAGAGTTCATGCGACTGCGTATCGGCATACAGCCCGCGCACCCTTTGTCCGACACGCGCTCGTTCGTGCTCGAACGCTTCCCGCAAGCGCAGCGCGTTGAAGTCGAAAAAGTTCTGGAACGCGCACGAGACGCGCTCCGCGCCGTCGTCAGAGATGGCATTGACAGAGCGATGGCAGCTTACAACGGGTAAATAGTGAATGGTGAGTGGTAAATGGCGATGAGCTAAGCAGTCTTTCCATTTACCATTTCCGATTCACCATTGACCAGCTATTTCCTTCTTGCTTCATTCACAAGAATGAGGCTCGACATCCAAAAGGAGGATGAGGTTTTGGCAGAGAAGAGAGTTTACGAAGTCGTCTTCATCATCGACACCGACACGCCGGAAGGCGAGGCGACGAGTCTCGTCGAAAATCTACAAAAGATAGTCACCGATCAGGGCGGCACGTTCACGCGCTCGGAGAGCATGGGCCGGAGGCATCTCGCCTACAACGTCGGTCGCAAGACCGAGGGCAACTACTGGCTCTTCGAGATCGAGGGGACGGGCGCGGAGATCGCCGAGCTTGAGCGACGCATGAGGGTGAGCGACGCAGTGCTGCGTTATCTGACCGTGCGCGTCGATGAGGATCGTCAGCGCGCAGAGAAACTGGGCGCGAAGCGCGCGCTCAGAGCCTCGAAGCGACCGCCGACAGGCAGCAGAGGGGGCGGACGCAGCTCGACTCCCCCGGCTTTCATCGCCCCGCCCGCAGCCGCAGCCGAGGAGGACGAGGCGTAAAAACTTTTACGCTTCGACTTTTCCGTTCACAGGTTTCGCGGCCGCAACGCTTGTCGCGTTCATCGATCAAGATCGAATGAGCTGCGCAGTGTCGCCGGTCGCCGAAGAAAAGTTTGAGAGGGAATCATGTCGAGAAATAGAGACGATAGAGGTCATGACGGAGATGATAACGAGAGAGGCGGCGGCGGAGGTGATCGTCGCGGCGGTGGCAACAATCGACGCTTTCGTCGTCGCAAAGTTTGCCGCTTCTGTCTGGACAAGGTCGATCTGATCGACTTCAAGGACGTGAAGCTGTTGCAGTCTTACGTCCCCGAACGCAGCAAGATCATGCCGCGCAGAATTTCGGGCGCGTGCGCGCCGCACCAGCGTATGCTCGCCGAAGCGATCAAGCGCGCGCGCAACATCGCACTGCTGCCCTACGCGGCTGACTGAGGAGGGACGACAAAAGAGATGGCACAGAAGAAAATCCTCTTGCGAGAAGACGTGGACAACTTGGGCGCGCGCGGCGACATCGTGCGCGTCAAGGCCGGCTACGCGAGAAACTATCTGCTCCCGCGAAAGATGGCCGTGCAAGCCACTGCCGGAAACGTCAAGCAGATCGAAGCGGAACGTGGCGCGCTGATGAAGCGCGAGGCGAGAGAGCGCGGGACAGCCGAGCAGCAGGCTGAGCTGGTGCGCAAGCTCTCGCTCAACTTCACGCGCAAGGTCGGCGAGCACGGCATCCTCTACGGATCGGTGACTTCGATGGACATCGCCGAGGCTCTGCGCGAGCAGGGCTACGAGATCGACCGCCGACGCATTCAACTGCGCGAGCCGATCAAGGAGACCGGCGAGTTCACCGTCAACGTTCGACTCCACCGCGAGGTCAACGTCGAAGTTCCCGTCACGGTCACAGGCGAGGGCGGCGAGACGACTACGCCGCGCGGCGAGGCTGCTGCGACCGCCGCAGGGCCCGCAACAGACGCAGGCGGCGACGGAGCGGAAGCAGTCGCGGGTAGCGACGATCAGTAGTCCGCCGTTTAACCCCACATAAAATGAGGGCGCGACAACTTGCCGTTGTCGCGCCCTCTGCTTCGTAGTATAGTGCCGCGCTGACGGCGTCGCTTGTCAGCGCGGCGCGCCTCGTCAAATAAGTTCGCCGTTACTCCTTCTTCCAGACAAACAAACTTCGCCGTACTCCTGATGGCTAAAAACTTCGCCTCCGACTCCACACGCGATCAACTGTTGGAGCGACCGCTGCCGCACAGTGCGGATGCGGAACGCGCCATTCTCGGCTCGATCATCCTCGACAACGCGCTCGTCAATCAGGCCATAGAGCTGCTGCGTGCGGAAGACTTCTATGTCCGCGCGCACGCACACGTCTTCCGCGCCATGATCTCGATGAGCGAGCGCGGCGCGGAGATCAATCCGATCCTTCTGGGCGAAGAGTTGCGGCGCGAAGGCGTGCTCGAACAGGTCGGCGGCATCACGATCATCTCGGAGCTGACCTATGGCCTGCCGCACTTCACGAACCTCGCCGCCTACGCGAAGGTCGTCAAAGAGAAGTCTCTGATGCGGCAACTCGTCAAAGTCGCGAACAAGATCACGAGCGAAGCTCTGGAAGAGGAGGACGAGGCGCAGATCATCCTCGACCACGCCGAGCAGATGATCTTCGCCCTCGCAGACGAGCGCACGCGACAAGGGTTCTCACACGTCAAGCCAGTCGCCGATCACATCCTCGAAAAAGTTCAGGAGATGGGTGGGCGCGGCTCGGTCTTAACGGGCCTAACGACCGGCTTCAGCGAACTCGACACGATGACATCGGGCCTGCAACCGACAGACCTCATCATCGTCGCCGCGCGCCCTTCGATGGGCAAGACCAGTTTCTGTTTGACGCTCGCGCAAAACGCCGCGCTCCAGACAGGCGCGGTCGTTGGCATCTTCTCGCTGGAGATGTCGAAAGAGGCTCTGGTGATGAGGATGCTCTGCTCGGAGGGCCACGTGGACGCGCACCGCTTCCGCAACGGCTTCCTCTCGCGCGACGAGTGGGCGCGCATGGCCGGTGCGCTCGGTCGCCTCGCGGAGACGCGCATCTACATCGACGACACGCCGGGCATCTCCGTGCTTGAGATGCGCGCGAAGGCGCGTCGGCTCGCGGCTGAACAGAAGCGACTCGATCTGATCATCGTCGATTACATGCAACTGATGTCCGGCTCGTCGCGTCGCTCGGAGTCGCGCCAGCAAGAGGTCTCGCAGATTTCGCGCGAGCTGAAAGGTTTGGCGAAGGAGTTGAACGTGCCGCTCGTTGCCCTCTCGCAACTCTCGCGCGCACCCGAAGCGCGCACGGATCACAGACCGCAACTCGCAGACTTGCGTGAGTCCGGCGCGATTGAACAGGACGCAGACCTCGTCGCGTTCATCTACCGCGAGGAGCAATACAATCGCACGGAAGAGAACGCGGGGCTCGCCGAACTGATCGTCGCCAAGCAGCGCAATGGCCCCACGGGCACGGTCAAGCTCGCGTTCCTCAAAGAGTTCACGCGCTTCGAGAATATGTGGCGTGACGATCATCACGCGCCATCATCCGGCGATTAGCTGTCGTCGGGTTCTGATAGACAGTTACCGCTTGCCGGATACTTTGAGACTCGTAGCTCCGCGCGCGTGAAGCGCACTAGCGATCGGCCATTCGGATCGAACTCGAACGAGGGCGACTGTCAAGCACGTTGACAGTCGCCCTTTTCTTACGGCACGCTCTCGCTCGTGTCGATGAACAAAGACGATAGTTTTCAGGCCGGTGATCAAGCGCGCGATTCATCCGCGTGTCGTCCGACGTGCGCGGAGATCGATCTCGACGCGCTCGCGTGGAACTTTCGAGAGGTGCAGCGTGTGGCGGGCGAGCGTGCGAGCGTGATGTGCGTTGTGAAGGCCGACGCATACGGGCATGGCGCGCGCGAGTGCGCGCTCAGGCTCGAACGCGAGGGTGCGGACTGGTTCGCCGTCGCGCTGCCGGAAGAGGGCATCGCCTTGCGCGAGGCTGGGGTGTCGAAGCCGATCCTGTGCCTCGAAGGTTTCTGGCAGGGGCAGGCTGCGCTGTGCGTGCGCGAACGTCTAACGCCAATCGTCTATCGTCTCGACACTGTCGAGCAGTTCGACTGCGCCGCACGCGAGGCAGGAATGATCGCGGATGTGCACGTGAAGATCGACACAGGAATGAACCGGCTCGGCGTGCGTGCCGAAGACGCTGCGGAGTTCGCCGCGCGCCTGCACGACTTCAAGAACATTCGCATCGGCGGCTTGCTCACACACTTCGCCTCGGCGGATGAGATCGAAGCTGAAGAGTTCACACGCGAACAGGCGACGCGCTTCGTCTCGGCAGTTGAAACTTTTCGCGCGGCCGGTCACGAGCCGACGGTCGAGCATCTGTCAAACTCTGCGGCGACGTTTGCGCGCGTCGCGGAGGGCGCATCGATGGTCAGGCCCGGCGGCGCGCTCTACGGTCTGTGGCGCGACGTGCTGCGACCGCAAAGCCCGCCGCCCGCGCTGCGTTCCGTCATGTCTTGGCGCACGCGCATCACGCTCTTGAAGCGCGTGCCCGCAGGCGAGACTTTAGGATACGCACGCACGCACACGCTCACGCGCGATAGCTTGATCGCAACGCTGCCCGTCGGTTACGCCGACGGCTTTCGCCGCGCGCTCTCGAATCGCGGGCGCGTACTCGTGCGCGGTCGCTTCGCGCCCGTCGTTGGTCGCGTCTCGATGGACTTGACGATCATCGACGTGACGGATGTGCCCGGCGTCGCCGGAGACGATCCGGTGACGCTCATCGGCGCGGACGGCGACCGCGCGATCACCGCCGAAGAGTTCGCGTGCGATGCCGGCACGATCTCATACGAGATCACCTGCGGCATCGGCGCGCGAGTGCCAAGAAGATTCAAGTCTGGAGTCTGAAGTCAATGACAAAGCAGTCGCGGCTGAAAGCTCGACGGTCTCTGATTGTCCGACTCAAGACTTGAGACTTTAGACTTTAGACTCCAGACTTATCGAAGCATGAAGTTGTAGCTGATCACGCCGGAGACTTTGACAGGTTCGCCATTGAGCTTCGTGGGCGTGAAGCGCGCGAGAAGCGCAGCCTGCCGCGCCGCCTCGCGAAGCATCAGGGGGCCCTCTTTCGCCGTCGCGTTGACGACTCGTCCCTGCTCATCGACGAGAATTTCCACCGTTACCGTTCCCTGTACATTCGTGGCTTTCGCAATCGCCGGGTAGGGCGGCACGGGCTTGCTCAAGACCTTGCTCGCGATGAGCTGGCTGAGCGCGAGCGGTTTTTGTTGCGTCGGTGCGTGCGTCGGCTTGATCGCTTCGGGCGGACGCGGATCATCAGTCGCGATGACGACCTGCGCGCGTGAGTTCGAGACGACCGGCCCACCGTCGCCGCCGGGGCCAATCTGACTAGGGCCGCCGATGAGAGACGCGTTGCGATCTACGTTGCCGAGTTTCACTAGACCGGGAGGCATCGGCAGCACGTTGCTTGCCTGTGTCGAGATCGGCGGCGGAGTGTGCGATGTCGTGTTGAGATCGAGAACGAGTTGTTTGCGGATCGAGACCTCGCTCGTGTTCGCGTGGCCTGCATGCGTGGGCGGATCGTTGTGAACAATCGTATGAGTCGTTGCGGGCAGAGCCCACGACGGCAGCATCGTGACTTCGTAGTTTTGAGCGTCGAGGCGCGCGTTGTAGGCATAGACGCTGGCGACGCCCGCCGTGGCGACGAGCGCGGAATAGAGCGCGAGCGTGCCGAGCAGGAAGCGACCGCGACGCGCAATGTCTTTACGGTGTGAGCCGGATTCGATCAGGTTTTGAAACATCTTCGTTGTGTCCTCTCTTCGTGACAGCGCCAGTGGGTCTCAAAGGATGGACTCTGTGTTAGACTCCGCGCGCGTGCCGCTTGTTCCCGCGTGCGCTCTCGCGCTTCACTCCGACGGGCCAGCGGACGCAATCAATCACAGTCAGATCATTCGATTCGCTTTCCAAGTTTAAGGGTCGTCCCGTCAGTCTTCGCGCCCACACAGCACGCATAGAGACGAGAGGAGACATTCGATGGCTCAACCGCAACCCGACGCGACGCACGGAGCAGCCGACGCGCAGGAAGAACTCAATCCCTTCAAGATCGCGCAGCAGCAGTTCGAGCGCGCCGCCGATTGTCTGGAACTCGACGAGTCGATGCGGCAGATTTTGAAGAACACGAAGCGACAACTCGTCGTCTCGATCCCTGTGAAGATGGACGGCGGCGACGTGAAAGTCTTCGAGGGCTATCGCGTGCAGCACAACATCGCGCGGGGGCCCGCCAAGGGCGGCATACGCTTCCACCCGAACGTCTCGCTCGACGAAGTGAAAGCCCTTGCGTCGTGGATGACTTGGAAGTGCGCGACCGTCAACATTCCTTACGGCGGCGGCAAGGGCGGCGTGATCTGCGATCCGAAATCGATGTCGCGCGACGAACTCGAACGCATGACGCGACGCTATGCCTTCGAGATCGCGCCCATCATCGGGCCCGACCGCGACATTCCCGCGCCCGACGTTTACACGGACGAGCAGACGATGGCTTGGATCATGGACACGATCTCGATGGTGCGCGGTCACACGGAACTCGGCGTGGTGACGGGCAAGCCCGTCTCGCTCGGCGGATCGGCTGGTCGCGGCGAAGCGACGGCGCGTGGCGCGCTCTATGCTCTGCGCGAGGCGTGCCGCGTGAAGGGCCTGAGCTTGAAGGATGCGCGCGTCGCCGTCCACGGCTTCGGCAACGCGGGCGGTCACGTCGCGCGACTCGTCGCGGCGGACGGAGCACGTGTCGTTGCGCTCTGCGACTCGCGTAGCGGCGTCGCGAACGAGCGGGGCATCGACGTGCAGGCTGCGCTGCGTTACAAGGCGGAGACGAAGGGCCTGAAGGGGCTCGCGAACGCTTCGGAGATCGGCTGCGAAGACGTGCTCGAAGCTGATTGCGACATACTGTTGCCGTCCGCGCTTGAGAACAGCATCACGCTCGGAAACGTCGAGCGCGTGAAGGCGAAGATCATCGCGGAGCTGGCGAATGGCCCCACGACGCCTGCGGCTGATCGCGTGCTCGCGGACAGGGGCGTCTTCCTCGTGCCCGACATTCTCGCCAACGCGGGCGGCGTCACCGTCAGTTATTACGAGTGGGTGCAGAACCAGTACAACTATTTCTGGACGGAGGAGCGCGTCAACGAATCTCTTGAGCAGACGATGCGCAAGGCCTTCTCGGACGTACACGCGAAGGCCCAGCAGTTCAACACGGACATGAGAACGGGCGCATACGTCCTCGCCGTCGGTCGCGTTGCCGAAGCGACGCGCGTGCGCGGCATCTTTCCATGAAGAAAAGGAAGAATGATGGAAGACAAGATCATCGTTTACGAGAAGCCGACTTGAACGACGTGCCGCGAGGTGGACAGACTGCTCCGTGAGAGCGGCGTCGATTACGCGAAGGTCAACTACTTCATCGAGCCGGTCGGTGAAGCGAAGCTGCGCGAGCTTGTCGCGAAGATGAAGATCAGTCCGCGCGAGTTGCTGAGAAAGAATGAGGCGGCCTATCGCGAACTCGATCTCGGCAAACGCGATCTCACCGACGACGAGGCGATCAAACTGCTCGTCGAGCGACCGGAACTTTTGCAACGTCCCATCGTCGAACGCGGAGATCGCGCGGTGCTTGCGCGTCCTGCTGAGCGAATTCAAGAAGTGCTGGATGCGTCGTAAAGCTGATCACATTTCATGTCGCATTCGGCTGAGAAAAAACGTCGAAAATGTTAAAATATCAGCCGAATTTGTAAGAAAGTCGAGTTTGTAAAGAAGTGGCGAAAGCGGCTGCGACAACGGTTTACGTCTGCCAGAATTGCGCGCATCAATCGCGCAAGTGGGTGGGCAAGTGCCCGGACTGCGGCGAGTGGAACTCGCTCGTCGAGGAGCGTGCGGCGACTGCGCCGAAGGGGATCGCGGCGGCGCGCGCGCGGCTGAGTTTCGGCGACTCGAAGCCGATAGCTTACGGCGAGATCGAATCGCAGGACGATGCGCGCGTCTCTTCGGGCATCACGGAATTTGATCGCGTGCTCGGCGGCGGCATCGTGCCCGGCAGTCTGGTTTTGATCGGCGGTGATCCCGGCATCGGCAAATCGACGCTGCTGCTCGAAGTCGCCGACAAGTTGAGCGCGCAGGGCCAGCGCGTGTTGTACGTTTCGGGCGAGGAGTCGGAGCGACAGATCAAGATGCGCGGCGAGCGACTCGGCATCGAAGCGAAGAATCTTTTCCTGCTGCCGGAGACGAACCTCGAAGCGATCCTTGATGAAGTCGAGCGCGACGCGCCTGCGGCCGTCATCGTCGATTCTATTCAGACGGTCTTCTCGCCGAAGATCGAGAGCGCGCCGGGATCGGTCTCGCAGGTGAGGGAAGTGGCGAGCCAGTTTCTGATGCTCGCGAAGGGGCGCGGCATCCCTGTCTTTCTGATCGGGCACGTGACGAAGGACGGATCGATTGCAGGCCCCAAGACGCTGGAGCACATCGTCGATACGGTTCTCTACTTCGAGGGCGAGCGACATCACAATCATCGCATCGTGCGCGCGGCGAAGAATCGCTTCGGCGCGGCGAACGAGTTGGGCATCTTCGAGATGACGGGCGCAGGATTGAAGCCCGTCGCGAATCCTTCGCAGATGTTTTTGCAAGAGCGGCCGGAGAACGTCGCGGGCTCAATCGTCACAGCCTGCATGGAGGGAACGCGCCCCGTGCTCGTCGAAGTGCAGGCGCTTGTGGCCGGATCGAAGTACGGCACGGGCCGGAGGATGGCGCAGGGGCTGGACGCGAATCGCGTCGCGCTTTTGATCGCGATGCTTGAGAAGCGCATCGGCTTGACGTTGATGGGCGACGACGTGTTCGTTAACGTCGCGGGCGGTTTGGAGATCGACGAGCCTGCATCCGATCTCGGCGTCGTCGCGGCGATAGCATCGAGTTTCAAGAACCGGCCCATCGATCCGCAGACCGCAGTGTTCGGCGAGGTCGGCTTGACGGGCGAGGTGCGCGGCGCGATGCAGGCGCAGGCGCGCGCACGCGAGGCGCAGGCGATGGGCTTTAAGAAACTGGTGCTCCCAGCGTCAAACGCCGAAGGCTTGCAAAGACTCTTAGGCTTGCGCGTCGTCGGCGTGCGCTCGGTCGAAGAGGCTCTGGACGAGTTGTTCTGATTAGTGTTGGCGGATTCAGAGTCGTTCACTCATTAAAGTTTTGCGTCCTGTGGGTGTCGGGTAATTGATGAGCATGGGGAAGGGACGACGTGCGATGAGCGCAATCAATGAGTATCAACGAAAAGTGATCAGGACGCTGAAGGGACTCGAAACGAAAGATGATCAACTGGACTTTGATACGGAGATACCTGTCGTCAATGATCAGAACGTGAAGATCGGTCTGTTAAGACCAATCGATTGCCGCCTCGCCAACGATACGGAGATTATCAACTCACTGACGGCTTGGAGGCGAAGGTTCGAGCGATTCTTCTTCACGCAATTTGAAGTGAGCGATGAGCGGACTAAGTCTTGGCTGAACAACGTCGTCATTAAAGATGACACACGCATACTCTTTCTTGTCTTGGATGCGACGGGCAAGGGGACCGGGAATTTAGGCGCGTGCAGCATCACGAGCGACAGCGCGGAGCTGGACAATTTTATTCGCGGCGAAAGAGGAGGAGACCCGAAGCTCATGCTCCTTTCGGGCCTGAGCCTGATCGGTTGGATATACAGAGTCCTTAACATCAGGAAGATTAGTGCGCGCGTGCTCGCAAACAATTTAAGAACCCTCTCGGTTTACGAAGCTGCCGATTGCTTCGAGTGGAGTCGCCGTCCCGGTCTCGTTAAAGAATCAAACTCTGACGAAAGCGTCGAGGAGAGTGGGTTCATCAGCATGACGCTTGATGTGCAAAAATTTTTATCCGGATACCCGTGGATGGTCAGGCCAGATGAGCGGGCGTCTGGTGGAGTTGGATAAACTACGCGACGCGCCTGCAACTTATAGCGATCATAAATCGTCGTTCCGCAATTCCGCGACGCGTGATACTATCTGAAACCGTCATGCACGTTGACCTCATGCTCATACGCTTCGTGTTCACCGCCATACTCGTGGCGGCGGGTTACGTGTTGCAGCCGATCCACGGCAATCGCCCCGCGTCGGCGGCGGTTGGCGCAATCGTCGCGGGCGCGATCATCCTGTTTGAGACGCGCATCCAGCGCGCGTCTCTGAAGACTTTGCTCGGTGCGGCGGTCGGCTCGATCCTCGGCATCATCGGCGCGTTCCTCATCGGCTCGCTCATCAGCCGGCAGGAGTCGAACGCGGTTGCGCCGGAGACGAAGACTTTTCTGACGCTCTCTCTCACGTTTCTGATGGCCTACATCGGACTCGTCGTCGGCGCGAAGAAGGGCGACTATCTTGAAATCTCGGCCTTGGGCGGCATCTTCAAGGACAAGACCGCGCGACGCGATCAGAAGATTCTCGACACGTCGGTCATCATCGACGGTCGCATCGCAGACGTGGCGGAAGCAGGATTCCTCTCCGGCACAATCGTCATCCCGCAGTTCATCCTGAGAGAGCTTCAACAGGTGGCCGACTCGCCCGACTCTTCAAAGCGACAGCGCGGGCGGCGCGGGCTCGATATGCTCAATCGTTTGCAGACGAACGGCAAGCTCGACATACAGGTCATCGATACAGACTTCCCCGCCGTGCGCGAAGTCGATCTGAAACTCCTCGAACTCTCCAAACATTTGGATGCAGTTGTCGTCACGAACGACTTCAATCTGAACAAGGTGGCGCAACTGCATGGCGTCTCTGTGCTGAACATCAACGAGTTGGCGAACGCTTTGAAGCCGGTCGTCTTGCCGGGCGAGCAGATGCGCGTCTTCATTCTCAAAGAGGGCAAGGAATACAATCAGGGCGTGGCTTACTTGGACGACGGCACGATGGTCGTCGTCGATAATGCGCGCAGGGTGATCGGCAAGAACGCAGACATCGCCGTCACCTCCGTCTTGCAGACGACCGCCGGTAAGATGATCTTCGGTCGTCTCTGGGAAGAATCGGGCGAGGGCGCAGGGATTCACACGACGGACACGCGCGGCATGAACGGCGGCGCGCGACGCCAACCGTATCGCGACACGCGACCGCAGCAGCAGCAACCGCAGGGCGCGCCCGCAGTCGCCGCGCGCAGCATCGAGCCCGATCCGTCAACGCAATCATAAAGATTCAGCCGCGCGCCTGCGAGTCGCCGCCTACAAACTTCTGCCAACGCCACACCCGCACACTTTCGTTCGCCGCGCATGAACGTCGCCATCATCGTCGCCGCCGGTCGCGGCACGCGCGCGGGCGCGGGCGCGAGACCCAAGCAGTTCCGTCTGCTCTGCGGCACGCCCGTCCTCGTCCACACGCTCAGACGCTTCGAGGAGTGCGAGACGATCACGCGGACGATAGCAGTTGTTCCCGCCGACTCCGCCGAAGAGTTTGAGACTTCCGCACGAGAGCACGGTCTGGTGAAACTCGCGCGCGTCGTTGCGGGCGGCGCGACGCGCACAGAGTCTGTGTGGCGTGGACTGCAAGCGATCAATCATGCGACTGTACGAATCGTCGCCGTGCACGACGGCGTGCGGCCCTTCGTCGGCCCTGCGGAGATCGACGCGACGGTGCGCGCGGCAGAAAAGCACGGGGCTGCCGCGCTCGTCGCACACGCGACCGACACGATCAAAGAAGTCCGCGACGGCTTGATCACACAGACCTACGAGCGCGCAAACTTGCGTCGCGCGCTCACGCCGCAATGCTTCCGCTTCGAGTTGCTGCGCCGCGCCTACGAGCGCGCGCTCGCCGAAGGGATCGACGCGACAGACGACTGCGCACTCGTCGAACGCCTCGGCGCAACTGTCGCCGCCGTCGAAGGCGACGCGCGCAACATCAAGCTCACTCGACCGGAAGACTTCGCGCTGGCGGAAATCTTTCTCAAGTCTGGAGTCCGGAGTCTGGAGTCTGGAGTTTAAAGCAAAGAGCTTTTGTCTTCCGACTCCAGACTTCCGACTTGAGACTTTCAACTCCAGACTTATGTTTCGCATCGGCATCGGACACGACACGCATCGTCTCGCGCCAGCGCGACCGCTCGTTCTCGGCGGCGTTCGCATCGAGTCTGATCGCGGGGCGGAGGGCCACTCGGACGCCGACGCTCTGGCGCACGCGCTGACCGATGCGCTCCTCGGCGCGCTCTGCGAAGGCGACATCGGCGTGCATTTCCCCGACCGCGATCCGCAGTGGAAGGACGCCGATAGTCTCGCATTGCTCGCGCGCGTCGTGTGGCTTGCATCACAGCGCGGCTATGAGATCGTCAATGTCGATTCAACCGTCATGCTCGAACGTCCGCGCTTGCGCCCTTACGTCGAGCAGATGCGCGAACGCCTCGCGCAAGTCCTCGCTCTCGACGTGGCTTGCATCAGCATCAAGGCGAAGACCGGCGAAGGGCTCGATGCAGTCGGCGAGGGCCGGGCCGTCACGGCTCACGCGGTCGTGCTGCTACAAAAGACAGAGGTCAGAGGTTAATAAAAGCGACTACTCTTCCGGCCATGATTAAGGGCGAACTCTATAATAAACGGATCAACTACTGACCTCTAACCTCTGCTTTTATGAGACCACAGGACATCATCAGTCGTAAGCGCGACGGCGGCGCGCTCTCCGAAGAAGAGATCAAATATTTCGTCGGCGGCGTGACGGACGGCTCGTTCGCGGAGTACCAGTCTGCCGCGCTGTTGATGGCCATCTTCTTGCGCGGGATGAACGAGGGGGAGCAGTTCGCGCTGACGGATGCGATGCTGCACTCAGGCTCTTCGCTCGACTTCTCGGAGATCGCGAAGCCGAAAGCCGACAAGCATTCGACGGGCGGCGTCGGCGACAAGACATCGCTCCTGATCGCGCCGCTCGCCGCCGCGTGCGGCGTCTGTGTGCCGATGATTTCGGGCCGGGGTTTGGGCCACACCGGCGGCACGCTCGACAAACTCGAATCGATCCCCGGCTACCGTGTGCGCCTTTCGACGGAAGAGGCGCACGAGATTTTGCATCGCGTTGGCTTCGCGATGATGGGCCAGACCGCAGAGATCGCGCCTGCCGATCGGAAGCTCTATGCGCTGCGCGACGCGACGGCGACGGTGGAAGCGATCCCTTTGATCGTCGCTTCGATCATGTCGAAGAAACTCGCGGCGGGACTCGGCGCACTCGTGCTCGACGTGAAATCGGGAACGGGCGCGTTCATGCACGACGAAGCGCACGCGCGCGAACTCGCGCACGCACTCGTGAAGACCGGCAGAGCCTTCGGCGTTCGCACCGAAGCATTGCTGACAGACATGAACCAGCCGCTCGGTCGCGCCGTCGGTCATGCGGTTGAAGTTGTCGAGTGCATCGAGATTC
This sequence comes from Acidobacteriota bacterium, assembly GCA_032229975.1. Taxonomy (GTDB): domain Bacteria; phylum Acidobacteriota; class Blastocatellia; order Pyrinomonadales; family Pyrinomonadaceae; genus JAIVGV01. Next base: position 2,502 of record JAVXVG010000011.1, on the reverse strand, counting down.
TGCGCGGCGAAGTTGATGATCGCGCGCGGGCCGTGCGCGATCTCTCCGTCGAGCTGTCGGCCCGTATGGTCTTTTTGTCGAACATCGAAACATCAATCGAAGCGGCGCGCACACGCGTTCTGCGCGCGCTCGAATCGGGCGAAGGGCTCGAATGTTTGAGACGCAACGTCGAGGCGCAGGGCGGCGATGCGCGCGCGTGTGATGATCCGCGAGGCGTGCTTCAGACTTCGCCGCTACGCGAGGTTGCGGTAGAATCCACGCGCACGGGATTCATCAAGGCAATCGACGCGGCGGAGATCGGTCTCGCTCTTGCCTCAATCGGCGGCGGGCGCGTGCGGGTCGAAGACAAGATCGATCCATTGGTCGGCTACTTCGCAGACGCGAAGCTCGGCGAGGAGTTGCGCGAGGGCCAGACGCTCGGCACGCTCCTGTGCCGCGACGAGACGCAGGAGCAACAAGCCGCCCCGCGCATCCTGAAGGCTTACACAATCGGCGACGAGCCGCCGCACGCGGATTCGCACAAGCTCATCAAGGACGTGATCAGCGAATGAAGATCGAAGGACGTGAGCGCGTGAATCTCAAACGACGCATGAGCGCAATGTTCAATCGCAGTCTCAGTCGCAACGCCGCGCAAAAAGTTCTGACCGCGTGTCTCGTCGCCTTCGCGCTCATCGCTCCCGCCGCGTGCACGATGCCGGACGATGCAGGCGGCGACCGCTCGAAGATTCGCGTCGGCATCGTCTATGACATCGGCGGCAAGGACGACCGCTCGTTCAACAACGCCGCGCTCGTCGGCGTCACCTGCGCGGCCACCGGAAAACATTTAGACGGGACGCCGTGCGATAAGCCCTCGCTCGGAATCGTTTTGCGAGACGTTGAGCCCGGCAACCCGACTTCGATTGAGCCAGCGATGAGGGCCTTCGCAGAGCGCGGCTACGATCTCGTCGTCGGCGTCGGCTTCGCGCAGGCCCCGATCATGGAGTCAGTCGCGAAAGATTATCCGAACGTCCACTTCGCGATCATCGATGGCGTGAGCGAGCTGCCGAACGTCGCCTCGTTAGTCTTTCGCGAGCACGAGGGTTCATATCTCGTCGGCATGATCGCGGCGAAGGAATCGAAGTCGGGCACGCTCGGCTTCATCGGCGGCATGGACATCCCTCTCATTCATCGTTTCGAGACGGGTTATGAAGAGGGCGCGCGCTCGGTGAATCCGAACGTGAAGATCATTCAGAACTTCGTGGGCGTGGGCGACGGCGCGTGGAATAATCCGGGCAAGGGCAAGGAACTCTCGCTCGCGCAGATCGGCAAAGGCGCGGACGTGATCTTCACAGCCGCAGGCAACTCCGGCCTCGGCGCGTTCGATGCGGTCGAGCAAGCGGGCAAGGATGCGAATGGACGCGCGACGCACTTCGTCATCGGCGTCGATTCCGATCAGAACATGGTCAAGCCCGGTTACGTTCTCACGTCGATGGTCAAGCGCGTCGATAACGCGGTTTACAATATCGTCGAGGACGTGGTGAATCATCGCTTTCAAGGCGGCCTCCACGTCTTCGGACTCGACAAGGACGGCGTCGCCTACGCGCTCGACAATTATAATCGTGATCTGATCGCGCCCGACGTTTTGCAACAGGTCGAAGCGGCGAAGCAGAAGATCATCTCCGGCGAGATCAAGGTCACAGACGCGATGGCGAAGTGAGTTGAAAGTTCAAAAAGTTCACTGTTAGAACTTGCAAGTTTGAACTGTGAACTTTCAACTTCACATCAGTGCAATTCAATCATTCAAACTTTGGAGTAAATAATGAAACGTAAAGCGACGGCGCGCTGGAACGGCGCGATTCAAGACGGCAAGGGCACGATCTCAACCGCGAGCGGCACACTCTCCGACGCGCAATACTCTTTCTCCACGCGCTTCGAGAACGGCGTAGGCACGAACCCCGAAGAGTTGATCGCCGCCGCGCACGCGGGCTGCTTCTCGATGGCCCTCTCCGGCCAACTCGGCAAAGCCGACATGAAGCCTGAGAGCATCGAGACGACCGCCACCGTCACGCTCGAAAAGACAGACGCGGGCTTCACGGTCACGGAAGTCCACTTGGACGTGACGGCGAACGTCCCCGGCGCGACTGCCGAAGCCTTCGCGACCGCAGCCGACAACGCCAAGCTCGGCTGTCCCATCTCGCGCCTGCTCATCGCCAAGATCACGATGGACGCGCGACTCGCCAACGCCGAAGCGGCCACCGAGTAGAGACCGCGATGTTAGAGCTGCGCGACATCTCAAAACGCTTCGGCGACGTGCTGGCGAACGATCGCGTCTCCATCAAAGTTGCGACTGGCACGATCCACGCCATCGTCGGCGAGAACGGAGCGGGGAAGTCAACGGCGATGCGCATCGCCTATGGCTTCTACACGGCGGACTCCGGCGAGATCATCATCGACGGAGAGTCGCGCGCGGTCAACACGCCGCACGATGCGATCCGTCTCGGCATCGGCATGGTGCACCAGCAC
>JAVXVG010000010.1:0-47309 GCA_032229975.1 Acidobacteriota bacterium | reverse complement strand
ATCGAGGGCTGTCCGTGTCGGACCGTTGCCTTGATGCCAGGTGCCCCGGGTTCAGCGAAGAACATGCCGACCCCAGTATATCCGCTGGTGCGTTCCGCGCGGGACACCTCGGACAAGTGATTTCTTTAGCCTGCACAACTAAAGATTAGCTTGTCCGAGTCTTTTTCAGTCCATCCTCAATTCTGTAACATCACCTAGTGGTTCAATAATTTAGTGGAATCTCTTGACGATTTAATAACTGGATGATATCTTTGGCATTTTTATCACCTAAGCAAATTACAAATAAAGGTAGTTATTGCCGGTTATGTTTATAGCCTTAGCTGGGGATTCAATTCAACTAGTGCCGGATGGCACTTTGTTTATTCACATCTTGTTGATCATTTTAATGGTATTTATCTTAGATTTTACGCTATTCCGTCCTATAAATCGGATTCTTAAACAGCGAGAGCAGCAAACACTAGGACGCTCTAACGAGACGCGTATGATTCTAGATAAAATTGAGAGGGACCTTAAGGAGTATAAACAATCATTGCGGAAGGCACGCACTCAAGGCTACTCCGTTTTAGAAAGTTACCGAGTTGAAGCTTTGCAACAGAGACAAAATTTATTAAGCTCACTACGCGAGGAACTACAAGCTTTAACCCTCGAAGAGAAAGGGTCAATCCAAACACAGGTAGCGCAAGCTCAGTTAACTTTAGAAGAAGATAGTCACCGCATAGCATTAGAGATAAGCAGACAAGTCCTTCATCATTCCCAATAAACTGCATTCGTCCATAAAATGCCTGTTCTATCCACAGCCTTCATCTTGCTCAGTCAAGACATCTCTCACATTCCCTGGTGGAACCATCCGGGCTGGGAAGCCTGGAAGTTTTTCAACCTTTTCATCTTTGTCGGGCTGCTTATATATATTTTGAGACGCCCGCTAAGTGAGTCTTTGGCGACGAGGCGAGAAGCTGTTCGACGAGAGTTGATACGCGCCCGAGAGGAGCGCGTTGCGGCGGAGACGAAGCTGAAGGAAGTTGAAGCGACGCTGGCACATCTGAACATCGAGGTTGAGACGATCCGCGCACAGGCGCAGAAGGAAGCTGCTGAAGAGGGTGAACGCATCGTGCGCGCGACTGAGGAAGAGATGAGGAAGTTGCGCGAGCAGGCGCAGCGCGAAATTGAGAGTGCGGGAAAGGCTGCGCGACAGGAACTACGTCGCTACGTTGCAGAACAGAGCACGCGTCTGGCTGAAGAGTTGATCCGGCGTGATATACGTGCGGAAGACGACGCGCGTTTGATGAGCGAATATGTCGAGAGCTTGGGAGGAGACGGTCGTTGAGCGTGCAGAGCATGGCCCGCCGTTACGCGGCGGCGCTCGCAAATGTCGTGATGGCGCATGGAGAAGCGCGCGAGGTACAGGAGGAGTTGTCGGCGTGGGAGTCGATGATGACGGGTAGCTCCGATCTGATTGAAGTTTTTCGTAACCCGACGATCCCTTACGATCAAAAGCGCAATGTCTTGAGCACACTCGTCGCGCGCGCGCGCGTCCGCCCGACGACGGCGAACTTCCTACAGGTTCTGTTACGCAATCAGCGACTTCTCGATCTCGGCGAGATCAACAAACGGTTCGCACGTGAGTTGGACGACCGTTCCGGTGTCGTGGTCGCACAGGTGACGACAGCGCGAGATGTTCCTTCGTCCTTGCAAGATGGGTTGCGCGAGCGTTTATCGAACCTAACGGGGCGGCGCGTGCGTCTCCAATTCACCGTCGATGAAGACTTGATCGGCGGCGTCACGACGCGCATCGGTTCGACCGTCTATGACGGCTCCGTGCGCACGCAGCTACAGCAAATCCGACAGCGCATCGCGGGAGAACAGTGAATGGAACGATGAAGGATGAACGCAGAACGATGAACTAAGAGGAGTCATTATTCTTTCATCTCATCGTCCATCGTTTCTAGCTCATAGTTAAAAATCTTATGGAACCGATCAGAGCAAACGAAATCAGCGACATCATCCGCCAGCAGATCGAGAATTTCGAGACGGGCGTGACCGTCACGGAGATCGGCACCGTCATCAAAGTCGGCGACGGCATCGCAGAGGTGCACGGACTCGAAAAGGTGATGGCGGGCGAACTACTCGACTTCCCGCACGAGGTGCGCGGGCTGGCCCTAAATCTCGAAGAGGATAAGGTCGGCGTCGTGCTCTTCGGCGAATTTCAGAAGGTGATGGAGGGTGACCTCGTGCGCCGCACGGGTCGCATCATGGAAGTGCCTGTGGGCGACGCGCTCATCGGTCGCGTCGTCAACGCGCTCGGTCAGCCACTCGACGAGCGCGGCGCGATCTTGACCGATACGTTCAACCCCATCGAGCGTATTGCGCCCGGCGTCGTTGATCGACAGCCCGTGAAAGAGCCTTTGCAGACGGGCCTGAAGGCCATTGACGCGATGGTTCCCATCGGTCGCGGCCAGCGCGAGCTGATCATCGGCGACCGTCAAACCGGCAAGACGGCCGTCGCGCTCGACACGATCCTGAACCAGAAGGGGAAGGACGTGATCTGCATCTACGTCGCCATCGGACAGAAGGCTTCGACGGTCGCGCAGGTCGCCAAGACTTTGCAGGACAACGACGCGATGGACTATTCCATCATCGTCAATGCGTCGGCTTCCGATCCGGCGGCGATGCAATACCTCGCGCCTTACGCGGGCGCGGCCATCGGCGAATACTTCCGCGACACGGGCCGCCACGTCCTGACGATCTACGACGATCTCTCGAAGCACGCCGCAGCTTATCGCGAAATCTCTCTGCTGCTGCGTCGTCCTCCCGGTCGTGAGGCTTTCCCCGGCGACGTTTTCTATTTGCACTCGCGTCTGCTTGAGCGTGCGTCGAAACTTTCTGACGCGAAGGGCGCAGGCTCGCTTACGTCTCTGCCGATCATCGAGACGCAGGCGGGCGACATCTCCGCGTACATTCCGACGAACGTTATCTCGATCACCGACGGGCAAATCTTTCTCGAAGCCGATCTCTTCAACGCAGGCATCCGGCCCGCGATCAACGTCGGCAATTCTGTCTCGCGTGTCGGCGGCTCGGCGCAGATCAAAGCGATGAAGTCCGTCGCGGGAACTTTGCGACTCGATCTCGCGCAGTATCGCGAACTCGCAGCCTTCGCGCAGTTCGGTTCCGATCTCGACAAGGCGACGCAGGCGCAGCTCGCGCGCGGCCAGCGTCTCACGGAGATTCTCAAGCAGCCGCAGTACGCGCCGATGGACGTGCAGAAGCAGGTGCTCATCATCTGGGCCGCGACGAACGGCTTCACCGACGACATCGCGGTCGAAGACTTGCGCCGCTTCGAGACCGATCTCTTGCGCTTCGTCGAGAACTCGCATCCCGGACTACTGCACTCCATCGCCGAGAAGAAGACGCTCACAGACGAGATCAAAAACGATCTCAAGCAAGTGCTCACAGACTTCAAAGATCAATGGGGCGAGACGACCGTCGTTAACGCACGACCGACAGCGTCCGCCGCAGCAGTTTGAAAGTGTTCAGCGTTCAGCAATCAGCCAACCCGGTTCTGCTGAACGCTGAATGCCGAGTGCTGATTGCTAACAGTTATGGCAAACCTTCTCGATCTCCGACGGCGCATCAAGTCGGTCAAGAACACGCAGCAGATCACGAAAGCGATGAAGATGCTTTCGGCGGTCAACCTGCGTCGCGCGCAGGAGCGCGTCACCAACGCGCGCCCCTTCGCCGCGAAGATGACGGAAGTTTTAACCGAACTCGCAAAGTACACCGACGAAAATTATCACCATCCGCTCTTAGATGTGCGCGGCGACTCGCGCTACCTGCTCGTCATCATCACCGCCGACAAGGGACTGGCCGGTGCGTTCAACGCGAACCTGATCAAAGCCTCGCAGTCGTTTCTCAAAGAGCATGTGGGCAAGACCATCGAGTTGTTGGCCGTCGGTCGCAAAGGTCGAGACTTCTATCGTCGCCGCTCCGTCCAGATCGCTGGCGAGTACATCGGCTTGACGGGCAAAGGGCGCGTCTCTTACACCGAGGCGGTCGAACTCGCCGAAGACATCATGCGCCGCTTTCGCGAAGACGACTCGCTCGACAAGGTCTTCATCATCTACAACGAGTTCAAGACCGTGCTGCAACAACGCGTCGTCGTCGATCAGCTACTTCCCGTCGCACGCGCCGAAGAAGAGACGCAAGACGACGCGCAGGCCCAACCGGCCGAAGCGAACATCGAGTACCTCTACGAACAACCGCCCGCCGAAATCTTCGGTCAACTACTGCCGCGACTCATCGAGACGCGCGTCTTCCGCGCGCTCCTCGAATCAATCGCCAGCGAGCAGGGCGCGCGCATGACCGCGATGGACGCCGCATCGAAGAACGCGGGCGATCTCATCAGCGCGCTTACGCTCAACATGAATCGCATCCGACAGGCGGCCATCACGACGGAGATCATCGAAGTCGTCTCCGGCTCGGCGGCGGCGCAGTCTTAATGCGCGACGAATAAAAGCGCGCAAGCGAATTTGAGAGTGAAGGGAAGCGGCGCGTGCGGCTTCCCTTTTACTTTTGTTTGGGCTTCAATTAACGAACGATGGCGGCACGCGACGAAACGAGCGACCCGGCGACACACGCACTCGACGATGCGATGAAGAGAAACGATCTCCGCGAGCGCGCATGGCGATACGCGCCGCTCGTCGCGTGGACGGCCCTCATCTTCTTCCTCTCGACGGGCGCGGGCGCGTCGGCGAACACCTCGCTCATCATCGAGCCGCTCGCGCGCTGGCTCTTCCCCGGTATCAGCGCGGAGCACGTCGCCGCGATCCACTTCACCGTCCGCAAGTGCGCGCACTTCACCGGCTACGCCACTCTCGCGCTGCTCGCCGCGCGCGCCTTTCTGCCCTCGTCGAAAATTTTTTTGCGGCAACACTGGCTCGTCTCCGCACTCATCTACGTCATCTGCGTCGCGCTGCTCGACGAGTACAATCAATCCTTCAACCCCGCGCGCACCGGCACGATCAGAGACAGCGCGCTCGACACCTTCGGCGGCGCGTGCGCGCTCGTCGTGCTCGCTGCGATACGTGCGAGGCGCATGCGAAGCGCGGTGAGATCAGTTTGACTCGCGCGGTGAATCCTGAACATGGCGACTAACGAGGTAACGCAAGCGACGATTGATGAGGGCGGCGATGAGCGCGCGAAGTTGATCCGCGGCGTTGGCGTCCGTGGCGCGACCGCGCTGAACATGATCGACATGATCGGCGTGGGCCCTTTCATCACGATCCCGCTCATCATCGCCGCGATGAATGGCCCGCAGGCGATCCTCGGCTGGATCGTTGGCGCAGTGCTCGTCGTCTGCGACGGGCTGGTGTGGGCGGAACTCGGCGCGGCTCTGCCGGGCACGGGCGGCGCATACAGATACTTGAGTGAGATTTACGGGCGCGACGGACTCGGTCGCCTGATGTCGTTTCTCTTCATCTGGCAACTCACATTCAGCGCGCCGCTCTCCATCGCTTCCGGCTGCATCGGGCTCGCGCAATACGCAACTTACATCTTCCCCGCGATGGGCCAGCAAACAAAAAGGACGCTGCCCGTTGTAGGCAACGTCGAGATCAACGCGATCCCCGTCGCGCTCGTTGCGATTGCGACAGTCGCGCTCGCGGTCTTCCTGCTCTATCGCAAGATCACGATCATCGAACGTCTCTCGAAGTTTCTCTGGGTCGGCGTGATGCTCACGATCCTCTGGATCATCTTCGCAGGCGTGACGCATTTCGATCCCAAACTCGCCTTCGATTTTCCGCCCGGCGCGTTCACGCTCAACAGTTCGTTCTTCACCGGACTCGGCGCGGCTCTGCTCGTCGCCGTCTATGATTATTGGGGCTATTACAACGTCTGTTTCCTCGGCGGCGAGGTGCGCGATCCCGGTCGCACGATCCCGCGCGCAGTGCTCTATTCGATCCTGTTCGTCTCGATCATCTATCTCGTGATGAACGTCTCGATCCTCGGCGTCATCCCGTGGCGTGAGTTCGCTTCGACCGCGAGGACGCCCGCGCAGAACTACGTCATCTCGTCTTTCATCGAGAGACTCTACGGGCACAAAGCCGCGCTCGTCGCCACTGTGCTTATCATGTGGACGGCGTTTGCCTCGGTCTTCTCGCTCATCCTCGGCTACTCGCGCGTGCCCTTCGCCGCCGCGCGCGATGGCAACTACTTCAAAGTGTTCGCGCGCATCCACCCGCGCCATCGTTTCCCTTACGTCTCGCTGCTCACGTTGGGCGCGTTCGCCGCCGTCTTCTGCTTCTTCCGGCTCGCCGACGTGATCGCCGCGCTCGTCATCATACGTCTCATCGTGCAGTTCATCGCGCAGACCATCGGCGTCATCGTTCTAAGAATTAGACGGCCCGATCTGCCGCGACCGTTCCGCATGTGGCTCTATCCACTGCCCTCGCTGCTGGCCTTCGCGGGCTTCGTCTTTATCATCTTCAAGCGACCGAACGCGCAGAAGGAGATCAAGTACGCGGCTGTCTTGATCGTCGCAGGTCTCATCGTCTATCTCCTACGCGCCTACAAACGACGCGAGTTTCCATTTGGCAAAGCGACTGTCGCAGCAGTTGTCGAGGATTGAACTAACGAATCACGAGTTGAGAACAATGAAGACACAGATTCATCAACGACATTCAATGCGACGAAGCATCACAGCTTTCAAACTCTCACTCGCCCTCTCTCTCCTCTTCACGTCTTTCAATTTCGCATCACTCGACGCGAGCCGCGCGCAGGTGCGACCCGTTTACGACGAGGGCGCGGTCGGTCTCGGCCTCGCGCTGCGTCGCCTGCAGACGACCGCGAGCGTGCTCCACGTCGGCGCGCATCCGGACGACGAAGACTCGGCTCTGATCGCCAAACTCGCGCGAGGCGACGGCGCGCGCGTCGCGTATCTTTCGCTCAATCGCGGCGAGGGCGGGCAGAATCGCATCGGCACGGAGTTGTTCGACGCGCTCGGCGTCATACGCACCGAAGAGTTGTTGCAAGCGCGCAGGCTCGATGGGGGCCAACAGTTCTTCGCGCGCACGTTCGATTTCGGTTTCACGAAGACGCGCGAAGAGACGACGCGGCGTTGGAACGAACGCGAAGTGCTCGCCGACATGGTGCGCGTCATACGCACGTTCCGGCCGCTCGTCATCGTCTCGCGCTGGCAGGGCACGCCCGCCGACGGACATGGTCAACATCAATACTCCGGCTACCTCGCGCCCAAAGCATTTCGCGCCGCCGCCGATCCGGCCCAATTCCCCGAACAGATCGCCGAAGGCTTGCGACCGTGGCAAGCACGAAAGTTCTACGTCTCCGCCAACCCGAACGCGAACGCAAGCAACGCGAACGCGAATAGCGCAAGTGACGCGAACGGCCCGCAGGCCGTGAGGATCGAGACAGGCGACTACGATCCTCTGCTCGGTCGCTCAGCATACGAGTTGGCGATGGAGGGCCGCAGCCAGCACAAGTCGCAGGGCGAGACCGCGCTCGAACTCAAAGGCGAGCAGGCATCGGGTGTGCGTCTCGTCGAGAGCGCGCTGAGTTCGTTCCAGTTCGCCGCGACAGAACGGGGAATATTCGACGGGCTCGACACAACGATTTTTGGCATCGCTCGTATAGCAGGTTTTATGGACGACTCGTTCGCCGTTCATCTGCAAATGATTCAGGGCGACGCCACATTCGCGCTCGAAAAGTTCAACGCCTCAGACCCACGCGCAGTCCTCACTGCGCTCGTCGCCGGTCTTAAGCACACGCGCGAGGCGCGGCGCAATCTTGCGCTCGTGAAAGGTGGCCCAGCGCACGCCGAAACCGACTTCCTACTCGCCGAGAAGGAGTGTGAGTTCGTGGATGCGCTCCGTCTCGCCACCGGAGCGCGAGTCGATGCGCTCGCGGATACGGAGACGGTCGCGCGCGGCGACTCGTTTGGCGTCGTCGTGCGCGCCTACGTGCCGGAAGAGTTGAAGGGGCGTGTGACGAGTGTGCGACTGCGCGCGCCCGAAGGTTGGCGCGTCGAAGAAGTGAGCGCGCCGCAAGGGACGAGCGCGGCACAACAGTTCGGACGCGAGCGCGCGACGCGCGAAACTTATTTTCGCGTGAGCGTGCCGCCAGACGCACAACTCACACAACCCTACTGGTTGAAGCGCGCGCGAAGCGGCGACATGTATGAGTGGGACAAGAACGACGCGCGGACGTTGCCATTCGCGCCCGCGCCTCTAGTTGGTGTGATCGGGATCGACGCGGGCGAATCTTTCACTATCGAGCAGCCGGTCGAGTTTCGCCTGTTGGATAACGTGCGCGGCGAGGTGCGACGCGAGTTGAACGTTGTGCCGGAGTTGGACGTGCGGCTCTCGCCTTCACTTGTCATCATCCCGCGCGTGCGTGCGTCGCGTGGTGAGTCGTCGGTCGAGTTCACCGTGCAACTCACGAACAACGTGCGGCGCACGACGGAAGCGCAGGGCGATCCGATCGTGAAGGGAACCGTGAGGCTCACTGTTCCGGCAGGTTGGAGCGAGCCCGCGCCCGCGCAGTTTAGTTTCGACGAGCGCGGCGCGCGCACGACTCTGAAATTCAACGTGCGCGTGCCCGCAAGCGTCGCGCCCGGCGCATACAAATTCGGCGCGAGTGTCAACGCCGCATTCTCCGCGCGCACGCAACCAAGCATCACGCGCGACTTCAACTCTGGCGAGCGTGATCTGAGTTACGCGCACGTGCAGACGCACCGTTACTACGTCGCGGCGGATGCGACGGTGCGCGCCTTCGATCTCCGTGTTGCGCCCGTGCGCGTCGGCTACGTGATGGGGAGCGGCGACGAAGTTCCGGCGGCGATTGAGCGCATGGGCTTGAAGGTGGCCCTATTGGGCGAAGACGATCTCGCCGCGTCCGATCTCTCTCGCTTCGACACGATTGTCGTCGGCATCCGCGCCTCGCAGTCGCGCCCAGACTTCGTGGCGAATCACAAACGCCTCGTCGATTTCGTCGAGCGCGGCGGCACGCTGATCGTGCAATATCAACGACCCGACTACGCGGCGCACGGTCTGCCGCCCTATCCCGCGACGATGGAGACGCGAAACGCGCAGGGCTCGACCGACATCTCGCGTGTTGTCGATGAGGCCGCGCCCGTGCGTATCCTTCAGCCGCAGCATCCGGTCTTCAACTTCCCGAACAAGATTTCAGATGACGACTTTCGCGGCTGGGTGCAGGAGCGCAACCTCTACAACTTCATCACGCTCGATCCGCGCTACACGCCGCTCCTCGAATCGCACGACGCGAACGAGCCCGCCAACTCCGGCGGCATGGTCTTCGCGCGCATGGGGCGCGGCGCATACGTCTATACTTCGTATGCTTTCTTCCGACAGCTCCCCGCCGGAGTCCCCGGCGCATATCGACTCTTCGCCAACCTGCTCAGTCTGCCGAAAGCGACAGGCGCGAACATAGGCTCGACACGATGAAGGTTAATGAAGGTTGGATCAGCTTGGCATTGTGAAAGGATGAGTGAACCGCTTAAGTAAGGCTGGGTGAAAGATGCGCAAGGTGACGTTCCACGTGGCGAACAGTCTCGATAATTTCATCGCGCGCGCAGACGGCGCGGTTGACTGGCTCATGTCCAGCGACGACGCGACCCGCATCATGCGCGACTACTGGAAGACGATTGACACGCTCCTGTTGGGGCGCAAAACCCACGAGTTCGCGCTCAAGCACGGCGGCAGTAACCCTTACATGGGCATCAAGACCTACGTCTTCTCGCGCACGCTTAAAGACGATCAAAGCGGCGTCGTCGAGATCGTCCCAACATACGCGACCGAGTTCGTCCGCCATCTGAAGCGGCGCAAGGGCAAAGACATCTGCGTGATGGGCGGCGGCGAGTTGGCGAGATCACTTTTCGAGGCGAACTTGATCGACGAGGTCGGCTTGAACATTCATCCCGTCTTGCTCGGCGCAGGCGTCCCGCTCTTCCATTCGATGAAGCGGCAGATCAACTTGGAGTTGATCGACAACCGGACGTTGAAGAACGGATGCGTTTACGTCACCTATCGCGTGAAGAAGTAGGAATTGCGTTTACGCTTCGCCCACTATTTTGTCATTCCAAAAACCACCTCACTCGCCTTCGAGTTTGATCGCGAATCTCTCAGCCATGCGATAGAGGGTGCGTCGGTCGATGCCGAGGATTTCGGCGGCGCGCGTGCGATTGCCGCCCGCCGCTTCGAGGACGTGCAAAAGATAACGTCGCTCTAGCTCGTCGAGCGCGGGCAGGTCTGCGTAGAGCGAGGCGAGCGGCGAGCGTGAGGCGGCGGCGCGCGCCTGTGCGGTCTGCAACTTCGCGGGCAAGTCTTCCGGCGAGACCTCCGCGCCGCGCGCGCGCAAAGCGGCGTACTCGACCGCAGACTCTAGCTCGCGCACGTTGCCGTTCCACTCGCAAGCCGTGAGCAGCGCGAGCGTGTCGTCTGCAAATCGCAGAGACGATCTGTCGCGCCCCGCGTTCTCGCAAGCCTTGCGCAGGAAGCGTTCGGCAAGTAGAGGAATGTCGCTGCGTCGCTCGCGCAGTGGCGGCACGCGCAAAGTAACGACGCTCAGACGATAGAACAAATCTTCGCGGAAGCGACCGGCCTTCACTTCCTTTTCCAAGTCGCGATTCGTCGCGGCGACGACCCGCGCGTCAACGTGCACGGCGCGCGACGCACCGACGCGACGCACCTCGCCCTCCTGAAGAGCGCGCAGAAGTTTGACCTGCATCGCGGGACTCGTCTCGCCGATCTCGTCGAGGAAGAGCGTGCCGCCCTCCGCTTCCTCCCACAGACCTTTGCGCTCGCGCTCGGCTCCGGTGAACGCGCCGCGCGTGTGACCGAACAACTCCGCTTCAAGCAAAGTCTCCGCAAGCGCGCCGCAGTTGACGGGCACGAAGGCTCGCTCCGCGCGCGGGCTGTGCTTGTGAATTGAACGTGCGACGAGTTCCTTGCCCGTGCCCGACTCGCCGATGACGAGCACGGTCGAGCGCGAAGGGGCCACCCGCGCGATCTCTTTGTAGAGATCGATCATCGCGGGCGCGCGTCCCAAGAGACCCGCCGCCTCCTCGTTGCGCGCCGAGAGAGCTTCGGCTGAGGTCTCTATGCGCGAATCGTTCTTCGGTTTCGCGCGTTCGAGCGCGTGGCGCGCTGCGGCGACCACTTCTTCGACCTTGAACGGCTTCGAGATGAAATCCCAAGCGCCCTCGCGTGAAGCCTCGACCGCCGCGTCGAGCGTCCCGAAACCCGTGACGAGAATGACCGGCGCGCGACCACGCAAGCTCCGCAAGATGTCGAGCCCGGACTGTGCTGCTTCGAGGTTGATGTCGCTGACTACGAGATCGAAGTTAGTCTGCGCGGCGAGTTCGAGCGCAGCGCGTGGCTCCTGCGCGGACGCGGTCTCCCACCCCTGCGCCGCGAAAATCTCGCCGAGCAGCTCACACGATGCCGCGTCGTCATCAATCACCAGTATCTTTTTCATCGGATCATCTTAGGCGACGAAGACGCTCACGACCCACCACGCGAGTCGGACGCGACGACCTCACGCGCGTGTTTATCTTCGCCGCGCGCAAGCGCATCAACGGCGCGTGCGCCTTCAATCTCCTGCGTGTCGTTACCGTCGCCGACGCGCGCGCTCTCTCTCATATCTTCGTCTTTGACGTTCTCTTCCGCGCGCGACGCGGGCAGCACGAGGCGGAAGCGCGCGCCGCGCCCACGCGCCGTCTCAACTTCGATGCGCCCGCTGTGATCCGCGACGACCTGACTGACAACGACCAACCCTAAGCCCGTCCCGCGACCGCGAGCCTTCGTCGTGTAGAGCGGATCGAAGATGCGCGCGCGCACCTCGTCAGTCATGCCGCAACCAGTGTCCGCGAAATCGACGACGACCACACGCGATTCGTCGCTGCGAGAAGACGCGGCGGCGATCTCCGCGACGCCGCGCTTAACGCGCGAGCTACTGTCCGCCATCGCGTTGTCGCTCGCGCGCGCATCGTCTCCTTCTTCGGCGTAAGTGGTGATGCGCATCTCGCCGCCGTCGGGCATCGCATCGAGCGCGTTGTTGATGAGATTGATGAAGACCTGTTGGAGTCGATCCGCGTCGCCGCGCACGAGGGGCAGGTCTTCTGCGAGCGTGGCGACGAGGTGGACGCCTTTGGCGTCGAGCGTCGGCGTGGTCGCGTCGAAGGTGCGACGCAGGAGCGCATTCAGATCGAGCGGCTCAAGGTCGCCGGTTTCGGGACGCGTGCGGTCGAGCATCCGGCGCACGATGCGCTCGATGCGCTCGATCTGCGCGCTGATCGTCTGGAGTCGTTCGCGCGCGCCCGGCGTGTCGGCGTGCGCGCCCGACATGAGCAGCAACTGAACGTGACCGCTGATCAAATTTAGCGGCGTGCCGACCTCGTGCGCGAACTGTGCGGCGGTCTGACCGGCGGCGGCGAGTCGTTCGAGTTCGGTCAGGCGGCGCGCGGTGCGCCACAGTTCGAGGTTCGCATCTTCGAGTTGCGAGTTGCGCTCGGCGATCTCGGCGGTCGCCTCGTTGACTCTCACCTGCAACAGTTCCTTCTGCCGCTCGCGCTCCTGCGTCATCGCACGCAAGCGGTCGATGAGGCTGTTGTACTCGCGCGCGAGCACGCCGATCTCGTTCGGCGCAAGCTCAGGCGCGCGCGCTTCAAGATCGCCCGCGCGCGCTCTCTCCATCGCAGCAAGCAGACGCTCGACCGGACGATAGACCGTCTGACGAAAGAGCAGCGAGAAGCCGAACGTGATAATGAGAACGGCTGCGAGACCCAGCCAGATCGCGCTACGTCCATACTCCCACGCAATCGCGGGCGCGCTATCGAGTCGTTCGACGATCTCGACCGCGCCGCTCACGCGACCGTTCTCCGTGAAGGGAGCGAAGACGCGATAGCGCGAGTTGTTCGCATCGACGAGCGGCGTCTCGCTCTTCGAAGGCATCCCACTACGAAGGGCCGCCCTCGTCTCTTCGGGAATCTCTTCTGAAGGCTCGCTCCCCGCCGAAGCCGCGACCTGCTGGAAGACGCCGCCGACGCGCTCCCAGACGCGCACCGTCACGGCATCAGGGCGCGCGCCGTGCGCGAAGATAGCTACTCGCGCCAGCTCTTCCGGATCACGTGGCGCGGGCATCTGGCTGATGCGCGCGGCGAGCGCCTGCACCTGCGCCGTCGAGAGGGCCTTCTGCTCCTCGCGCACGCGCTCCGCCACGCGCTCGCTGACGAGCGCGAGCACGACGCCCAAGACGGCGAGCGTGATCGCCGACGCAACGAGCGTCGTCTTCGTGTGGAGCTTCATCGGGCGCATACGAACTGATGGACTGACGGCAGGCGAGCGTCTGCTGATAAGTATAGCGGCTCACTCGAAAACAAAGAAGGTCGCGGCTGTTGACCACGACCTTCTTCGCGTAACTTTGACGCCCTGTTAAATTTGATAGCCCGTACGAGAATTGAACTCGTGTTTTAGCCTTGAGAGGGCTACGTCCTAACCCCTAGACGAACGGGCCTTGTGATTTCTTCCTCCCCACGTTGGGGTCAACGCATGACAATTAGGACAGAGAATTCGTAAATTCTCTATTCTGTTATCACTTCTAATACCATTTATATGATCAAGCTGTAAAGGAATCTCCTGCCCCATCCATTCGATGTTTGAACATTGCTCACAACGCTTCTCTTTTAATTCCGACTTGAATAAACGTCGTTTCAAATCCTTTGAGCTTGTATATGTCGATTGTTCTACCAGAATCTCACTCAAAGAAATAGTTTGAGGAGGAGAAGGCAGACCGCATAGACCTTTACTCCAACCATGCCCCTTGAAGTGTGCCACGTTCAAGCCAAGCTCATTAGCTAAAGCCTGTACCGCCTTGACGCTATTACCTGCGACCGCCAAACCCAAATGCCGCATCACGCCCGACCATGAAGTGGAAACTTTGACAGCCTCTCTTAACTGCTGCTCGTCCCAACTTCTTTTAAGCATACCTTTTTGTGATGCGGCGTGTTAACCAACTACACCAACGCGCCAGATAACGCAGCGATTATAGGTGTCGGCGCGCGTGATTGACAAGCGTATGGGCGCGTTTATGCGACGCGCCATCGCGATGTTATACTCCTGATCGACAACGCCCTGCCCGTTAAATTTTCATCGACCTTATGCAGAATACAACTTCGAAAGATCATTCCCTCTCACCTGCATTAACGCCCGAAACTGATTTCCAACTTGGCATCGAAGGCTTCACCTACGCAGACCTCTATCGCCCCGCGCGACTGCGCGATCTGACCCACAGTTTCTATGCAGAGCTTGAGCGCGAAGACGCGACGCTCCATGCCTCGCTCATCGAATACACGCGCGCGCGCGGCGCGAACCTCCGGGGCACGAGGGCTGAATCCGATCTGCTCATCGCCGCATCTGCGCACCTCTCACGCTTTATCGCTCGCCTCTTCCATATCGAGCGCGAGCGCGATGCTCACGCTGATTCGATCCGCGCGCAGGATGCGATCTTTGAGTTCAAAACTTTTATCACGCGCCGCGCCATCAAACGCGTGCCCGCCGAGAAAGCTCTCACGTTCGACGTGGACGCAGTGCACGCCGCGCTCGACTCTCTACGCCGCACCGCCTTCGTCGATACGCTTGCGCTCGACGACGAGCTGGCCGTCTCGCGCATGACTTCGCGCCTGCTCGCGTGGGAGAAGTTCGTCGAGAAAAGCGGAGCGACAGACAACGACGCAACGACGAAGATGGCGGGTGAGATCAAAGCGGCCCTCTCTCTGCTCGGGGCGAGCGAGGAGACTGCGCGTGCACTCGAACAGTTTGAGAGTGAGGCTGTTCAAAACGTCGCTGTTCAGAGCGTCGCGGAGCAGAACGACGAAGCGCGTTTCATTAAAAGTTCGCTGCGTCTGGTCGAGACGTGGGCATCGATTCACATGACGCAACCGGCGGCGAAGGAGCGCGTCAAAAGTTGGGTCTCTTTTCGCACGCCGCACCCGCTCGACTACCAGCACTTGGTTCAACTCGAACGAGCTAACGCCGATCTGCCTGAGCAGATACGCGGGCTCGACAAGAATCTGCGCCGACGCGTCGGCTTCCGGTTAACAGATGCGCGCGCGACCGAGCGCGAAGTCTTAGACGAAGTTAATTACTGTCTCTACTGCCACGAGCGCGACAAGGATTCTTGCTCGAAGGGCCTGCATGAAAAAGATGGGACGACGAAGCGCAACCCGCTCGGCATCGTGCTCGATGGCTGCCCGCTCGACGAGAAGATTTCCGAGATGCACGTCATGCAAACGCGCGGCGATTCCGTTGCCGCGCTCGCGCTCGTCATCATCGACAACCCGATGTGCCCCGGCACGGGCCACCGCATCTGTAACGACTGCATGAAGTCGTGCATCTTCCAGAAGCAGGAGCCGGTCAACATCCCGCAGGCGGAGACCGGCGTGCTCACAGATGTTTTGAAACTCCCCTTCGGTTTTGAAATCTATTCGCTGCTCACGCGCTGGAATCCTCTGAACGCCAAACGTCCACACGCGCTTGCCTACAACGGTCGCAACGTTCTCGTCGTCGGCCTAGGGCCCGCCGGATACACGCTCGCGCACTATCTTTTGAACGAAGGCTTCGGCGTTGTCGGCATCGACGGCTTGAAGATCGAACCGTTAGACGAGACGTTGACGGGCGACGGTGGTCGCCGCGTTCCGCGCTCTGTGCGCGACGTGCGAGAGATCGAAACGTCTTTAGAGCGACGCGTGCTCGCGGGCTTCGGCGGCGTCTCGGAGTACGGCATCACGGTGCGCTGGGATAAAAATTTTCTGACGCTCATTCACTTGACGCTTGCGCGTCGCGAACGCTTTCGTTTCTACGGCGGCGTGCGCTTCGGCGGCACGCTCTCGATTGAAGATGCTTGGTCGCTCGGCTTCGATCACATCGCCATTGCTTCGGGCGCGGGCAAGCCGACGATCATCGGGCTCAAGAATAATTTGATCCGTGGCATCCGCAAGGCTTCCGATTTCCTGATGGCCCTGCAACTGACCGGCGCGTTCAAGCGCGACACGATGGCGAACTTACAAGTGCGTCTGCCTGCGGTCGTCATCGGCGGTGGCTTGACGGCAATCGACACTGCGACGGAGTTGTTCGCCTACTACCCTGTGCAGTGCGAGAAGATGCTCGCGCGTCACGAGCAACTCTCCGCAGAGTTTGGCGAGGAAGAAGTTTTCAAACGCTACGATGCGGAGGAGAGGGCCACCTACGAAGAGTTTCTGTCACACGGTCGCGCGATTCATGAAGAGCGCGCGCGTGCGGAGTCTGCGAGAGAAGAGCCGAACTTCGTGCCGCTCGTGCGCGCGTGGGGCGGCGTCTCCATCGTCTATCGCAAACGCTTGCAGGACTCGCCCGCGTATCGACTCAATCACGAGGAGGTCGCCAAGTCGCTCGAAGAGGGCATCAGCTATGTCGAGAACATGAGCCCCGTCGAAGCCATCGCTGATGAGCACGGCGCGGTTGCGGCCCTCATCTTCGAGCGGATGCGCTTGGACGCGGAGACGCAGAGGTGGAAGGCTTCGGGCGAGCTGGTGAGAATCCCTGCGCGCACGGTCTGCGTCGCGGCGGGGACGAGCCCGAACACGATCTACGAGCGCGAGCGAGCGGGCACGTTTGCGCTCGACGAGTGGAAAGAGTTCTTCGCGCCGCACAAGATTGAAGAGATAAACGGCTCGCGCAAGCTCGTGCCCGCCGCGAAGGGCGAGAGCGCGTTCTTCACTTCTTACGAGAGCGAGGGCCGGTTCATCTCTTACTACGGCGACAATCATCCCGTCTATGCGGGCAACGTCGTCAAGGCGATGGCATCGGCGAAACATGGCTACGAGCACGTCGCCGCGCTGTTCGCGAACGAGATCGCGGCTGTCGAAGATGCGAGCGACGTTCGCGACGTAGTGATCAAGCCGATCGCGAGTGCAGAAGATTTCTCGCGGCTCGTCGAGAGGTTGGATGATGAACTCGTCGCGCGTGTCGTGAGAGTTGATCGTCTGACGCCGACGATTGTCGATGTCGTCGTGCGTGCGCCGATGCAGGCGCGCAAGTTCGAGCCGGGCCAGTTCTATCGCTTGCAGAACTATGAGACCGATGCGACGGTCGTCGCCGACACGAAGCTGACGATGGAAGGCATCGCGCTGACAGGCGCGTGGGTGGACAAGAGCGAAGGGCTACTGAGTCTGATCGTTTTAGAGATGGGCGTCTCGTCGCGTCTGTGCGCCACATTGAAGCCGGGCCAGCGCGTCGTCGTGATGGGGCCCACTGGGACGCCGACGGAGATTCCAAAAGATGAGACCGTCTTGCTCGCGGGCGGGGGCTTGGGAAACGCGGTGCTCTTCTCTATCGCCGCCGCGCTCAAAGCGAACGGCTGCCGCGTCGTCTATTTCGCGGGCTACAAAAAAGGCGAAGACTTATTTAAGCGCGAGGAGGTTGAGGCAGCGACCGATCAAGTCATCTGGTCAACCGACACGGGCGCGGAGATCGAGCCGCGTCGCGCGCAGGACTATCACTTTCGCGGCAACATCGTGCAGTCGATCAAGGCTTACGCCGAAGGCATCTTGCGCCCTCCCGTGTTCAACCTACGCGAAGTTTCGCGCATCATCGCCATTGGATCGGATCGCATGATGGCCGCCGTCAAACAAGCGCGCCACGAAGTTCTCGCGCCGTACTTCAAGCCGGAGCACGTCGGCATCGGATCGATCAACAGTCCGATGCAATGCATGATGAAAGAGGTCTGCGCGCAGTGTCTGCAACGCCACGTCGATCCGCAAACCGGCGCGGAGTCGTTCGTCTTCTCCTGCTTCAATCAGGATCAACTGCTCGACCACGTTGACTTCCAGAACCTCAACGCGCGCCTGCGCGCCAACACCGTGCAGGAGAAGCAGGCGAACCTCTGGCTCGACAAGCTACTCAAGGACGCGGCGAGCGCGCCGTGACTGGTGAAGTTTGATAGAATGGACGTGCGCGAGGTTAAAAGTAGATCATGATCATTCGTAGCGTCGAAGAACACTTGCTCAACCCGCCGCCCAGCAGCGCGGCAGCGCGTGCGCGCGAGTTTGGCATTGACTTAACTTTGCTGATCGAGCGGTTGAGACGCACGCCGGAAGAGCGGCTTGACGATCTACAACAAGTGATGCGTTCTCTGGCGGAAGCGCGGCAGAGCGCCAAACCTTTTCTTAGAAAGACGCGGTGATTGAATTACGCACTGCGATTGAAGCGTTCGCTCGTCACGAGGTCGAATCTGTCATTGTCGGCAACGTCGCGATGTACTTGCATGGGTGGTCGCATATATCATTAGTTTTAGAGATTTGTTATGCCCGCCATCGCGTAAACCTCAAACGCATCACCGCCGCACTCGCACCCTACCACCCGCGTCTGCGCGGACTGCCAAAAATTTACCGTTCGTCTGGGATGAGCAAACCCTGCAAAGCGTAACAAACTTCACGCTAACAACTGATCTCGGCGACGTTGATTTGCTCGGCGAGGTAGCGGGCGTCGGCGGTTACGCGGACGCGCTTGCGGCATCCGTCGCCGTGCCGCTCTACGGAATCGAGTGTCGGATGCTGACGCTCGACTCTCTGATCGACGCTAAGCGCGCCGCCGGCCGCACAAAAGATTTGCTCGCCCTGCCCGAACTTGAAGCCCTCCGCGAAATCTTACAAAGGGATGAGTGACGCACTAGAGACTTAATTGCGGTCGCGCTCGGCACGTTCGGCGACGAGGCGTCGGTAGGCTTCGTCGCGGCTCAAGCCTAGCTGTCGGGCGGCGCGTTTGAGTGCGGCGCGGTTGTCGAGTCCTTCGTCGCGTTCGAGTGCGGTGACGAGTGCGGCGATACTCTCGCGCTTAGCGTCTGATTGATCCGATGCGGCGTCTTCGATCACGTTGCGGTCGATGACGACGACCATCTCGCCGCGCGCGGCGTGCTCGCCGGAAAACTTTTCAGCCAGATCGCTCAGACGACCGCGCGCGATCTCTTCGTGCAGCTTCGTCAGCTCGCGCGCTACGACAGCGTCGCGCTCGCCTAAGACTTCGCGTGCGTCGCGCAGAGTCTCCGCGATGCGGTGCGGCGCTTCGTAGAAGACGAGCGTGGAGGGAACCGAGCGCAGTTGAGAGAGACGCGCGCGGCGTGCAATGGCGCGCGCGGGGAGAAAGCCACCGAAGTAGAACTCGTCGGTGGGAAGGCCCGATGCGGTGAGGGCGGCGACGAAGGCCGTCGCGCCGGGGATGGGAACGACGCGCGCGCCGCAAGTGATCGCCGCGCGCACGAGTCGGAAGCCGGGATCGGAGACGACGGGCGTGCCTGCATCGGAGACGAGCGCGATTGATTCGCCTGCGGCGAGTCGTGCGGCGAGTTCGTCCGCTCGCTCGCGCTCGTTGTGCTCGTGGTAGCTGATCGTTTTCGTCTTGATGCCGTAGTGGTCAAGGAGCTTGCGCGTGTGGCGTGTGTCCTCACAGGCGATGAGGTCTACTTCCGCGAGCACGCGCAGGGCCCGTCGCGTCACGTCTTCGAGATTGCCGATGGGAGTGGAGACGAGATAGAGCGTGCCCGCGTTGTCAGCCATGCGCGCATTCTCGCACGCCCGCTATAAAAAAGAGAGAGGCGTGAGTCGGTTATGACTCGCGCCTCTCTCTTTACGACTAAACTCGTAAGAGTCTCGCCGCCCCCGTTTGAAACCGGCCCCTCGCTCGTTGAAGCTCGCTTATGGACGACGACCGTTGATCACGTCCGGCAGGCGACGCCACCAGCCGTCGTTCGTGCGTCGGTCGTTCGGGTAACGACTGTTCGGATAACCGTTGTTGCCGTAACCGTAGCCGTAGATGTCCGAGACGACGCGCAGGTCTTGATTGATCTCACTCCAGTCTGAGTAGGAGCGCGAGTCGAGTCGCAGTCGCGAGAGTTCGTTATCGACGCGGCTGCTCAGACTCAACAGGGCCTGCGCTTCGTTCGAGGCGCGGTTCGGATCGTTGCCGTTGCCGACGCGATCCTTGAAGCGGTCGGCAGCGCGGCGAAACTCCTGCACGTCGGCGTTGATGTTGTCCTCACGTCGCGAGCCGTTGACGCGGCTGTGATCGAGCGCGCGGTTCACGTCGCTCTCAAGGTTGTGGCTGCGATCCTTGATGCGTTGCGCCACGTCGCGCAGCGTGCGGCCATCATAGCGACCGTATGAGCCGCTATTGCGATTGTTGCCGCTATTGCGGCCCCACCACGGATCGTTGCTCTGCGCCGATGCGACCGAGGACAGCGAGAGCGTGAAGAGTGCGGCGGCGACGACCGCCAGAATGCTTTTACGTCGAATCATCTTCGTCTCCTTCTTTTATCGCCGCGCTCTTTTGAACGCTCCGCCGCGTCCGGGGTTTTCGGCCCTCGCGCTTGCTTGGAGCGGCGTCACTCACAAATTCTCTTCGCCGACTCGTTGCCTCCGATGCAACGAGACAGGCACGAATGACATTGGCAAGCATCGTGCCAATGCGCGGCGTTAACGCGACGATTAGCGAGGCCACTCATGAAGTGAAATTTACGGGGCGACCATGGAGGGCCCGGAACGGCGCGCGGTGTCTTGTTCCAAAACGTGCGCGATGCTCCGCATATCGTTTGCGTGCCGACTCGTTCAAGACGTGAGGCGTGTGATGTGCGTGTGTGCGCGTTGCTCGTTGAAGGCCTCCCTCGCGCCGGACTCTGTGAGCACGAGCCAGCGCGGGGCTTCGTCGCCAAGACGGACGAGCAACAACTCTTCTCCCGGTGCGCGGTCGCCGAAGTGTGAGACGCGCGCGCGCGCGATGCCGCCGCCGAGCACGACGCCGTCCGCAGGCGTGCGGGGCCACCCCGCCTCGACCGTCAGCGCGCGCACGAGACCGGAGAGAATTGTGAGTTGTCTGCCGACCATCGTCGATTGCGAGACGCGGAAGCTGTGATCGTCTGAGGGATCGAGCCGGAGATCGGCCCCTTTCAGCAATGCCTCATCCGCCGCGACGGTAAAGGCATCGATGAGCCACTGAACGCCGACGGCGCGCGCCACGTCGTTGGCGGCGCGCAAGGTCAAATAGTCCGCCACATCCGCGCGGCCCACCGCGCAGGCCCTCTCCGCGGCTTCCGCCACGCGCCGCTCCCATTCTGCGTCCAGCTCGCCCATCAATCTTTCAACTTTCGATCTTTCGTCCAAGTCCCGCGCGAGAGCCTGTCTCAAGTCTTCGCCCGCGCCCGCGCGCGATGTTATCATGCGCCTCAAGCTCTTCGTCACTTTGCCCGACGCGAACTGCCCCGATAGACAAGCCGATGAACTCTCAGCGAACCATCAGACCGATCCGACGTTGCACTACGCCGATGCCGCGCGCAGGACGTGAGCGACGAACAGAGACCGCACGTCGCGACGATCAAGCACGACGCATGGTTCTCGCGCGCGGCACGATCTCACTCGCGCTCTCGTTCGCGCTCGTCCTGCTCTCGCTCACAGGCACAGCCGCGCAACAGCAGGGCCCGGCCCAAGGTCGCAAGGGCGAGCAAGGCCAGACTGCGTCGCAGTCGGGCGCGAGACGCAATGCGCTGACGCAGTCGCCGCGTCCGCGACTCGTGCTGCTCATCGTCGTCGATCAGTTTCGCGCCGACTATCTCGAACGCTTCGGCGATCTCTTCGCGGAGAACGGGCTGCGCCACCTGTTGCGCGATGGCGCGTCTTGGTCGAACACGAACTACGATCATATGCCGACCTACACCGCGCCCGGTCATGCCGCGACGATGACGGGGACGTGGCCCTCCGAGAACGGCATCATCGCCAACGACTGGTATGATCGCGAGGCCGGACGCATCGTCTCCAACGTGTCCGACCCGGAAGACCGCGTCGCGTCTGACGGCAAGACCTACCAATCGCGCTGGCAGCTTCTCGGCGGCGGCGCGACGGAGCGCGGGATGAGCCCTCGTCGCCTAACAGCTTCGACGCTCGGCGATGAGTTGCGACTCGCGACGAATGATCGCGCGAAAGTGATCGGCATCTCCGTCAAAGATCGCGCCGCGATCTTGCCCGCCGGTCGTCACGCCAACGCCGCCTACTGGTTCAGCTCCATCGCGGGCAACATGGTCTCTTCCAACTACTACTTCAACGATCTTCCCGCGTGGGTCAAACGCTTCAACGATGCGCGGCCGGCGGACAAGTTCTTCAACCGGAAGTGGGATTACCTGCTCGGCAGCGACGCCGAATACGTGCGTCGTCAAGGCGCGGACGCGCCGCCGTGGGAAACAATCGGCAACGTCGCGGGCGACACGAACAAGTTCCCGCACACGGTAACGGGCGGTGCGGACAGGCCCTCTCCGGCCTTCTATGGCGCGCTCGACTACACGCCTTTCTCGAACGACATCCTCGTCGATTTCGCCGAAGCCGCGATTGACAACGAGTCGCTCGGCAAAGACGAAGATACGGACGTGCTCACCCTCAGCTTCTCGGCGAACGACTACGTCGGTCATCGTTATGGGCCCTACAGCCACGAGATGATGGACGTGACGCTGCGCGTGGACAGACAGATCGGCGCGCTCTTAGACTTCGTCGATCAACGGATCGGATTGCGCAACGTCGTCGTCGCTTTCACGGCGGATCACGGCGTCGCGCCGATCCCGGAACACGCCACAGCGTTAGGCTTGCCCGGCGGTCGCATCAGCAGCAGCGACGTTGTGACAGCAGTTAAGAACGGCGTGCGCGCGCGCTTCTCGAAGCCGGGCGACAAGGACACGACCGCCGATTACGTGTTCGACGCTTTTCTAAACGGCAACCTCTTCTTCAACACACCCGCGCTCAAGCGAGACGGGATCGAGCGTGCCGACGCTGAACGCGCGGCGTGCGAGGCGGCCCTCACAGTGCCCGGCATCAGTCGCTGCTACACGCGCGCGCGGCTCGAAGCGGGCGACGTGACGCCCGGTGATGCGGTCGCGCGCCGCGTGTTGCACGGCTTCAGTCAACGGCGTAGCGGCGACTGCATCATCGTTCCCGAAGCCTTCAAGTATCTCGGCGACACGATCCCCGCGACGCACGGGTCGCCCTACAACTACGACACGCACGTGCCGCTCGTCATCATGGGTCAGGGCCTAAGCGCGGGCCGTTATCAACAGAGCGCGACGCCCGCAGACCTCGCGCCCACGCTCGCCGCGCTGCTCCGCATCCAACCGCCGAGCAACGCCACGGGTCGCGTCCTCTTGGAAGCATTAAGCGCGAAGTGACACGCGCGAAGCGTTGACTTGATTACGACGCGCATGAAGTAACAACTGATCAAACCGCGATGACGTACCACCCGACGACGCACGCGAGGCGAAACTCGATCCGAAGAAACGAAATCGATCTATGAGAAGAAGACTTAACACGTCGCTCTGTTCGCTCGTCGTCCTCTGCACGTTCGCGTCTGTCGCGGCGCGCGCGCAGGATGCGTCTCAATCGTCGAGCCAGCCGAAGAAGAAGACAACGCAAGCGACGAAGAAGCCTGCGGCGTCGGCGAAGAAGAAGCCCGCGACTCAAACGCCTGCGGCTGATGCGAGCGTTGCGCCCGCGAGCGACGAGAACGCGGCAAAGGGCCAGAGTCCTGCGACGAGTGATGCCGCGCCCACGCAAACTCCGTCGAACACGGACGCACAGAAGAAGAGTGAGGGCGAAGCGGCGAAGAGTGAAGCAACGAAGAGTGAAGCGGCGACGCAGTCGAAGGCGGGCGCGGCGAACAAATCCGTGAAGCCGCAAGCGGCGAAGGGCCAGAAGAAGAATGCTGATGCGCCTGTGCGCGTCTTCGATCCGGCAAAGGCTGCGGAGTTGAAGGCGCGACTCGTGGAGATCGATAAGTTGCCCGCGTGGGAGCGCATCGCCGAGCTGCAAGACTTCCTCGCGCTCGATCTTCCGGACGATCTCGCAGACCGCGCGCTCGAACATCTCGTAAGCGCGCAGGCGGCTTATGGCGACGAGCGTCTGAAGGCCGGTGATGCGTCGCGCGGCATCGCGCTCTTTCGCGACGCAGTGGCAAACGCGGATGAGGATGTCTCGGATCGTCTCTTCTATGAGGTCGTCTCGCAGTTGCCCGCGAACCTCGTCCTGCGCGGTCAGACTGAAGAGGCCTTCGATCTCGCGCGCAAGATCGAGAAGCTCGCGCGCGGCGATGCGAAAAGATTACTCGCGCTCGCCGCGTTCTACGTCTCTGCGGAGCAGCCGGACGATGCCGCGCGCGTGTCGGCGGCAGCCGTTAAACTCGCGCCCGATCTCGCCGCCGCACATCAAGGTCTCGCCGCAGCGAATCGTCTCTCGCTCAAGCTCGAAGAGTCTGCGGCGGAATACGCGCGCGCCGCCGAACTCGATCCGAAATCCGAAGCCGCGCGTAGCAGTCTCGCGGACTTGCGCCGCGCAACAGGCAAGCCGGAAGATGCGCTCGCGATCTATCGCGAACTGCTTACAGCCGATCCGACGAATCGCGGCGCGCGTGGCGGCATCGTGCTCTCGCTCTTCGCCGCCGGTCGTCGTGATGAAGCGGAACGCGAGATGGAAGCCGCGCTCAAGGACGACCCGCAAAACATTCAACTGCTCGCGGGCGCGGCTTACTGGTACGTCGCGCACGGCGATCAGAAACGTGCGCTCGATCTCGCCGGGCGCGTTATGCAGATCGAGCCGCGCCACCCGTGGGCGCAGGTGGCCCTCTCCCGCGCGCTCATCGCCAACCAGATGCCCTTCGATGCCGAACGTGTGATGCGCTTCGTGCGACTCTACGCGCGCTTCCCCACGCTCGACTATGAGTTGGCGAACGCGCTCGCCGCCGCAGGTTTCTACTCCGAAGCCGCAGAGGAACTGGCCCACACCTTCACGATGAAGGGCGATCAGATCGAGACGCGTCTCGCCGGTCGCACGCCTTCAACCGCACCAGACTTCATCACGCTGCTTGCGCCTGAACGACGGGCCAGTTTCTTCGAGCATGATGCGGCGGACACGCCGGAGAACGCGCGACAGCTTAAAGGCCTGCTCGCGCTTCAACTCTCCTTGCGCGCGACGGAGACTGAAGAACAACGCGCGTCGGTAGAGTCGTCAGCCGCACAAGCCGCGCGCGATTTCGCGGCGGGCGATGATGCGGCGCGAGCCTTCCGGCAGTTGTACGCCGCGAACCGACTGCTCCGTCGCAACGTCGCGACGACGACCGCGCTCGAACTCGTCGCGGCGGCGCGCAAGGGTGTCGAAGATGCAATCGTAACTCCGCAGGCGACCGCCGCCGTCACAGCCGACGAGTTGCGCAGCTCGCGCGCCGCTTCAATCGCGCAGGGCTCAACGCCCGACATCCCCAGCGTGCCGCGCGATGTGCTTGAACGTCTCATGCGCGGTCGCATCGAGGAGTTGACGGGTTGGGCGTTGCTCAATCAGGGCCACGCGAAAGATGCAGTCGCGCCGCTCAAGCAGGCGGTCGGCGTGCTGCCGGAAAATAGTTTCTACTGGCGTAACGCGCTCTGGCGTCTCGGCAACGCGTATGCTGCGAGCGGCGAGCCGCAACAGGCCCTCAACACTTACATCAAGAGCTTCAATCAGGACGACCCTGACGAGACGCGCTTCGCCGTCATCCAGTCGCTCTATCGCAAGCTCAACGGCAACTTGAACGGTCTCGACGTGCTCTTCGGCATCGCTCCTTCACAGTCATCGTCAACCACAGCGCAGCAAACAGCCTCAGTTGCTCCGGCGAACCCGCGAGCTATCGACGCGACGAAACTCGCCGATCCGTTAAGCGACCAAGCCGCGACGAGCGACACGACGAAGGGCCAGACGAAAACCGACGAGGCGAAGCGCGTTGATGCGAAGGACACTGAGAGCAAGGATGCGGCGACGAAAAATGATGAGCCGAAAAATAATGATGCGAAGACTGTCGAAACGAAGAGTCCTGAGAACGTGCCGCCTGCTTCTTCGGACGTGAAAGCAACTGCCACACCTGCGACGCCGACGCCTTCGCCAACGGCGACGCCGGGAGGGCCACCCGCAACCGCCACGCCGTTGCCGGAAACGCCGACCGAACAGAAGAAGGCTGATGAGTCTCCCGCGAAGACCTCGACGACGCCAAAGACCGCCGGAGATCAGGGAACGACTGCGGGGCATGCGGGCGAGTGCGCGCTCACGCTCAACACGGAAAGCGTCTCGCTCGAAGGCGGCGCGAGCGTCTCCATTGTCGCTGCGGTCGAAGGCGGCGGCGACCTCTCGAAGATCACCGCCACGACGCCCAACTGGTCGGACATCATCGTCCTGCGCGAGTCGGCGAACGCCGACGCGGGCGCGGTCAAGTTCACCATCACCTCGATCAGCAAGAGCAGCGGCTCATACGTCGTCACCATCAAGTCGCCTTGCGGCGCGAAGAAGCTCACCGTCACTGTGAAGTGAAAGGCAGAAGAAACGATGAAGTCGGAACGATGAACGACGAAGTAAGAGAAGAAGTCTTCACTTCATCGTTCCGCGTTCCGACTTCATCGTTTGTGCTATTGAAGTGCTGTGAGGCGCGAGGCGATCTCTTGTTTGGGGGCCACGCCGACGAGTCGATCTACGAGTTGGCCGTCTTTGAAGATGAGGAGCGTGGGGATGCCCTGAATGCGAAACTGCGCGGCGGTCTGCTTGTTCTCGTCCACGTTGAGCTTGGCGATGCGATAGCGACCGCGCCCTTCGGCGGCAAGCTCGTCGAGCACGGGCGCAAGCGTGCGACAGGGCCCGCACCACGCTGCCCAGAGGTCAACGAGCACCGGAAGTGATCCGACCTGCAAGACTTCGCGCGCGAACGTCGCGTCGGTGACGACGATAGGTTTCCCTCCGTCATCAAAGCTCGCAGCGTCCGACGATCTTATTAACAGCGCCGCGCCGCATTTGCCGCAGACGGGTTGACGCTCTCGCGCCGCGCCATCATCCACGCGGTTGCGCGCACCGCACTTCGCGCAAGCAGTGATCGACATCTGAACGAAACCTTCCTCGCACGCGTCTTTCTGAAACTTCGAGCCTCACACGACCGCGCAATCGTCATCGCCGAACGAACAAGCTAGACAGACTTGGTGATGATGCTGCGTCGCCGCTTGCGCACGGGCGTGCGTGCCTGAAGCAAGCTCTTGTTGCGGTTGCGCAGACGCCAGTTCAGAGACTCGTGGTGGCGGAAGCCGAGCAGTCGCGCGGCGCGCGAGACGCTGCCACGCGCGTCCGCGAGGGCCTTCTCGATCATGCGCTCCTCGAACTCTTTAACCTCTTCTCTGAACGAGAAGTTGGCCCACGGGTCTGAGAAGTCCGCACTGTCCGTTCGTTGTCGCAACGCGAAGGTCTCAATCGCGCCCACCTCGACGGTCGCGCCGTCTTCCGCGCGCTCGACCGTGCGCTCCACGAGCGCGCGCAAGCGTTCGGCATCCGTGACGAGCGGCAGTCGCAGCATGGCCTCTATCGCACCCGGCGTGAAGCTCACGCTCTTCTCGTGGCGCGCGCAAGCCTCCGCGACGAACTGTTCAGCGACGCGCGCTTCCACGCCACCCGACGATTCCTGCTGCGACGCGGCGACGACGAGACGCGAGCAGGCGCGCAGGCGCGTGAGAGTCTCCTGATGCTGCGTGCGCGCGAGCAGCGCGTCGGCGGCTGCGTAAGAGACGCGCATCTCTTCGGGCGTGAGACGGTCGTGCAGTTCTTCGAGCGCGGTCAACTCGGCGAGCCCCGCGCCTTCGAGGTGGCCCGCGAGCGACGCTACGTCCGCCGCGCGACGCAGCACGGCGCGCGCCTCGTCCTTGCGATTGAGGCGTGCGAGCGCGATACCCTGCGCCGTCAACGCCTCGGCGAGGATCGCTTGCTCGCCGCCGGAGGAGAGAGCGCGCACCGCAGCGCGCGCCACGCTCTCGGCTTCGCTGAAGCGACCTTCGGCGACGAAGACACGCGCGCGCGTCTCATCTACCTGCGCGGCGTGCGCGGAGTCTCTGAGGCTCGTGAAGAGCCGGCGGGCGCAGTCGAGATGTTCGTGCGACTCGGCGAACCTGCCGCGCTTGAAGAGGAGGTAGGCGTAGTTGTTCTCGGCGGCGGCGCGGTAGCGCACGTGAGCGGCGCGCTCGAAGTGGTAACTCGCGGCGGCATACTCTAAGAGCGCGCGGTCGGCGTAGTCGTCGCGTCGTTCGCCTGCGGCGAGTGAATCAAGGACGACCGCCAACTCCATGTGGAACGTGCCGCGCTTGGCATCATTCCCGCTCGCGTCGAAGAGCGGCGCGGCTTCCGTCAGCGTGTGCAGCGCGTCGTGATAACGCGTGGCTGAGGACTCGACGATGGCGAGTCGAAGCAAGGTCTGCGCGCGCTGCTCCGTGCGCTCTGTGGGCAGCAACTTGAGCGCCTCGCTCAAAACGACGCGTGCCTCATCGTGCGCGCCCTCGCGCCAGTAGCAATAGCCCAACTCACGCAACGCCTCTGCCTCGTGCACACTCTCGCCCGCCGCGCGGAAGAACTCCGCGCTCTCGCTGATCAAGTTCTTGGCTGACTCCTGCGCGCCTTCGATCCTTTGACTGCTACCGATAAATCCTGTGAGCGCGCCCGCGCGCAGCAACGCCTCGGCGCAGGCAAGCTCGCCGAGTCCTCCCGTATTCGGGCGCTCGCCGAGCGCACGCCATAGCCCGCCGAGGGCTGCGCGCGCCTCTTCATACTTGCCCGCGTCCTGTAGTTCTTTCGCGCGCTGGCAGCAAAGCCGCGCTTGCTCGTCGTGGCTCGTTGAGTGTTGATCGACGCGGAGGAATTCGCCTGTTAAGTTCATGTGAGGGCTACCTTTCCTTTGTTTGCTGGCTAACTTGCAAGTTCATCATCCGATTGCCTATGATTGCCGTCTCAATGGGATCGTCCTGTTCCTCTTTTGCCCCCTGGCAATTTAACTCATTCTGCTGACTCTACGACACTCAGGAGACCGACCAATGAAAAGTTTACGCAGATTTCTCTCCGCCGCCTTGTTGACCTCTGTCCTTGCCGTCGCCACGCTCGCCGACGACGGCATCATCCACGGCGACCGCACACAGCCGACGCCCACGCCCCTGCCGTTGACCAACACTACGACCAGTGACCCGTTGTCGTTCAGCGCAACGACATCAGGGGGATCAGGCGACGCGTCGAACACGACCGATACCCTCGTCGAAGTCTCGCTGCACCTCCTCGGCGAGATGCTCGCGATCTACTAAAGACCCGTACCGACGGTATGCTTCCTCTGTTCGCTGCCACGATGATTAATTTCGGGCGGCTTGGGTCTTCGTGTGTGCGAGGCGTCGGAAGACGGCCGTAAGGTCATGGCGTGCGTCCGTGGAGAGGCATCCCTTCAGCCACGAAGGTTAACTGACAGTGCAGCCCAAAATCAACGTATTTTCGACGCCCGCGTAAAATTTTTTCACAGCGACCGACGCCACGCGGCAGTCGTTTTTTAATTCCGCGCCCTCTTTCGTAGTAGGATGACGGCATGAGTGCCGGCGATGCAATAATCTTTGAAGGTCGAGTGGCAATCGTGACGGGCGGCGCGTCTGGCGTCGGGCGCGCGTGCGCTTTGGAGTTCGCGCGCGGCGGCGCGTCGCTCGCCGTCGTTGACATCGCGGGCGAGGACGCGATGGTCGAGACGACGCGCTTGATTCGCGAGGCGGGCGGGCGCGTCGTCGCGTTCCACGCAGACGTGGCGGACTACGGCAAGGCGGAGCGCATCGTCTCTGAGACGCGCACGCGACTCGGTGGCTGCGACATCCTCGTCAACGCGGCGGGCATCAACGAAGACGCGCCCGTGTGGAAGATGACCGAGACACAATGGGAACGCGTGATGAATGCGAACCTCAAGGGCGCATTCAACTACGTGCGCGCGGTCGCTCCACTGATGCGTGCGCGAGGGGCGGGGAAGATCGTCAACGTTGCTTCAATCGAAGCCTTTCGCGGTCGCTTCGGCTTGAGCAACTACGCGGCGTCGAAGGCCGGTCTCATTGGATTCACGCGCGCGGCGGCAGCCGATCTTGGTCGCGACGGCATCAACGTCAACGCCGTCGCGCCCGGTTTCACGCGCACGCCGATGATCGCGAAACTCCCCGATGAAGTTTTAGACGAAGCGGCGCGCTCTTCCGTCTTCGGTCGCATCTGCGAGCCCGAAGAGGTCGCGTCGGTCGTCGCCTTTCTCTGCACCGACGCCGCGCGCTACGTCACCGGCGAAGTCATCAAAGTTGACGGCGGGCAGACGCTTTAGGCGTGAATCGTCAATCGTGAATCGTTAATCGATGGTTGACGCTCGACTGATAGACATTAATTGCCTTGATCAATTAGAACTCCGTTTTACGATTCATGATTTATCATTCACGAATCACGACCAATGACATACGAGCACATCCATTTCGCCATTGAGGATCGCGTCGGGCGCATCAAGTTCGCGCGCGCGCCGCTGAACGTTTTTAACATCGCGATGATGCGCGAGATCAATGGCGCGCTCGAAGAGTGTGCGCGCACGCGCGAGATGGTGGCGGTTGTGTTCGAGGCGGCGGAAGGTGGGCGCGCGTTCAGCGCGGGCGTGGCAATCGAAGAGCATGTCGCCGAGACGATCTACCAGATGCTCGAAGCGTTCCATGACATCTTCCGCGCGCTTGAGTCGATGGCGAAGCCGACGGTCGCGGTCGTTGACGGCGCGGCTCTGGGCGGCGGGTGCGAGCTGGTCGCGGCGTGCGACATCGTCATTGCGAGCGAGCGTGCGCGCTTCGGCCAGCCGGAGATCAAGTTGGGCGTCTTCCCGCCCATCGCCGCGATCCTTCTGCCGCGCATCATCGGCGAGAAGCGCGCGCGCGAACTGATCTTAACGGGCGAGTTGATCGACGCGCCTGAAGCGTTGCGACTCGGACTCGCCAGCTACGGCGTGAACTCCGCGCAGTTGGAGCGCAAGACACAGGAGATTCTGAACCGCTTGCGCGAACTCTCCGCGCCCGCTCTTGAAGCGACGCGCCGCGCGCTCGACTTGGGTCGCGGCTGGAGCTTCACCGAAACACTCGCGCGCATCGAACATTTATATTTGAATGAGCTGATGAAGACCGATGACGCAGGCGAAGGCATCCGGGCCTTCATGGAGAAGCGCAAGCCGCAGTGGCGCAACCGTTGATCGACGATCACGAAAGCGAAATTCCGGTTCAATGAGTCGAACAGAAAACACGAACGGTCGCCGCCGACTAACATGCGCGTCGAGAGGATCGCTCTTCGTCAGCCTTACTCTCGTCGCGTGCGTCGCGGTGGCCGTCGCGCAGACGGGTGCGCGTGGAACTGTCGGGCCACCCATCGCGCAGACGGGTGCGTCTGAAGCGGATGATGCGCTCGCGCGCGCGGCTGAGGCGGTGTGCACCGAGCGTGAACTTGATCCGCGCGCGAGCGTGCCGATTGACGTGATGCAGGCGCGCGCGAATCTGCCGGCGCGAAACGCGGAGGTTCAAGCGAGCGCGGCGCGTGCGGCGCGTCTGCTTTCGTTGGCGAAGCAACTCGCGGCGGAAAGTTTGACGGAGTTGATGCGCGAGGCGAGCGTCGCTGAAGGCGCGCGTCGTGCTGCGCTCTCGCGCATCGAGGCGGTGCGAAGGATCAAGTTGGAAGTTTCTTTGCGCGACAACGCGTCGATAGTTTACCTCGACCCGCGAACGATCCGCTTCGGGACGATCTTTATCGCCTCACTGCCTTCGGACGAGGGGATGGTGAGCGTCATGGCGCACGAGCTGACGCACGCGGCTGACGGAGCGCGCGGCAGCCTCGCACCCGTCTTTCGCCGCGTCGCGCGACGTGCGGAAGCGTCCGCCGCATTGGGCCACCTCAACGCGCGTCGCGGCGAAGAGTTGACGTGCGATCTCGTCGGCGTGATGGCGGCGCGTCTCTATGTCGCGCGCAATGCGACGGACGAATCAACGTCGCGCCGCGCCGCGCGCGCTCTTGAGCATAACTGCGTCGAGCATGATGAGACGGACGCCGAGCACCTGAGTCCGCGACAGACCTTGCGCGCGATGCTCGCGCTCACGCCCGCTCTAGCCGCCGAAGTGACGGGCGAAGCTGAAGCGGACGAGACGAACGCGCCGCTTAATCACAGCTCGACGGCCCCGCGACGCGACAAGAATCAGCCACGCGCGCGTCGCCAACCTGCGCGACGCAGAAGGCCCTCCATGCGCTAAGTTTTCGCCGCGCATCAGTCCCGCGTCAGCGCGTTAAGCTCCACGCTTCGTTGACACCTCGTCGCGCGCATTTCTATCATCGCGTGCGGAAGATAAATTTTCAGTCGGTGAATTTGAGGAGACGCTCTTGATCGAGAGGAGTGGTGTGAGCACAGAGGCGCACGCGCACGAAAGAGAAGTTTGCGTTCCGTCGCTCGCGCGACGCGCATCGTCGTTGCCTTCGTCGCGGCTCGTGCGTGCGCGTCGGCCCTCGCTCGTCGTCTTCGTCGTCGCCGTGTCGATTGCGTCGTCGCTCGCGGGTTGCAGACAGGTGAGTGAGAAGCTGGGCGTGAACGTGCGCCCGCGCGAGTTGCGCGACGTTCCGGCGGCGCGGCTGGCCTTCCGTCTTGAGCCGGACGTTTCAACAGACCTGTTGCCGGAGTCTCTGAAGAACGAGAGTGCGGAAGAACCGCTCGCGTCCGTGCGCACGCAGTTCGAGACGGGCCGGAAGGACGAGGCTCTGCTGCGCACCGTCGTCTCGCCCGATGGCCAGCGCGTGCTCGCGCTCTACGCGCCGAACGATCCGGCGTTTCCGCCGGATGAGTTCCGCATCGATCTCTATAACTCTGCGGGAGTGTTTTTGCGCAACGTCCTGCCGCAAGACCTCTCCGGTGTCTTCATGTCGTCGGTCGATTGGTCGCCCGATAGTCAGTGGATCGTCTTCGCGGGCCGCCGCACGGCCAAGCCGCAAGCCTCGCCCACGCCGACGCCGGGCACAGCCGAGACGCCTTTGCCCGAAGTGACAGACCCGAACGCGCCGCCGACACAGACGCCCACGGTCGCGCCCATCATCGCGCCCGTCGCAACCTATCGCACCGAACAGCTCTACATCTGCGATGGCTATGGATCGAACTTGCGCGCGCTCACGAACCGCGAGGGCCTGATCTATTTTCACGCCGCGTGGTCGCCGGACGGACGCGCTGTGGCCGCGCTCGCGTGCAAAGAGGACGAACTCTCGGCGCGCGTCGGCGCGAACAAACAGTTGGCCGGACGTGTACGCATCATCGAGCGCGATGGTGGCGGCGAGCGTCTGCTCTCGGATCAGTTGATGGACGCGCTGCCCGTCTGGTCGCCCGACGCATCGAAGGTGGCCACCGCCGCCGACACAGACGTAGCCATCTTCGACGCCGCGACAGGGAAGCCGACCGCCGCGCTCCTGCCCTTACGCGCGCCGCTCCTCGCCTCTTCCGCCGACTACGACGCGAAGCACCCTTCGCAGCAATGTGTCTTCGCAGGCGCGGGCACTCGCCAGAAGAGCCAGCCCGCCGCGCAGGGCGGCACGGTGTTGTCGTTCAACCCCGTCATTCGCCTCGAATGGTTGCAGCCGGAAACGCTGCTCGTCGAAACCGGCCTTGTCCGCATCTTCCAGAGCGAATCAGAACCGACGCGCTGCTACTTGCGCTGGCACGTCCTGCACCTGAGCCCGCAGTCGGTCGTGATGCAATAGCAGTGGATCGACTACGAGCGCGACTTGATCGCGCGACGCACATCGCTCGTTCAGTCATCGACAAGAGGAGCACAACGAAAATGATCTACAACAACGTGGACGACATCTTCACGATGAACGAAGATGTGCGACGCAGGCTCGTCGCGCGCGTCGAGAGTTTGGGCGACGCCGAGCAAGGCGCACGCGCATCCGACGACGGCTGGTCGGTCGCAGGCGTCGTCGAGCATCTCTCGCTCACCGAGCGTCGCGTGACGAAGGCCCTCGACGGGATGCTGCCGAAGTCCGGCAGCGCGACGGAAGCCGACGAAGACACAAGCGCGCCGCGAAACTTCACGCCCTTCTCGCTCGATGCGTATGTCGAGCAGGCCCGCGACAAAAAGTTTGAAGCGCCTGAGTTCATACGCCCGCGCGGAGTCTCATTCACAGATGCGCTCGCGCACCTCAAGGAGTCGCGCGCCGCGCTCGAAGCCTTGCGCCCGCGCTTCGAGCGCGCGGACTACTCCGCGCAGTTCCCGCACCCCGCCTTCGGGATGCTCAACCTCGGTCAATGGCTCGCCTTCATCGGCATCCACGAAGAGCGACACCTCGCGCAGATCGAGCGGACGTTGGAAGCGATGAAGTCGGAACGATGAGAGATGAAGTGAAGACGACTGATCTTACTTCACCTCTCATCTCATCGTTCTGCGTTGATCGTTTGCACGCCGCAACGAGCACTCTTATAATCGCGCACACTTTGTAATTCATGCCCCTGTAGCTCAACGGTTAGAGCAGCGGACTCATAATCCGTTGGTTGTAGGTTCGAATCCTTCCGGGGGCATCATGAGAATCAGGCGACGGCGAGTCGCCTTTTTTGTTTCAGAAGATGTAAGACGAGAGGTGATACGTTGACTCAGAAGAGTGTGATCGGCGTCAGCATCATCGGCGCGGGGTTCGCGCGTTCGACGCAGGCTCCGGCGTTTGCGGCGTGCGCGGGCGCGCAGCTCATGGCGATTGCGAGCGGGCACAGGGAGAACGCGGAGACGGTCGCGCGCGAGTTCCGGATCGGGTTCGTCGGCGAATGGCGAGAAGTGATCGCACGCGACGATGTCGATCTCGTGTGTGTCACCACGCCGCCGGTCTTTCATCGAGAGATGACGCTCGCGGCCATTCATGCGGGCAAGGCTGTGCTGTGTGAGAAGCCTCTCGCGATGAGCGCGGCGGAGACCGATGAGATGCGGCGTGCGGCGCGCGAAGCAAACGTGCTCGCGCACGTCGATCACGAGCTGCGGTTCGTGCCTGCGAGACAAAGGGCCCGTGAGTTGATCGCGGCGAATGAGTTGGGTCGCGTGCGACACGCGAAGGTCATCTTCCGCACGGACTCGCGCGCGGCGGGACGCGAGTGGAGTTGGTGGTCGGATGAAGAATCGGGTGGCGGGGTTCTGGGCGCGATAGGCTCGCACGCCGTCGATGCGCTTTCATGGCTCACGGGCGCGCAAGTGTCGGAAGTCTTCTGTCGATTGGCGACGCACGTCGCCGAGAGAGTGGACGAGCGAACGGGCAAGGCGCGTCGCGTGACGAGCGACGACGAAGCGAACTTGCTGCTGCGCCTCGCCGGATCGGACGCGGTTGCAGAGACAGCGACCGCCGCTCTCTCGCTCTCGATGATCGAAGCGGGCGAGTCGGCACACCGCGTCGAAATATTTGGCGAGCGCGGGGCTTTGAAGATCGAGGGCGCGCGTCTGTGGCGAGCGGAGGCCGGCGGGGGCCACTGGGAAGAGATCGAAGTTGAACAGTCGCCGCTCGCCGCAGGGATGCGCGACGGCGAGTGGTCGCGCGGCTTCACGGTCTTCTCGCAGAAGATCATCGACGCGCTGCGTGAAGGGCGAAACTCAGTCGAGGGCGCAGCGACATTCGATGATGGACATCGCACGCAACTTGTTCTGGATGCTGCGCGCCGCTCGCACGCCGAAGGTCGCAGCATCACGCTCTAGCAGCAACATTCAGGCTCGCACAAATACTTCGCCACAGAGGCACAAGAGGACACGGAGATGGCACAGAGAGTTGAACGATCTTCTCTGTGTCTCCTCTGTGCCTCTGTGGTGAATGTCTTTTATTTCTTCTGTCGCGGGCGAAACGTGTATGCGGGGATCGGCGCATCGAACTTCACTTCGCGGACGTGTGCCGTAGCGTCGCCGGTGTCAGGGACGTTGTAGTTGAGGGTGAAGGGGACGAGGACGCCGGAGACGTTGCGATAGTCTGAGAAGCGCGTCTCGATAGCGACGGGGCCAGTGCCTGCGGCGGGCGACGAGAGCGAGACGCGGCGCAGCACGAGAAATGTTTTCGCGGAGACGTACACGGTCGTGGGCTGGCCCTTCTCGGGCGTATAGACGACGACGTATGCGTCCTCGCCCGACTCTTTCTCCAAGCCCTTCACTTCGATCTTCTTGTAGAGCGTCTTCCAGTCGAGCAGCGCGTAGAAGTCCACGGCGGCGCGCACCTCCGCGAGCTTCGACGAATCCCACGGCTCGCCCGGTGCGTTGAAGCTCGTCTCCTCGCCGCCCGCCGCGCCGTCGAAGAACTCGCGCGTCGTGCCGATGCGTTTGCCGAACGCCGTAAACGCGACCTCGCGCGCGTAAGCGTTCGGGGCCTGCGTATAAGTAATCTCTTCACCGTCAAGTCCCTGATTCTCGAAGGTGACGGAGGCCGTCGTCGTCATCGAACGATGCTTACGCAAATTCTCTTTGCCACCGGCCGCTGAGATCATTTTCGACATCAACTCTTCGACCGGAATGATCGGCATTGGCGTCGCATCGGGCGCGCTCACGTTCGGCGTCGTCGCCTTGTTCTCAGTCGCGGGCGCATCAGCCGTGCGCTTCAACTCGAACTCTCCTTCGGGTTGTTTGATCACGATTGACGAGACTTTGCCCGTCGCGTCGCGTCGCGCGCGGACGGAGTAAGTGTCTGGCAGGATCGGCGACGAGTAAACGTCCTTCTCTTTTTCAACGAGCGGATAGTCGGGCTGGCCCGGAACGGAGAGCACGACCTTGCCCTCTTTGATCGACACTTCGACCTTGCCGCCCGGCGCGATCTCATACGTGCCGATGAGTTCCTTGAGCGCGTCGCTGATCTTTATTTGCGGATTCGCAGTCTGTTGAGGAGTCGCGTCGAGCAGGTTCTTGACCACCGTGCTGATGATGCCGGGGAGCAGGGGCGTCTGCTCGACGTTGGCAAGGAGAGCCAAGCCGATCTTTTCCTGCGGCAGAAACGCGACCTCCGCGCCGAAGCCGTCGATGCCGCCGTTGTGGACATAAACTTTGCGCCCGTGGAAATCGATCAGGCCCCAACCGAGCGCGTAGTCGGTCATCGCGTTCAACTTGATCTGCGGCGTCAATATTTCGTCAAAGCCTTTCTCCGAGACGAGTCGCTTCCCGTCTGGCGCGACGCCACGTGCGACTAAGAACTTCAACCACTGGGCCATCTCACGCGCGCTCGAATTGATCGCGCCCGCCGGAGCGATGTTCGAGAGATCGCGCGTCGGCAGTTGTCGCGCTTGTCTGGTCTTCGCGTCGTACTCGTAGCCGAGCGAGTAATCGGGTGCTGACTTCAACTCGCGCAGCGTGAGCACGGTCTTCGTCATACCGATGGGCTTCAAGATGCGCGAAGAGATCAACTTCTCCCACGTCTTCCCTTCGGCGTGAGCAACAGTCTCGCCCGCCGCCGAGTACATCACGTTCTGATATTGAAACTTCTCGCGCAAACGTGCCGTCGCCTTCGCGCGACCCGCGACGCGGATCACCTCTTTGCGATTGAGTGTGCCCGTGTACCAACTGATGTCCGTGCCCGCGAGCCCCGTGCGATGCGTGAGCAGATCGCGCAGTGTCACGCGCGCGTCGGCGTCCGCGTCGGCGAGTTTGAAGTAGGGCAGATATTTTTTCGGCGCATCGTCGAGCGAGAGCTTGCCGTCGTCCTCAGCCATCACCGCGAGCATCGCCGTAAAAGCCTTTGTGCAAGAGCCGATGGCGAAGAGCGTGTCGGGCGTGACGGGCTGGCCCTTCGCTGCATCTCTCGTGCCCGATCCTTTTAAGACGATGACCTTGTCGCCCTGCACGACGACGAGCGACGCGCCGGGCACACCCGCCGCCACGCGCTTCTCCTCGAAAGCCTTCTCGATTGCCGCGACGCGCGACGCGAGATCGTCCTGCGCTGTTGCGGGCTGCGACTGCGCCGCGACCTGCGCGATCTGCGCGCGCACGTTTGCAATGAAGAGACTCTGCGACGCGAGCGCGAGCGCGAGCGCGAGGTGTAAAAAACGTTTGAGTGACATATGATTTCAACGCTCCCGAAGTTGAAGGGACGCGCGGCTCGGCGCGAACGTTTCAGACGAGCGGATCGGAGACTCGTTCAAGCTAGTCGTCATTCGTGTCGTCAAACTTAATACGGCGCGTCCCGTCGCATTGTTATCAGAGATGACTAACACGAAACAGGCTCGACGCACCCGGTCGCGCGTGCGCGTCGGCGTGGACACGGGCGGGACGTTCACCGACTTCGTCTTCGCGCGCGGCCGGAGCGTGCATGTCTTCAAACTCGCCTCGACGCCCGCCGATCCTTCGCGCGCGATCACGGAAGGCTTGCGCCGCGTCGCACGCGAGACAGGCGCGCGACTCTCGGAGATCGAGATCGTTCATGGCACAACCGTCGGGACGAACGCTCTACTCACGCGCGGCGGTGCGCGCGTTGCGCTGGTGACGACCGCAGGCTTTGAAGATGTGATCGAGATCGGGCGGCAGGCGCGACCACGACTCTACGATCTGGAGGCGGTGAAGCCGCCGCCGATTGTGCCGCGCTCGTTTCGTTTCGGAGTCCGTGAGCGCGTCGTCGCTTCGGGCGAGGTGTTGGAGCGATTAGAAGATGAAGAGATCGACGAGTTGATCGAACGGCTGCGACGCGATGCGCCGGAGTCGGTGGCTATCTGCCTACTCTTCTCGTTCATCAAACCCGAACACGAGAAGAGGATCGCGCGCGCCGTCTCGGACGCGCTTCATGTTCCGCTCTCGGTCTCGCATGAAATCCTTCCCGAATATCGCGAGTTCGAGCGCACATCGACCGTCGTGGTCAACGCATACTTGCAGCCGTTGATGAGTCGCTACCTCGGTCGGCTCTCGCAGCGCGCGAAGAACTTGCGCGTGATGCAGTCTTCGGGCGGCAGCATCTCTGCGCGCGTCGCCGCGCACGAGCCCGTCAGAACAATTTTATCGGGCCCTGCGGGCGGCGTCGTCGGCGCGCTCGAATCCGCGCGCGCATCGGGCTACGCCGACATCATCACGTTCGACATGGGCGGCACTTCGACCGACGTTGCTTTGTGCGCGGGCGGTGAGCTGCGGACGACGAACGAGTCGGTCGTGGCCGGTCTGCCCGTCGCCGTGCCCGTGTTAGACATTCACACGGTCGGCGCGGGCGGCGGCTCAATCGCGCGCGTGGACGCGGGCGGGAGTTTGCGCGTGGGGCCTGAAAGCGCAGGGGCCGATCCGGGGCCCGCCGCTTACGGTCGCGGTGTCCTCCCGACGGTGACGGATGCCAACCTCGTTCTCGGTCGCTTCGGTGGCGGCGACTTACTCGGCGGCGACTTCAAGTTGGACGAAGCGCGTGCGCGTGATGCGTTGAATGATCTAGCAAACGACATGACGAAGGCGGGCGGTCGTCGCGTGACGGCAATCGAAGCTGCGCTCGGCGTCGTGCGCGTGGTGAATGCGGGGATGGAGCGCGCTCTGAGAGTCGTCTCGGTCGAGCGCGGCTACGACACGCGCGCGTTCTCGCTCGTCTCGTTCGGTGGTGCGGGGGGCCTGCACGCAGTCGCGCTTGCCGGAGGGTTGAGAATTCCGCGCGTCATCGTGCCCGCAAGGCCCGGCGCGCTCTCCGCGCTCGGCGCGTTGCAATCGGACGTGGTGCGCGACGCGAGCCGCACCGTCATGCTCGACGCTGCGGGCGATCAGACGCACAAACTCGAACGCGCGTTTCGCGAGATGGAACGAGAGGCACGTGCTTCGCTCCTGCGCGAAGGCTTCATTGATGCGCGGCAGCGACACGAGCGTTCTGTCTCGGCGCGTTATAAGGGCCAGTCGTTCGAGCTAGAGATCAAATTCAAAACCGCGTCGGGGCTCGCCGCCGCGTTTCACCGCGCGCACCTCGCACGCTACGGCTACTCGCGCGCGGCGAACGCAGTCGAAGTGGTGAGCGCACGCGTGCGCTCGCGCGGGCTGGTGGAGAAGATCAAAGGCGACCGGCCCACCGCGCGCATGACGACTCGCACGCCGCGCGCGCCACACGACTTCGCGCCGGTTCACTTCGACCCGCGCCCCGCGCGTACAGCGATCTATGCGCGCGAAGAGTTGGCGGCGGGCGCGCGCCTTCGCACGCCTTGTGTCGTCACGGAATACTCCTCGACCACACTCATACCTGCGGACGCGCGCGCGCGAGTGGACGAGCGAGGAAATCTGATCGTCGAGCTGTCGCGCGATTGAAACATCGTTGAGCTAACACGCGAGTGAAACCCGCGCGAGTGAGTTGAAGACAATGAGACGTAAAAGCAGTTTCGATCCAGTCACGCTGGAAATCTATCGCGCGCTCTACACGTCTGTGGCGGAGGAGATGGGCGTCGCGCTTCGGCGCACGGCGTTCTCGCCGAACATCAAGGAGCGACGCGACTATTCTTGCGCTGTCTTCGACTCACAAGGGCGCGTCATCGCGCAGGGCGATCACATGCCCGTGCACCTCGGCTCGATGCCTGCGGCAGTCGCGGCTGCGCTCGACGCGATAGAGATCGGGGCCGGCGATGTCGTCGCGCTTAACGATCCGTTTGCGGGCGGCACGCACCTGCCTGATGTGACGTTGGTCTCCGGCGTCTTTCTTAAATCCGCAACCCGCAATCCGCAATCCGCAATCTTCTTCGTTGCCAATCGCGCGCATCATGCCGACATCGGCGGCGCGTCGCCCGGCTCGATGGGGATGGCGACGGACGTGTATGGCGAGGGCCTGCGAATCCCACCCGTGAAGATCGTTAAAGCGGGACGCGCTGATGAAGAGTTGATGCGACTGCTGCTCGCGAACGTGCGCGGCGCGGGCGAGCGACGCGCAGACTTCGAGGCGCAAATCGGTTCATTGAAAACCGGCGCGACGCGGCTTCTTGAGATCGTCGCGCGCGCGGGCGCGAGAGAGGCGCGCGAGTATGCGGCGCACCTCATAGAATATTCGGCGCGGCGTATGCGCGCGGTGATCCGCGAACTGCCGGACGGAGTTTATGAAGCAGAGGATGCACTCGATGGCGACGGTGTTGGTGAAGGGCCGGTCGTCTTGCGCGTGAGCATAGAGATCAAGGGCGAACGCGCGCGCGTGGATTTTGCGGGGAGCGCAAGGCAGGTCGCGGGGCCACTCAACGCAGTCGAAGCGATCACTTTGTCGGCGGTCTCTTACGTCTTTCGTTGTCTCGTCGGCGCGGATGAAGTTCCGGCGAGCGCGGGTCTCGTCGAACCGATTGAAGTCGTCGCGCCGCGTGGGACAATCGTCAACGCCGAGCCGCCTGCGGCTGTGGCGGGCGGGAACGTCGAGACCTCGCAGCGCATCGTCGATCTGTTGTTCAAGG
Source organism: Acidobacteriota bacterium (assembly GCA_032229975.1). Classification (GTDB taxonomy): domain Bacteria; phylum Acidobacteriota; class Blastocatellia; order Pyrinomonadales; family Pyrinomonadaceae; genus JAIVGV01. The sequence goes on along the minus strand of JAVXVG010000010.1, from coordinate 6,033 downwards.
CGTTGGCGCAAGCCCTGCCCGCGAAGATACCGGCGGCGAGTCAGGGCACGATGAATAATTTGACCATTGGCGGCGTTGATCAGAACGGTCAAGAGTTCGCTTACTACGAGACGGTTGCGGGCGGCATGGGGGCCCGCCCCGCGCTCGACGGCATGAGCGCAGTTCACACGCACATGACGAACAGCTTGAACACACCCGCAGAGGCTCTGGAGTATGCGTACCCCTTGCGCGTGCGCGCTTACGCGATCCGCGAAGGATCGGGCGGCGCAGGGCGAAGGCGCGGCGGCGATGGCATCGTCCGGGAGATCGAGACGCTCGTGTCAGCGCGCGCGTCGCTGCTCGCAGACCGACGCGAGATCGGGCCCTACGGGCTCGCGGGCGGAGAAGCGGGGAGCGCAGGGCAAGATACGATCATTCGCGGCGACGGGACGATCGAGCGCATCAATGCGAAAGGATCGTGGCAACTGCGAGCGGGCGACCGCGTGCGGATCGAGACGCCGGGCGGCGGCGGATTCGGGAGGGCCAGTGAGAAATAGGAATGATGAACGATGAAGTGAAGACGATCAGTCGAGATGAGGATAGTCTGTTGTTGTGAACAACTGATCGTTGATGTTGATGGACAACTAGTGACTGACAACTGATCGCCTTTCCGTTAAAATGCGCTCGTTTTCACGAAACCGTCCGACGCTGGCCCGCAAGTTAACTGCGCCGTTCCCGAAGCCACAGAGATGAGTCTTGAACCCGGCACGCGCCTCGGTCGCTACGAAATCCGCTCGCAGATCGGCGAGGGCGGGATGGGCGAAGTCTATCTCGCGCTTGATACGCAGCTCGACCGCGAGGTGGCCCTCAAAACGCTCGCGCCTGAGGTCGCCGCCGACCAGCAGCGACTCCAAAGATTTCTTCAGGAGGCCCGCGCCGCCTCGAAGCTCAAGGGCGCGCACGCCGCGCACATCTATGACGTGGGCGAGGCTTCAGGCACATACTTCATCGCGATGGAGTATGCCGAGGGGCAGACGCTCGCTCAGTTGATCGCGGCGCGCGCGTTGGACGTGCGCGAGACGGTGCGGCTCGGTTCTCAGATCGCCGAAGCGTTAGAAGAAGCGCACGCGCGAGGCGTGACGCACCGCGACATCAAGCCTTCAAACGTCATCGTTACGCCGCGCGGTCAGGCGAAGGTCTTGGACTTCGGGCTGGCAAAGCTCTCTGACGTGGGCGATGCGGCAGCGAGCGAGGCGGCCACGCGCGTTAAGACAAACCCGAACGCCGTCATGGGCACGATCTCATACATGTCGCCCGAACAGGCCCTCGGTCGCGCCGACATCGATCAACGCACGGATATTTTTAGTTTGGGCATCGTCTTGTACGAGATGCTGGCGGGGCGTCTGCCGTTCGAGGGCGAGAGCGTTACTGCGATCATCGATTCAATCGTTCACGCGCAGCCTGCGGCAATCGCGCGCTTCAACTACGACGTGCCGCCGGAGCTGGAAGTGATCGTCAAGAAGGCTCTGCGGAAAAACGCGGACGAGCGTTACCAGACGGCGCGCGATCTGCTCACAGACCTGCGCAGCTTGGAACGCGAACTCTCCCTTACAGACGCGCACGCACACACGGTCGCTTCCGATTCGCGCACGGCAACATTCGCGACGCGCGCGGGCGAGTCGAGTGCGGGCGCATCACATTCAGCAAACGAGCAGGCGACCGCCGTCCTCACTCAGACACAAGCCACGCGCACCGCACCTCAGAGGGCCACCGAAACGGAAGCGACGCGCTCGACTGTTTCGAGCGCGGAGTATGTCGCGGGCCGGATCAAGAGTCACAAGTTTGCTGTCGCGGTCTTTCTTCTAATCGTGGCCCTCTCAGTCGCAGGTGGCGCGTTCGCCGTCTATCGGTTCGGCGGTCGCGGTAAGACTCAAACCTCCGCAGGCCCGATGAAGGTGATGCGACTGACGAGCACGGGCAAGGCGACGCGTGCGGCCATCTCGCCCGACGGCAAACTCGTCGTCCACGTCAAGAGTGAGGGCGGGCAGGAGAGTCTCTGGCTCAGGCAGGTGGCGACGACGAGCGACACGCAGATCGTCGCGCCGAGTGAGACTCGCTACTGGGGACTGACTTTCTCGCCGGATGCCAACTACGTTTATTACACCACGGCGGGCGGGAATTATAACTCTCTGGCGAGCGACCTCTATCAAGTGCCTGCGCTCGGCGGCGTGTCGCGGAAGGTGTTGGACGGCGTTACCAGTCCGGTCGCGTTCTCGCCCGACGGCAAACGCTTCGCCTTCGTGCGTTATGTGTCGAAAGAGAGAGACGAAAGCATCTTGATGCTGGCGAACGCGGACGGCACGGGCGAGCAAAAACTCGCCACGCGCACGTCGGGTTCGTTTTCACCTGAAGGCCTGTCGTGGTCGCCCGACGGAAAAGTGATCGCCTGCGGCGCAGTCGGGTTCGGCGGCGTTCGTTACTGGAATGTGGTCACCGTCAACGTCGTGGACGGCGTGGAGAAAGAGATCACGCCGCAGCGTTGGGGATACCAGATGGGACAGGTGGCGTGGCTCGCCGATGGCAGTGGCCTCGTGATGGTGGCGAGGGAGCAAGGGTCGGGCACGAGACAGTTGTGGTACGTCTCCTATCCGCAGGGCGAGTTGCGCAAAATCACCAACGACCTGAATGAATATTTCGGCGTGAGCATCGCGGCGGACTCCGACACGATGGTCACCGTTCAATCCGATACGACGACGAATGTCTCTGTCGCTCCCGCCACGGATGCGAGCCGCATCAGACAGGTTACCGATGGCAAGTCAGAAGGGCAGGACGGTCTGTCGTGGAGGCCGGATGGCCGGATAGTTTATGACTCGAAGACGGGCGACAGCGTCAACATCTGGGTCATGGATCAAGACGGGAAGAATCGAAGACAACTGACCAACGACGCGGGCAATAGCCACACGCCATCAGCCACGCCCGATGGTCGTTACATTATTTTCGCCTCCGGGCGCTCTTTGGATTCGGGAGGAAACATCTGGCGGATGAACGCGGACGGCAGCAATCCCGTGCGGTTGACGCACGGCACGAACGAATTCTGGGTTCGCACCTCGCCCGACAGCAAGTGGGCCATCTACACTTCGACGGATGCCGGCAAAGACGCCTTGTGGAAAGTTCCGGTTGAAGGCGGCGGTGAGCGCGTGAAGTTAACCGAGAAGGATTCGCGTGCCGGAAGCATCTCGCCCGACATGAAAGCAATCGCCTGTCTCTATCGTGAAGAGCAGGTTGATTCACCGTTCAAGGTGGCCCTCTATTCGTTCGACGACGGGCGACTCCTCAAGCTGCTCGACATCTCACAGTTCATCGACATACGCGCTGGTTTCCGCTGGACAGCGGACGGACGCGCGCTCGACTACATTGACACGCGCGGCGGCATCTCCAACATCTGGAGCCTGCCCTTAGACGGCGGCGCGGCAAAGCAGTTGACCAATTTCACTTCCGATCAAATCTTCTCCTTCGATCTCTCTCGCGACGGCAAGCAGTTCGCCTTCTCGCGCGGCCCAGTCATCGACGACGTGGTGCTCGTCAGCAATTTCCATTGAAGATCGCGATCTCTCATTCGTCAGCCGCGAGCGACGATTCAAACGTCGCGCGGCAAGTGATAACATAGAGCCATGCGCGTCACCATCGGGCAGATCGACACGACGAACGGCGACTACGAGGGCAACGTCGCGAAAGTCTTGCGCGCGATTGATCGGGCGCGAAGCGATAAGAGCGATCTCGTCGTGCTGCCCGAAGTTGCCGTGCAGGGCTACATGTCGTTCGACTGGTTTCTGGATCGCGACGTGGTGGCCCACTCATTGGAGCCGCTCGACAAGATCATCAACGCGAGCGCGGGCCTGACCGTCATCGTCGGCACTGTCAGACCGACGGGCGCGTCGCAGGGCCGGAAACTGTTCAACTCGGCGGCGGTCATCTCGGACGGCAAGCTCGTCGGCTTCGCGGATAAGACTCTGCTGCCTGAGTACGATGTGTTCGACGATCCGCGCTACTTCGAGCCGGGGAAGAAGCGTCGGCTGTTCGAGATCGGCGGCGAGAAACTCGGCGTGGCCGTCTGCGAGGACTTCTGGAACGACAAGACCTTCTGGCGCGAGCGGCTCTACGAGAACGATCCCACCGATGAGTTGATCGCACTCGGCGCGACCGTGCTCATCTCGCCGAACGCCTCGCCGTTCAATCGCGGGAAGATGGGCCAGCGTTGCAAGATGGTCTCGCATCGCTCGAAGGCCTGCGGCTTGCCCGTCGTCTATGTCAACCTCGTCGGCGCAAACGATGGAGTGATCTTTGACGGCGCATCAATCGTCACGGATTGTCGCGGCGAGATCATTTTGCAAGCGCCGCCCTTCGAGGAGTTCTACGGCTCGGTCTCGCTCGACTGCGGCGTGAGGGACGAACGTTGTCTGCCCGGCGACGATATTCAAACGGTTCACGATGCGCTCGTCCTCGGCATCCGCGACTACGCGACGAAGAATCGTTTCTCGCGCGCGGTGATCGGACTCTCAGGCGGGATAGATTCGGCGGTCGTCGCCGCGCTCGCGTGCGAAGCTCTGGGCGCGGAGAACGTGCTCTCAGTGATGATGCCGTCGCCTTTCTCTTCGCGCGGCAGCGTGGATGATTCAATCGCGCTCGGCAAAACTCTGGGGATGCCCGTCGTCGAGCGGCCTATTTCAAAAGCCTATAAAGTCTTGATCGCGGAGTTGGGCTTAACGCATCCGGGCACGGGCAACGAGGAACTCGCGCGGCAGAACATACAGTCGCGCCTGCGCGGAAACATCTTGATGTCCATCTCGAACGCAGAGACGCGCCTGCTGCTCTCGACCGGCAACAAGAGCGAGCTGGCCCTCGGCTACTGCACGCTCTACGGCGATACGAACGGCGGTCTCGCCGTCATTGGCGACGTGTTGAAGACCGAAGTGTATGCGCTTGCGCGCTACATCAACCGCGAGCGAGAGATCATTCCGAACGCGATCATCGACAAGCGGCCCTCCGCCGAACTCGCGCCCGGACAGTTCGACGATCAAAACTTACCGCCCTACGATCTACTCGATCCGATCTTGAAACTCTACTTCGAGCAGAAGGCGACGCCTGAAGAGATCGTCGCCGCCGGACACGATCAGCAGTTGATCTTCGACATCCTCAACCGCGTCGAAGCGCCCGCCAATGAGTTCAAGCGCAGGCAACTGCCGCCCACGCTCATCATCTCCAGAAACGCCATCGGCATCGGACGCCGACGACCCATCACGCATCGCTATCGCAGGCAAGTCTTGAAGGCCGTCGAGCGCGCGGCGGACGCTGCGCAGAAGATGTAGGGCAGCGTGTGCTCATCGAAGGCGGACGATCAAGTCGTCCTCTTTTGCAGGGCGCATAGTCTCCGGCACGCATCGTGCCCTCTTACTTCGTGTGGCTTCGTGGGCGTACCCATTCAATCCAAAGCCGCGCTCTGGCGGGCATATGCCCGTCTCGAAATCGTCAGCTCTCCCCTGCGATACATGGAAGCACGGCGCGAGCAATCGCGCGCCGCGTTGAAAGGAGAACTTTGCGATGTTGAAGAAAATTTTCATGGGGACAGCTCTGCTCGCCGTCTTCGCGCTCGCGCCTTCCGGGGCGGATGCGAAGCCATACAAGCACTACAAACACGGTCGCGGTCACGCCTACGCCTACGGGCGCAGAGATCGCGTGACAGGCACGCACTGGGACGACCGCAACGACACGCCCGGCATCGCGCGTCGCGTTCGACGCGGTCGCAACTGGACGCCCGGCATCGCGCGCGGGCCTCTCGATTCGCGCATGACGCCGCGCACCTTCCCCAGAGACGAAGGGCGCGGGCTCGGTCGCCGCATCGAGGCGAGAGAAGATCGGCACAACGACAGAGTTCGTGTTGAAGGCAGAGGCGTCGGCATGGGTGTCGGCGGCGGCCACGGCCACGGCCACGGCAAGCACTAAGACCTGATCGGATGAATGAAGACTTGCGAGGGCGGCGCGCGATCAAGTTGATCG
>JAVXVG010000009.1:0-76533 GCA_032229975.1 Acidobacteriota bacterium | reverse complement strand
ATGCACGAGGCGGTGATTAAGCTCTATATCGAACAGCATAACCGCTCTCATCAAATCTGAAACATCACCAACCACTACCTACTAAACTGTACGGACCTCTGCCTGCCCTATTTCTTTGAAGTGTAATGTTGAATTTATAAAGTAAAGTCGGTTTCACAACGGACTTAGATTTGACTTGCATTATCCGAATTATAGTTTAGCAACCCAAAAAGTCTGTGAAGGTCTGCAGAATTGTAATAATGAATTTCTACCCTTCCACCTTCTCCTTGCGAATTGGGAAGTATTTTGACCTGTGTACCAAAACGTCTTCGAAGTTTAGCCTCCGCGAGTCGCGTATTTGCATCTATCGCTTGGGCTTCCGTTTCGGTTTCGACATTTTTAGGACTATTAATAACTTTTTTGATCATCCGCTCTGTTTCACGTACAGATAAACCTCTATCGATAATGCTCTTAGCTAAATCTCTCTGTCTGTCTGAATTATCTATGCTCAACAGGGTGCGTGCATGACCCATTGATAATTTATTCTCTTCGACTAGTTGTTGTATATCCTCTGGCAGGCGGAGGAGCCTAAGATAATTTGTGACGAATGTTCTGTCTCGCCCGACCCGTTGAGCAACAGTTTCTTGAGTCAAGCCCAAGGTATCTATTAACCTTTTATACGCATATGCTTCTTCTATGGGGTTTAGTTCTTGCCGCTGAATATTTTCGATCAGAGCCAACTCTAACATTCTATCATCGGCTATATCTCTGATTATGGCGGGTATCCGAGTTAAGCCCGCCCTTCGTGCCGCACGCCATCTCCTCTCGCCGGCGACGATTTGATATCGTCCCTCATTTATATTTCTAACAAGGACTGGCTGAACTACGCCATTCTCTTTTATCGACAAGGCAAGACCTTCAAGTTGCTGGTCATCGAACTTGGTTCGCGGCTGTAAATTGTTCGGCTCAATCAACTCGATATTAATTTCCCTGAATTCTTCACTGCTGCTCCCTGTGGTCTCCGATATAAGAGCGCCCAAGCCCCGACCTAGAACTTTTCTTGTCATGGGATAGAATCTCCTTAGCTAATTGAAGGTAGCTTTCAGCCCCGCGCGATCGTATGTCATAAAGAATGATAGGTTTACCATAGCTAGGGGCTTCGGCTAGACGTACATTCCTGGGGATTATTGTCTCTAAAACCTGCCCACCATAGAAATCTCTTAAGTCAGCAGCAACTGCCGATGCTAGATTTGTACGATCATCATACATGGTTAATAAGAGACCCTCAATTGTCAGGCTTGGGTTAAGGGAACGACGGATTCTTGCTAACGTGTCAAAAAGTTCTGTCACACCTTCAAGGGCATAATATTCACATTGAATAGGGACCAGCAATGAGTCAGCACAGGTTAGAGCATTTAGTGTCAAAAGCCCCAAGGAGGGTGGACAATCAATAACGATAAAATCGTATTCGCTTGTGACCGAGCTTAGTGATTCTTTAAGTCTATATTCCCTATTTGTAGCGTCGATAAGCTCGACTTCAGCCCCAATTAAATTTTTATCCGCTGGAACTACTTTTAATAAAGGTAGTTCAGTATTTTGAACTATATTTTTTAGAGGTTCATCTAGAACTAAGACATGATAAAGGTTACGCCTAAAGCTCCCTTTTCGGACACCTACACCGGATGTAGCGTTTGCTTGTGGGTCTATATCTATTAACAAGACTCGAACTTCTAAAACAGCTAAAGCAGCAGCCAAATTAACGGCTGTCGTAGTTTTACCAACCCCGCCTTTCTGATTAGTTATAGCAATGATTTTTGCCATCTATAGAATCCAAGTCATTGGATTTTAACAGGGTCAATGTAGCATAAAGAACAAACTGATTACTATTTTTCTTTCGCGTACGTTTCACGTGACACATATTCAAACTACGTGTCACGTGAAACATAGTTAAGTAGGTATTAGTCTTAAATGAGTAAGAAGGGATGCAAGAGCAACCGGGGTAATACCGGAAATTTTGCGTGCTTCAGAGAAGTCACTAGGGCAGACACGTTCGAAACGTTCGATCATCTCATTGGAAAGAGTAGATAAATCCCGAAAGGAAAAATTATTAGGGATAACCAAATTATCGTACTTGTGAACATTCGAATAGTTATTTTCCTGAATATTTATATAGCCTTGATATAATAAGTCTGCAAGAACAGTTTTTAGTTCGTTATTTATAATAGAAGATTGGTAAAGTTTACCAACAACACTCCTAAAGACCTTTATATTAAGATCAGATCGAACCGAAAACTCAGCAAACGAGATTGAGTCTCCCAGATCAGTGCCACTACACTGAGCTAGTTCTTGATAGAGAACATCCGAGCGTTTAACGCGGGTGGACTCAAGAAACTTATGAAGAGAGGAAATTCTATTACGGCGCGCATTAAAGTTTTCCCAAGATATATCATCAACTAGCCCTAAATCGCGACCGTAAGCAGAGAGTCGAAGATCAGCAGTGTCATATCGAAGGGAGAGTCGTTTTTCAGCTCTAGAAGTAAAAATGCGATAAGGTTCATCCACGCCGTGGTTAATTAAATCATCGATCAGAACACCAATATAAGCCTCCGAACGACTCAATTTAAAACCCTCTTTTTTTCGAGTATACAGAGATGCATTAATACCTGCTAAAAGCCCTTGACAGGCAGCTTCCTCATATCCAGTTGTTCCGTTAATCTGTCCAGCAAAAAAAAGACCTTTAATACGCAAAGTCTGTAGAAAAGGTGTTAATTCCTTGGGGTCACAATAATCGTATTCAATCGCGTAACCCGGACGAATAATGCTTGCTTCCTCTAAGCCCAAGACACTATGGACGAGTTGATGCTGTAGCCCAGCAGGCATAGATGTGGAGAAGCCATTGAGATAGACTTCAGAAGTATTGTGACCTTCAGGTTCAAGGAATAACTGATGTCTATTTTTGCTAGGAAATTTGATAACTTTGTCTTCTATGGAAGGACAGTATCTAGGGCCTACTCCTGTTATTTGACCTGAATAAAGTGGTGATTCAGAGATATTATCCCGGATTATTCGATGAACGTGTTCATTCGTATAGCCGATGAAGCAGGTGATTTGAGGTTGATTAATGTAGTTGGTGGAAAAGGAGAAGGGAACGGGTTCTTCATCACCAGATTGTGGTGCAAACTGCGCCCAGTCAATAGTACGACCATCAAGACGCGGAGGTGTTCCCGTCTTTAGTCGCCCCATCATAAATCCTAACTGTTTCAAACGACTTGCGAGTCGAATTGAAGCTGGCTCGCCTGAACGTCCTGCCGTATAAGTTTTTTTACCGGTGTGGATTAAGCCATTCAAAAAAGTGCCGGTAGCTAAGACGACGGCGTCCGCCCGCAACCTACGTGTATCTTGTAGTTCAACACCTAGGATTTGCCCTTCTTTAATAACGAAATCTGTAATCTCACCTTGTCTAAGGTAAAGATTGGGCGTCGATTCGAGCATGATGCGCATTTCATTACGATAGAGAGCCCTATCGGCTTGTGCGCGGGGAGATTGAACGGCTGGACCGCGAGAGCGATTTAGGAGACGGAACTGAATCCCGGTACGATCAATAACTCGACCCATGATCCCGCCGAGCGCGTCAATTTCTCGGACGAGATGGCCCTTAGCAATACCGCCTATAGCGGGATTACAAGACATCTGCCCGATTAAATCCAGATTTAGCGTAACAAGTGCCGTGGACGCACCCATGCGCGCTGCTGCGGAAGCCGCTTCACAGCCCGCGTGTCCGGCTCCGATCACGAGCACATCAAATTTTTCATCAAAACTCATAATCATTTACCGATGCAGAAGGACGCAAATATTTGAGAGAGGATGGTTTCAGGTGTGGTCTCACCCGTAAGTTCGCCTAAGAATCTCAGCGCGTCGTAAAGACCGACCAGAACAAAATCTTCAGATAATCTCTGACGAAAGGCCTTTTGTGATGAGTGAAGAGCATCTATAGCGCGTCTTAGAAGATCGAAATGACGAGAGTTAGTTATTAATAGACCTTCACATTCCAAACTCTTGAAATCAAACGAATCCAATATAGCACGCTGAAGTTGATCGAAACCCGCACCGGTTTTAGCGGAGACTGAAATACATTTGACAGAGTCGATGAAGCCATCGAGACGAGACGATGCAAATGAGTCTAAGTCATTTTTATTTAGGGCAATAAGATATGTTACTTCAGCAAGTTCTGAGAAAATCATCTTATCGTCAAGAGTCAAAGGCCGCGTGCCGTCAATAACGACGATGACGAGGTCTGCATCCGCAATGGCGCGGCGTGTACGCCCCATGCCCAGCCGCTCAATCGGGTCGTTCGAGACTCGCACTCCGGCTGTATCGGTTACCAGAACAGGAATGCCCTGAAGATTTAGAAGCTCGCTTAAACTATCACGGGTCGTTCCCGGAATGTCCGTTACAATCGCACGGTCTATGGACAGTAATCTGTTGAACAGGCTTGACTTACCAGCATTCGGGCATCCGACTAGAGCTACCTTCAAACCATCTTTTAGGAGACGACCAGAGCGGAAGGTTTGAGCTAGGTCATCCAGCTTCTGCGCAAGGCTAACAAGTTCATTACTGATCCCTTCGGCTGCGAGTTTGGGAAGATCGTCCTCGACAAACTCCAGTGCAGACTCGAGGGGCACAATGATTTTAATCAGCGCGTCTTTTACGGGCTGAAGGCGCGCTGAGAGTTCGCCGTCGAGTTGGCGCGTAGCTTGGCGGACTGCGGTGTGAGTTTGGGCATCAATGAGGTCTCGTATGGCTTCCGCTTGGGTGAGATTCATCCGCCCGTTTGAGAGAGCTCGGAGCGTAAAGTCGCCGGGGTCTGCGGCACGCGCACCGATGGAGAGCAAAGAGTCGATAACTCGCAGTAGAAGAACGGGCGAGCCGTGGCAACTCAACTCGACGATGTCTTCTCCGGTGAAAGAGCGCGGAGATTTGAAGTAGGTGATGAGAGCACGGTCGAGGGTCTCGCCGGTTTCAGGGTCGTGAAGATTTTTAAGGGTGACGCGGTTGGGTTCGGGAGTGAACAGTTCGTCGCGCAGTAGCAGGCGAGTGTAGTCGAGCGAGTGAGGGCCGGTTAGACGGATTACGCCGATGCCACTTCTTCCGGTCGGCGTTGAAAGGGCGACGATAGTGTCCGACGCTGGCACTGCTTACCGCTTTGCTGATCGCACAACCGATCATCGCGCGACCGTCGTGTAAGTTGAACGAGAACTATCCTGTCTAAGGCCCGTAAAAGCTAAGCCTTCAAAGAGACTTTGAGTCTGCGCGCGTTTCCTTCGCCGACTGACTCTGTGTGCAAGTCGCTTTCGTCGGCGAGCGCGAGATGAATAGCGCGACGTTCGCTCGCGTCCATCGGTGCGAATGTATAGGGGAATCGTGAGGAGCGCACACGATCCGCAGCGAGCTTTGCCATCGTGCGCAACTCCGCCTCTCGCGTCGCGCGGAAGTCGCCCACGTCGCAGACGAATCTTTTACCCTGCGGTAGCGAGCGACCATGGGCCTGATTGACGAGATGTTCGAGCGCGTGTAACAACTCAGCACCTTCGCTGCGCAGGAGAGAATCATCGTCGCCATCAAGATTGAGCACGCATCCGTCATCGGACTCGACAGCGTTGGCGTGCAGGTCGAGACGTGTGGATGAAAAGATCGAGTTGAGAAAATCTTCTCCGCGCTGACAGTCTTCGCTCATTGATTCTTACTCCCGCAGTGATTCGTTCGATCAGTTCTCATCAAACAACTTCATGAACCGATCTGCACTTTATGACTCGATCAAGGTTACGCCTGCGAGACGCGCGCAGCTTTCAGTTTCTTCGTGCGCTGCGCGTCGGCTTCCTGCGGCGGCTCTTCGTCATCAGATTTGACAAGTTTGTTGATGAGCATCTGCTGTGCGAAGCCGACGAAGTTACCGACGATCCAGTAAACGAGAAGGCCCGAAGGTGCGCTCCACAAAATGTAGAGCATGAGCGCGGGCATCATCACGGCCATCATCTTGCGCTGGAGCGGATCGGCTGAAGGCGCGGGCGTGACCAACTGCATGACGAGCATCGTCGCGGCCATCAGGATCGGCAGCAGGTGTATTGCGTAGGGCTCAGCCGACGACAGATCGGGTATCCACAAAAACGTTGCGAGACGAAAGTCCACAGAGATCGTGATCGCTGTATAGACCGCGATGAGGAACGGCATCTGAATGAGCAGAGGTAGGCAGCCACCGAGCGGGTTGCCCTCCTTCATCAGACGCAGTTGCTCCATCTGCAACTCTTTGAGTCGCGGATCAGTCTGCTTCATCCCTTTGATCTTTTCCTGCAACTCTTTCATTCGCGGCGCGAGCTTCTGCGCACGCTTCATTGCTTTCGAAGATCGCCATTTTAGCGGGAAAAACAGAGAATAAATGACGAGAGTGAAGAGCATGATGGCCACGCCGTAGCTGTTCGTCATCCGTTGAAAGAACTCGATTGCGGCGAGGAACGGGGGTGCGAGGTAGCGCGTCAAGAAGCCAAACCAAGTGCCGTAATTGATCAGGCCCTCGAGATCAACTGAGCGGCTTTGTAGTTGTCCACTGATCTCTCTGCTCGCCTCGGTCAGAAGATTATGATCTTTGGGCCCCACGTAGATGCGCGTCGTCGAGCCATCGGTCGGGACGCGAACGAGGGACGTGATGAGATAACGATCTTCCTTCGTGCCGTTCGCTGCTTCGTGCTCGTACTTCGTCGTGTGAAGTTCGACTTCGTCGCTCGGTCGCGGCGGCACGGCGGCCATCGCGAAGTAAGTGTCGCCGACGCCTGACCAGTCAATCGTGCCGTTCACCTTCTGTTGATCGGATGAGTTCTTATTCTCGTGGATCGACTTGGCGTAAAAAAGTTGTGGCTTTGCGTTGACGACCGAGACGCCTTGCGGCGCGATGGAGTAGAAGCTGTATTTCGCAATGCCCTGATCGCCGATGCTTGGGCCGACTGCGAGCTTCGCCGCAGGCACGACCTGTCCGCCGCGCGTGAGTTTTAGATCGAGGCCGACGCTATAGCTGTCTGCGTTGAAGATCAGATTCTTGATGATCTCGCTGCCCGTCGCTTCATCGCGCAACGTGAACTTGACGTTCTTACTCTCGCCGGGATTCAGATCGAGTTGCGCGTCGCCCCTCTCGCCCTCGACACCTTCGACGCGATAGTTTCTCGAAGAGAGAATGTTGTCGAAAGACACATCGCCCGTGATGAGTCGCAGCGCGGTCGAGCGCGCTTCTTGTCGAACGTTTTCAGGAGCAGTCTTTAAGTTGTTATCAGAGGGTATGAGTTGTAATGGCTGACGCGAGTTCTTATCGCCCGCGACCGAGAAGAGTGACTGGCCCGTGCGCTTGTTCTTCGTGATGATCCAACTCGTCGCGACTGCGCCGCGCGTGTCGAACTTCGCTTCATAAAGCGGCGTCTTCACAGTGACGAATCTTTGCGGGACGCTGTCCGCTATCTGCGAAATCGTTTCGAGTTGCTGTTGCTGAGCTGTAGCAGGAGTAGTCGAAGCATTTGCTGAAGGCGAAGCTACGGGTGATTGATTCGTATTAGCGTTGGTGTTGTTCTGACGCGGCGAGTTGCGTTCGACGAGGAACGTCCAGCCGAAGAGAATAATTGCGGAGAGTGTGAAGGCGAGAAGTAAGCGCTTTTGATCCATTGTGTATGACGCTGATGAAATGAAAGCTATCTGAAAATTTATCCGCCACTATTCGACCGGATCGTAGCCGCCCGGATGAAACGGGTGACAGCGCAGGAGGCGGCGCACGCTCATCCAGCTCCCGCGCAACGCTCCGTAACGTGTGACTGCCTCGGCAGCGTATTCTGAACAGGTCGGAATGAAACGGCAAGCAGGCGGGAGCAGCGGTGAGAAAACCTTTTTATAGAACGCAAGCAGAAATAACAGAACGCTCTTCACTAATCTTCGCACCCGTCTCTCAATCGCGCCTCTCGTTCGTCTCTGGCTACACGCTCAACGATCTTCTGAAATTCGTCCAGCGGAGCCGCCATTTTCACTCCCAGCAAAGCCCCCCTAGCATTCAACACCCAGTCGTAGGGCTGTCGCAATCCTTTGAGATCGGCTTCACTTAAACGAAACGACTCGCGCAAAAGCCGCTTGACGCGGTTGCGCCCGACAGCGTTGCGCGAGACCTTGCGTGAAGCGGTGATGCCGAGACGGTGCTGACTTGTGCGATTGGGGATGACGAAGGCGGTCATCAAAAGTCCGTCATAACGCCTGCCCGACTCATAAACGACGCGGAATTCCGAGGACTTTTTTAGGTTCGCGCTGCGTGGCAAATTATCCGCCTCGCCTTAGTAATGAGCTGGCGTCAGCCGTTTACGCCCCTTCGCACGTCGCCTCTTGAGCACCAGACGCCCGTTCTTCGTCGCCATGCGAGCCCTGAAACCATGTGTCTTGGCGCGGCGGCGATTGTTAGGTTGAAATGTTCTCTTCGGCATAGGACAAGCTTTCCCTCCATCAACGAAAAGTACAAGACTAACTTGATGCCTGCCCACTGTCAAGGATGCGTGCAGATCAAGCTAGTTAGCTATTGCCGCCATAATAGACGCGAAGATTTAATGAGAAATTCTCGAATGTTATTTACAGGAATTAAACGGGCAAGTGTCTACCTAGATGCCTTAGTTGTATGAGGCAAGGAAAGGGCAACTCCACGGAAAGCTGACGAGAGAGCGGGATCCTAGCTTAAAAATGTGTTTCGAAATAGTTCAACTGTGTAGGAGTACCCTTTGATTTATACGAGAAAAATGCGAAAATTTGAGTGGTCAAAAAAACACTTGATGGCTGTGGATTTCCTCTTGCAATCACCCTACTGATATGTTAGTCTCCCGCCCGTTTCGACAAGGCCCAGTGCCTGTAAGTAATTGAAAAATAAACACTTAAAGCAACACTTTAAGTTCCACATAGTTTTCCACAGCCTGTGGAAAACTATGTGGAAAACCTTTACTTTAAGTTTCCAAAGACTAAGAAATAGGTATTTGGACAACGGTTTCCGAAACGTCGCCCGAAGCAATGGTTGAAAGATTGAAGATTTAGGTTAGTACAGTTTTCAGTCAGTCCTTTCACTCTTTAGATGGGGTGGTAAAACAGATGAGCGCAACAGTGGAGCCGGGAGTCTGGACGAACATCCTTCAAGCTGTCGAGAAGCGGCTGAACCATCAGAGCTTTGACACTTGGTTCAGTTCAATCAAGTGCGATGGGTGCGATGAGGGCGGCGGGATTATCCATTTGAGAGCCCCCAACCAAGTCGTTAAAGACTGGGTCAGTTCAAACTATTCGGATGTAATTGATGCCTCGCTCAAAGAGTTGAACCTCGCCTCATATCACGTTGACTGGGCGGTTGAAGAGTTTACGTCGGGCGAATTCAGTCTCACTAGCGAGAAGGAGAAAGCCGGCGAGACGGAATTCAGCCTCGGCAACTCTGCCGGCGAGAACGGACAGGGTAACTCATCCAGCCTACTTTCCCTGCTTGAAGCTGCTGAGTCAGATGGCTTAGCGCCTAGCGCGACGACGTTCGTTGACATTGAGCCGTTAGAGCTTTCGCTGAACCCGAAGTGTACTTTCCAGACTTTCGTCGTCGGCTCCTGCAACCAGTTTGCCCACGCAGCTGCACAAGCGGTGGCGGACGCGCCGGGGAAGACTTACAACCCGCTCTATATATATGGCGGCGTCGGTCTCGGCAAAACCCACTTGATGCACGCCATCGGGCACGCCGTTAAAGAGAAGAACAAGTACCTGCGTCTCTCCTACATCTCCGCAGAGAGATTCATGAACGAGTTGATTAACGCGATCCGCTACGACAAGACGCAGACTTTTCGTGAAAAATATCGCTCGATAGATGTCCTTCTGATGGATGACATCCAGTTCATGGCAGGCAAGGAGCGCACGCAGGAGGAATTCTTCCACACCTTCAACGCTCTCTACGACAAGCAGAAGCAGATCGTCATCTCATCCGATTGCCCGCCGCGCGAAATCCCGACTCTGGAAGAGCGTCTGCACTCGCGCTTCGAGTGGGGCTTGATTGCCGACATGGAGCCGCCCGACCTTGAAACGAAGGTGGCGATCCTCAAACGCAAAGCCGATCTTGACGGCGTCTCGCTCCCGGACGATGTCGCCTTCTTTATCGCTAGCAAGGTCAAGAGCAACATACGCGAACTCGAAGGCTCGCTCGTGCGTCTCATCGCTATCTCGTCTCTTCGTGGCGTGCCCATCTCGAAGATGCTCGCGCAGGACGCAATCCGCAATATCGCGGACGATGATCAACCTGTCGGCGTCACCATCGAACAGATTCAGCGCGTGGTCTCGGCGCACTACAAACTGCGCGTCGATGAATTGAAGTCGAAGAACAACGCACGGCAGATAGCGGTTCCGAGACAAGTGGCGATGTACCTGTGCAAGCGTCTCACTAAACACAGCTTCCCGGAGATCGGTCGTGAGTTCGGCGGCAAGCACCACACGACAGTTATCCACAGTGTGGAAAAGATCAACTCGCTCGTTTCCAAGGATCAAAATTTCCACAGGATTGTGAGCGACCTTACAGACAACCTTTGCAGATAGTTAGCTCATTTAAGCCGAAAGATTTTTCCACAGCATGCTTTTCGAATTATGTCTATCGGGTCTTACACTTAACATAAAGTTTTCCACATTTCCACAGGTGGCCCTAAATACCTCCCTGTGGAAATGTGGAAAACTTTATGTGCTGATCTCTTTTCCACAGAAATTAAATTATTTCCACAGTGATTTCCACAACCCCTGTGGAAAATAACTCCTAATGCTTAGAACAGTAAGGTCGGTTTTCCACATTTCCACAGGCACTACTACTACTACTAGATATATATATAAGATTGTTAATTATAGTAGAAGTAGTAAAAGCATTCTGTGAACACTCGCTTCTCGTATTGGATCAAAATATGTTTTCTTGAGGAGACGACAGATGGAATTCAGTATCACTAAGAACGCTCTACAGAAGGAACTCGGATTCGTTCAAGGCATCGTCGAGCGCAAGAATACGATCCCGGCTCTCTCGAACATCCTCATCGAGTCGGTCGGCGAGAACACGATCCGGCTCATCGGCACAGACCTCGATGCGACGCTGCGCTGTGAAGCTGAAGCAGACGTGAAGACGCCCGGCGCGATGTGCGTCAGCGCGCGCAAGCTCTTCGACATCGCGCGCACGTTGCCCGACGCTTCAGTTAGTTTTCGCAAGGAAGAGAATAACTGGGCGACGGTCAAGTGTGAGCGTTCAAATTTCCGTCTGGCAGGAGTGGAGCGCGAGAGCTTCCCTGAAATTCCGAGCTTTCGTTCCGCGCCCGTGAAGATGCCCGCCGAAGTCTTCAAGACCTTCATCGACCGCACCATCTTCGCTATCACCCTCGAAGAGTCGCGCTACACGCTCTCCGGCGCGAAGTTCATGCTTGATAAAGCAGGGGCGCGGATGATCACGACCGATGGTCACCGCCTCGCCTACATCGAGCGCAAGGACATGGGCGGCGACGCCGCGAAAGAGACCATCGACACGCTCATCCCCCGCAAGGCTCTGGCTGAACTGAACAAGCTAACGACCGGCTACGAGGGCGAGATCAGTCTCGGCGCGGACGAGAACCACATCTACTTTGAAGCCGGTCAGCGACTGCTCATCTCGCGCACCCTCACAGGTCAGTTCCCCAACTACGAGATGGTCATGCCGAAGAACAACGACCGCATCGCTGCCTTCGATGGAGCCGCCCTCGGTCAAGCCGTCCGCCGCGTCGCACTCATGTCTGACGAACGCACGCGAGCCATCCGACTCCACCTTGTCGCCGGAAGCCTCAACATCACGGCGCAAACAGCCGAAGAAGGCGAAGCGAAAGAGTCTGTGGCGACCGAGTACGCCGGAGAAGAGATCGAGATCGGCTTCAACGCGCAATACCTGCAAGACTTCTTGAACGTGGTCGGCGACAGTCAAGTCGCCTTCGAGTTCAAGGATGGAAACTCGCAGGCGCAGTTGCGTCTTGCCTCCGATGCCGACTACGACTACCGCTACGTCATCATGCCCATGCGTCTCTGACGTGCCTCTGACGCTTCGGAAGCCATCTTTGCAAGTCTCTCATGGCTCTGTTCAACCAAGCTCGTCTCACGTCGCGTGAGACGAGCTTGCGTGTGTTAAGATTCGCTTCATGCTGCTCGAATCCATTGAGGCACACTGTTTCAGAAATTTGAGCGGCAAGATAACTTGGGGCAGCGGTCTCAACATCATCTTCGGCGAGAACGGGCAAGGCAAGACCAACTGGCTCGAAGCGATCTATCTCCTCGCCACCACCAAATCTTTCCGCACGCAACGTCTGCAAGACGCGATCTGTTTCGGCGGCGATCTCACGGTCGTGCGTGGTCGCGTCGCGCGCACCGAAGAAGTTCATCGCGAATTACAAGTCTCGGTTCAGGGCAGCTCCAAAACGATCTCCGTCAACGGCAAGCGCGAACCCATCACGCGCTACCTCGGACAACTCCATACCGTCTCATTTACTGCGGACGAATTGGAAGTCGTGCGTGGTGCGCCCGAAGCACGACGCAAGTTTCTGGATCGCGGCGTCCTCTCGATGCATCACGCATACGTCCAGACGCTCGCCGATTATCAGCGCGTCATCCGACAAAAAAATCGACTCCTTCAAGACGCCGCCGACGCAGAGATCGGCTTCGGTGAAACGGTCGAACGCCTCACGCCGTGGAATGAACAACTCGTCGCCTTGAGCGCAGAAATTCATCGCGCGCGGATCGACTATATCGAGCGTGTGAACACAGCCCTCGAAGGTCGTCTCTTCGGACGCGAAGAGGTGACTATCCGCTACGTTTCTTCACTCGAAGGCAAGGGTGATCTGGGTGACTATGAAGCACTCATCTCCGAGCGTTTGCGCTTCCGCGCGCAAGCGGAAATCTCCGCTGGTTACTCGCTTATTGGTCCCCACAGAGACGATCTGGAAATCCTCTTCGACGGTCGCGATATACGCCAATTCGGGAGTTCCGGCCAACAGCGTAGCGCATTGATAATACTTGACTTAGCGGCGATTTCCGTGTATCATTCGTGGCATGGTGAGTATCCGCTTTTTCTGCTCGACGACGTTGATGCGGAGCTTGATGGAAGGCGTGTGAATCACCTACTTGAGTATCTCGAAGGACGCACGCAGACCTTCGTCACGACCTCCAGAGAAAGTCTCGCCGGGCAGTACGCTGCGCGCGCGACAGTGTTTGAAGTTAAGGGCGGCGCGGCTGCGGAAATCAACTCTGAATCGCGCGAGACTTCATCCCTCTCAAAAGGGCTTTCCGGCATCTAAAAAGTGCAACTTTTCAGTCGGCTACTCCCGCAAGCTGCCCCACGAAGTTAGCGAGTAGAAAGAGGTAAAACTTTGTCATCGGCAATCACTACGAACACGAAAAATACGTCTTACAACGCGGACACGATCACCGTGCTCGAAGGGCGCGACGCCGTCCGCAAACGCCCCGCGATGTACATCGGCTCGACGGGCGATATAGGTTTGCATCATCTTGTTTATGAGGTCGTCGATAACTCAATCGACGAAGCACTGGCGGGCTACTGCGATACGGTCGAAGTCTTTATCCACATGGACAACTCGATCACGGTCATCGATAACGGTCGCGGCATCCCTGTCGATTATCACAAGCAGGAGAAGAAATCCGCCGCAGAGGTCGTCATGACCAAGCTGCACGCGGGCGGCAAGTTCGATACGAACGCTTATAAAGTCTCCGGCGGTCTGCACGGTGTCGGCGTCTCCTGCGTCAACTTCCTATCGGAAACGCTGCAACTAGAAATCTGGCGCGATAGCAAGACCTACGAGCAAGAATACAAGCGCGGCATTCCCGTCATGAAACTTGAGCAGACGGGCAAGACGCGCAAGCGCGGCACCAAAGTCACCTTCAAGCCCGATATGCAGATATTCACGGAGACGGTCTTCAGCTTCGACCGCCTCTCCGAGCGTCTTCGCGAGAAAGCATTCCTCAATAAGGGTATCCGCATCACGATCACTGACGAGCGTGAAGCGACCGAGCGCAAACACGAGTTTTATTACAAAGGCGGCATCGCCGAGTTCGTCAAGCATCTCAACAAAAACAAGTCGGTGCTACACGACAAGCCGATCTACTTCGAGAAGAATGCCGACGCTCTCTCCGTCGAGGTCGCCATCCAGTACAACGATGCCTACGACGAGAAGGTCTATTCCTTCGCCAACAACATCAACACAGTTGACGGCGGCACGCATCTCTCAGGCTTCCGCTCCGCTTTCACGCGCACCATCAACACCTACGCGCAAAGTTCCGGTCTCGCCAAGAACTTCAAAGGCACGCTCTCCGGCGACGACGTGCGCGAGGGTCTGGTCGCGGTCATCTCCGTCAAGCTGCCCCAACCTCAGTTCGAGGGACAGACCAAAGGCAAGCTCAACTCCGATGTGAAGGGCGCGGTCGAGTCGTTCTTGAACGAGCGGCTGTCCGAATACTTCGAGCAGAACCCTACGGTCGCACGTAAAATCGTCGGCAAGGCGATTGACGCCGCGCGCGCCCGCGAGGCGGCTCGCAAGGCGCGCGAGATCGTCCGCAAGGGCGTGATTGGCTCAACCATGTTGCCCGGCAAACTCGCAGACTGTCAGGAACGTGACCCTGCCCTGTGTGAGCTTTACATTGTGGAGGGCGATTCGGCAGGCGGCAGTGCCAAGCAGGGACGCGACCGTCGCAATCAGGCTGTGCTGCCGCTCAAGGGCAAAATCTTGAACGTCGAGAAGGCTCGGTTCGACAAGATGCTCAGTCATACTGAGATCAAAACGCTCATCGTGGCACTCGGAACCGGCATCGGCAAAGACGATTTTGACCTCGGCAGGCTCCGCTACCACAAGATCATCTTCATGACTGACGCCGACGTGGATGGCTCGCACATCCGCACGCTGCTCCTGACGTTCTTCTATCGACAGATGCCGGAACTCGTCGAGTCCGGTCACGTCTATATCGCACAACCGCCGCTCTTCAAAGTAAAGCGCGGCAAGCGTGAGGAGTATATCAAGGACGAACGCTCACTGGTTCGCTACCTGATGCGGCAGGCGACAAGCGAGATCAAAGTGAAGTCGGAGGAGACGGGAACTGTTACGGAGGGGAAAGACTTGGCTCGTCTGCTCGAACAGATGGTCGAGTACAAGCGCTATTGCGAGAAACTCGTGCGGCGTCTGAGCGGCGACGAGCGACTGCTCTCGGTCGTGCTCGATGCCTTCGCCGGGCGCAAAGGCGTTCTGCGTCAACATGAGAAGATAAACCTGCGCGGTGTCTTCGGAGACGCGAAGGGCGAGTTGATGGCTCGCGTTGAGGGGCAACTCTCGAAGGCTGGCTATCGCACAGAGCTTTCGACCGACGAGGAGCATGGTCTCTGGGAGATCGAGACGACCGCCGCCGGAGGCTCGAAGGTTGTGCTTGATTGGGAACTCGCCAGCCACGTCGAGTTCCACAAGGCGGTCGAGCTTCACAAGTCGCTCGATGAGAGTCTGCCTGCACCCTTCACTCTCGGCGAGAACGGCGCGAGTCAGCACATCGAGACGCGCGATGCTCTACTTGAGCGCGTGCTCGCGGGCGCAAAGAAGGACTTGACGATCCAGCGTTACAAAGGTCTGGGCGAGATGAATCCGGAACAACTCTGGGAGACGACCATGAACCCCGACAAGCGCACGCTTCTTCAGGTAAAAATCGACGACGCGGTGGAGACCGATCAAATCTTCACAGTGCTTATGGGCGACGCCGTCGAGCCGCGTCGCAAGTTCATCGAAGACAACGCGCTGGACGTTAAAAATCTCGACATCTGACGAGGAGAGTACAAACACTTCCTCCTGTGAAATCTTGCCCGTTGCATACACTCGCGTATGCAACGGGTTTTTTCATGAAGGGAACTTTGAAAAGGCGTGCGAACTCTGCGCGCAGGTATTTGACTGAAGAAGTCGGGAGGACGTGCGAATGCTCGCCGTCGTTCCCGCGACCCGTTTAACTTCGGCAATGCGATCCCGTTCTACTTCTCGCGATCGAGTGCAGAGTCCACTTGCTCGTCGAGGTCTATGCGCTTGGTGCTTGTGGCCCCCTGCTGATTGTAGTAACCGCCGGGCGCGTGCTGGCCCGACTCGCCGATGTCAGCAGTGCGCTCCTTGTTCGTTACCTTGCCCTGTTGGTAGTCCGGCTCTGAAGGCTCGTTCGAGTCCGTCCCTGTCAGTTTTTCGTTCGACATGCTTTAAGACTCCTTTACTCTGTCTGTTCTTTAGAGCTTAGCGATTCTGGAAAACGATCCACGCGGAAGCGGTAAAATACAACGGGCTCGCCCGCAGTGATGCCCGCTTTGCGCGTGGCGATCTGCACCTGCTGCGCCGCCGTCTCGACGCCCTCAATGTCCGGCAACAACAGACCGCGACGCACGCCTGCCTCGTCTTCGACGATCACGCCGTAGCTCTTCGGGTCGAGGTCTTCAAAGCTCGCGGGCTCAGGCTTCGACAGGATGTCCACCGAGTAGCGCAGGCGCGACAACTCATTAACCGAGACGGGTGGGAAGCGCGGATCGCGCGTCGCCGCGCTGACGGCGTTCGCGATCAACTCTTCGGCGAGTGTATCGCGCTGCGGCTCGATCGTGCCGATGCAACCGCGCAACTCTCCGTCTTCTGTCTTGATAGAGACGAAGCAGGCCGCAGGTTGATTAAGGTCGTGTGTGTCTGATGCATCCTCAGCGCGCAGCAAGCGACCGCCGCGAACGTAAGATTCAACGGCGCGACGCGCGAGCGCGGGCAAACTATTTTCCGCTTCATCGGCGACGTGCTGATAGTTTTGTGCGGAGAAGTTTTTAGCTGAGAGTTGCCGATCAGAAACTCCGTATTCGGCGGCCGTCTTCTCTACTTCATTCTTCGCATCGACACCTGCGTCGTCTGCTGCGCGCGCGAGTTGCGCGACCATGTAGCCGACGCCGAACGGCGCTTCGTAGTGCATCAACTCGCAGTCGGCGCGCAAGCCTTGCGACGCGCCGATGGCGACGAGCAGCGAGCGGTATCCACACTCGCCCGCAAGCCTGCGCAGTTGCGGCTCGATCCCGGCGATGCGCGCGGGCTCTCGGTCGCGTATGCTGTCGGTCACTTGCTCGTCGAAGAGATGCGCCTTCGGGTTGTATCCGGCGGGCGCATCTAGCGTGAGACGATGACTGAGATCGCCGCTCGCGATGAAGGCGACTGGGCGGCCCTCGGCTTCAGCCGCGCGACGCAAGGAGACGCCGAAGCGCACGTGATCTTCATCGGAGAGAAAACTGTAGCCGAGTGCGACGAGCGAGCCGCGCCAACCGTTGCGCAGCAGGAAATAGAGCGGGACTGCTGTGCCGTGATCGAGTCCGTAGCCTTCGAGCAGCGCGATCTCGAAGCCTTCCGCAGAGGCTTCGCGCGTGAGCGCGTCGAGTAGTTCTGAATCGAGCGGCGCGGAGACTTTCGCCTCCGGTGCGCGGAACGGGGCGAAACTGCCGCGCAACTCCGCGTCGCGATAGGCGACGAAGGCGCGCGCTTCGAGCGGCGCGTGCGGCGAGATGATGACGACAGTTTGCGCGCCCGATTTGATCACGCGCGCGGTCATCTCTCTCATCGCCTTGATTGATCCCGCGACTTCGCGCACGGCGTCGCCTCCCACCTCCGCCACCATGATGGGCGGATGCGGCACGACGCCGACGTAAACGAGTGAGCTACGGTCTGTCATCTCCGAAGTGGATCGAAGTCGAAACTATCTTCGCTCGATCTCATCCAGCATCGTCCGACGACTTCACTAAAGTTGTCGGACACGAACGCGAGGCGGCACGTTCGTCAGAAACTTTTTACGGGGGAAGACGGAATTTTAGCACAGCACGCGCGCGACGCGACAAGGCGGATGCGCGTGAAAAGAGCACGACGCTGCTGTAGGATTGACACGCGCGTGCGAGTGCGGCGAGTGAGCGCGACATCAGAGGCAGAACAAAGGTTGAAGAGTTTGGGTTGAACTAGTTGGCCCGATTCGTTCCCGACTAAAAGGCGCGGCGAGAATGTCGAGTGTGAAAGAAGAGATGGGCGACGGTGAAGAGTTCGATCTGTTGATCGTCGGCGCGGGCCCCGCAGGTTCTTTCGCGGCGGAGCTGGCGGCGCGCGGCGGTGCGCGTGTCGCGCTCTTCGACGCGCGCTCGCCGGATGAGCCGAAGGCCTGCGGCGGCGGCGTCACGTCGAAGGCTTTGAAGGCTTACCCGCAACTGCTCGACGCCGCAGGCCGCACGGTCTCCGAGGTCGAGATGTTCTCGCCTGCAGGCGAGCGCGTCCGTCTCTCTCTGCGCGATCCCTTCGCCATCTACTCACGCACAGCCTTCGACTCGCACCTGCTCGAACGCGCTCGCTCCGCAGGCGCGCACATCTTCGACGAGCGCGTCGCCGCAAACTTCGACCGACGCGAAGGCCAGTCGTGGACTGTACGCACACGCGATAAAAAAAGCGTGTGGAGTGGCCGCGTGCTTGTCGCCGCCGACGGCGCGAACAGTCCAATCGCGCGCAGGCTCGCGGGCGCGCTGCCGAACAGTGAGATGGAGGTGGCCTTCGGTTATCGCGCGCCGCTCCCGCGCGCCGATGATGCGCCGACGGTCATCGCGTTTCTTCCCCGTTGGGTCGGCTACGCGTGGGCCTTCCCGCGCCTCGATCATGTCTCCTTCGGCATAGCCACCACGCAGGACGCTTTTGATCACAAGTCGCTCGACGCGTTGCTCTGGGATTTCATGACCGGCTACTACGCGCAACGCGAAGACGACTCATCATCGCTCTGGTCGAGCGACAAAGGATCGTCGCGCAACTCTGCTGAAGAAAAGTCGCGCGCAGTGATCGAAGAGAGATTACGCGTGAGCGTTGACTCTTACGCCGCGCGCATTCCCGGTCTCGCGCCTGAAACTTGGGACACGCGACGCGTCTGCGGCGACGACTGGGCTCTCTTAGGCGATGCGGCGGGCTTCGCCGATCCGGTCACGGGCGAGGGCATCTACTACGCTTTGCGCTCCGCCGATCTCTTCGCCGAAAGTTTCCTCGCGGGGGGCCACCTCGCATCTTACGAAGCGCGCTGCCGCGCAGACTTCATCGGTGAGCTACGTCGAGCCTCGCGTATGCGACGACGCTTCTACGGCAACTTCGCCGGTGCGCCCTTCACCAATCGCATGATCGAACTCGCGCGCCTGCACCCCGGCATCCGCCGGACGCTTCGCGAACTCGTCGCGGGCGATCAAGGCTACCTCACGCTCAAGCGCACGCTCGCCCGTCGGGCCTTCCTTCCCTTTTAGTTTTGAGTTTGAGATTTGAAATCTGAAAATTGATCGAATTTGAAATTTGAGATTCGTGATCTGAGATCATTTCAGATCACGACGCGGGTTGCTCACTCGCGGGCTGCGTGTAAGGCGCGAGCCTTCGCGTGAGTTCTTCCGGCAGGGGCACGCTCTCGAACGTGTTGCGACGGACGGCGACGAGGACGAAGTGTGCATCGGCGACGATCTCATCTTCACCGTTGCGACGCACTTCAAAATTCAGACGTAGCGACTTCGTGCCAATGCGACCGACGAAGACGGAGACTTCTAGTAGGTCGTCCAACTGCGCGGCGCGTCGGAAGTCGCATTCGAGGTGGGCGCGTGGAAGCCACACGTCCAGCTCGTCGAACATCCGCCCGTAAGAGAGGCCGACGGTGCGGAACAACTCTGTCTCGGCGATCTCGAAGAAGCGTATGTATGCGCCGTAAAAAATTATTCGCGCCGCGTCCACGTCGCCCCAACGCACGCGCTCCTCGATGCGAAACTTGAAGTCAGTTTGATCCATCAACTCATTGTCTCATTGATCAATCGAATCATTAACTGCATGGGTGCAACAGTCAGACGACGACGAACCGCGCGGCGTATAATTGCATCTAAATTACTCCTCCCGAAAGCGGCGCGCGCTTTCTGTCGCGTGTCGCAAATTCACGAAAGGGAAAAGTTTTTTCATGGCAAGCAAGAAGACCATCGAGATTTTTACGCCTGCGGAGCAGCGCGCCGCTCGTTCCGAGCGCATCGAGGTGCGCGACGCAGAGCCCTACGGCTGGATCGCCTTCTCGGAATCGGAAGCCGAGCAGGGCTATCACCTGTTCGTCAATCCAGAGACGAAGCGACTCGTCTGCACCTGCGCGGACTTCATCTATCGCGGCGATCACGATCCGACTTACGAGTGCAAGCACGTCTCCGCAACTTTGAAGTACGTCGCGCGCCAGTACCTCACGCGCGACTACGACCCGCGCCAGCAGAACGCAACGCAGACGTTGAAAGCTGCGTAACTCTAAAACATTAAGACTTCAACACAGAGATACAGAGAGCGCGCGGAGGATGCACAGAGACTTGATCTTCTCTGTGTGTCCTCTGTGTCTCTGTGTTGAATGCCTTTGGTCTCATTCAATAAAGCTGTGCGGTCGAACCGAGCTATTTCAACGCCACGCGATAAACCTCTTCAGTCCCATCAATCATTCGTTCGAGATTAAACCTCTCACGCACCGACGCGCGCGCGTTTGCGCTGAGTCGTGCACGCTCGCCTTCATTATCGATGAGATCAACGAGCGCGGACGCTAACGCTTCTACTTTGCCGACGGGCACGAGCCGGCCCGTCGCGCCGTCTTCGATGATCTCGCGCGAGCCGTCTGTCTCAGTCGCGACGACGCACGCGCCGCACGCCGCAGCTTCGACCGTCGCCAACCCGAAAGCCTCCGCGCGCGACGCGGAGACGTAAACGTCGAGTGCGGCGAGCACGCGCGGTAGATCGGGCGCGTAGCCGCGAAAGTGAACGCGCCCGCGCAGGCCCTCTTCACGGGCCATCTCTTCCAGACGAAGCCGCGTGCGCTGCTCGCGCGAGTTGTCTTCGCCGACGATAAGGAAGTCAACATCTTCCAATCTCCGCGCGATGATGGCCGCCGCGCGCAGGAAATCCTCTTGCCCCTTCGTCTCGCTCAATTCGCCGACCGTGCCGACGATCACGCGCGCCTGCGTGTGCAGAGACGTGCGACGATAATCGTCGCGATCAAAATTCGCGAGTGCCGCATCGTAGCGCGCGAACTCGATGCCGTTCGCAACGACGCAAATTTTCTCGTCCGCGAAGATTCGCTGCTCGCGCAGCCGACGCGCGACGCCTTCGGAGACGCAGATGACGCGTGCGACATTCGCGAGCGCAAATCTATGCAGACTGTTCAGCGCGAACGGGACGTGGCGCGTGATGATGAGTCGCGACGCGCGCGCGAGTCGTGCGGCGAAAGCTGCGGGCGGATAGTCGCGTGCGAGATGCGCGTGGATGATCTCGATCTCGTGCTCGCGTGCGAAGCGTGCGAGTTCCGACGCGCTTTCGATGTCGAGCGCGTTACGAAGTGGAAGCGTGAGAATGTTTGCTTCGGGCAGCGCGAGTCTTTCGCGAAGCAATGATGCGGGACGCAGCGCGGCGAAGATTTCGTGGCCGCGCGCGGCCAGCGCGTTTGAGAGATCGGCGAAGTGACGCTCGCCGCCGCCGAAGGCCTTCGCCGAGTTGATCTGGAGGATTCTCACGTCCGTCGTGTTGCGCGTCGCAGGATCGATTGAGTCGCGTATGTTTTCACGGATCGTTTCGCGCGACGCGTCGTGTTCCGGTCTTCAGTTGATCGGCGGCTTCATCGTCATCAGCGCGGCGTAGGTGTCGATGCCGTCCCAGAGATTTTGGAGGCGGATGTTTTCGTTCTCGGCGTGCTGGTTGTTGTCGTAGTTGGCGACGGGGATGGTGATGGTCGGAACGTTCAAAGTTTCGCGTATGAGCAAGAGCGGGAGGCTGCCGCCGAGCGTGGGCATGCGTATGATTGGATCGGCGACGGTCGTCTGCACAGCAGCGACGACTGAGCGCGAGATGGGCAGGCCCATCGACGTGCGCTCGGCGTTGTAGCCGCCGGGACGATTGATGACTTTCGCGATGAGCGGATGCGCGCTGCGCTCTGCGTCAGTCGGATCGTGTGCGACGACGTAGAAGCCTTGTCGCTTGATGTGCGCGACGAGGCGTTCGACTTGGCGTTGATAGTCGTTGCCTTTCACCAAACGTAGATCGAGCGCGGCGGTGGCCGAGGTGGGGATGACGTTGCGTGAGAGCGCGCCGATTTCCGCGCTCGCGATGCCGTTGATGTTGAGCGAGGGCCGGTTGATGAGTTCAAGCAGCGACTTGCCCGCGCCTTCCGTCTGCGCGATGCCGAGTTCCTTCTTTAGTTGTTCGTCGTATGCGGGAGCTTCGTTAAGAGCGCGTTGTTCGGCTTCGCCGAGTGGCTCAACGTCGTCGTACCAACCTTGAACGGTCACGCGCCCCGCGTCGTCTTTCATCGAAGCGAGAAGCTTGACGAGGATCATCGCCGGATTGGGAGCCCAGTTACCGTAGTGTCCACTGTGGAGTGGCCGCTTCGCGCCGAAGACCGTCACGTCAACGTTCGTGTCGCCGCGCACGCCGAAGACGATTTGCTTGCGGCCCGATTGATGGACTGGCCCATCACAGATGATCCACGCGTCTGACGAGAGCAAGGCGCGATGGCGCGCGAGAATTTCTGTGATGTGCGGCGAGCCCGCTTCCTCTTCGCCCTCGAAGAAGAATTTAAGATTGACGGTTGGCGCAATGCCCTTATCTTTGAGCGCGTCGAACGCCGTGAGGATCGACATCACGCCCGCCTTGTCGTCGGAAGACGAGCGCGCGTAGAGACGCCATTCGGGATTGAGTGGATCGGATGCTGCGGGCATCGAGAGAATTTTGCCGCCGGTCTCGAACGGCGCGTCGCGCAGGGCCGGTTGCCACGGCTGCGTGCCCGTCCACTTCGCGGGATCGGTCGGCTGCCCGTCGTAGTGCGCGTAGAAGACGATGGTGCGCGTCGCGCCCGCGACTCTCCATTCGCCGAAGATAGCGGGCGGCGTGTCGAACGAGTTGGCTTCAAGCAACTGCGGCTTGAGTCCGCGCGCGCGCATCATCTCGACAATGAGCGCGGCATTCTTACGGATGTTCTCGCGATCTGATGCGACGTTCGGGATCGAGAGCAGGCGCACGAAGTCCGAGAGGATGCGGTGCTCGTTGGCTCGGCGATACTCTCTGACGGAATTTAATGTTTGAGCGGCGCAAGTGGTGACTATGAGGCACGCCGAGAGCAGAAAGTTAATCAGGGGTGGTTTCTTCATCATCGGGTTTATGCGACGCGACGCAGCTTAAGCCAGACTAGATTGATGATGTCTTCAAAGGTGTGCGCGTCCGCAGCTTCGGCGTCAGAGATTTTTATGTAGAACTCTTTTTCCAGTCTCTCAACGATGTACACACCTGAGAGTGAGTAGTCGTCAAATAAGAAACTAAGATTCTTTGTGAAGTCGTCTTCAGGTGCGAGACGAGAGAGATCGGCGTCAAGCTCATCTTCCAGAATCTTCTTGGTCTGACTCACGATGAACTCCGGCACGCCGCGCGACATGAAATATCTTCGGTAGAAAGTATGCTCGTCGAGCCGTGCGCGACCGGCAAAAGCGGCGGCAGTTTTCCTCCGTTTCGCCCTGAAATCGCGAATCGCGAGCGGCACGGCGATCAGAAGTAAGGCAGCTACCAAAATGGCTAACGAAAGTAGTATCTGTCCCACTTGGTAAAGCATGACTGCAAACTCTAAATCTACTTGCTCACCGCCGCAGTCCATGTGCGCGAGAGGGGCGACTGCTCGTAGCGCGCAAGAAGGTCTGCCGGATCGCGGAAGATGGCGATGCAGCCTGCGTCGCGCAGCTCCTGTTCGGGGAAGCCGCCGCAGAGCACGCCGACCGTCTTGATGTTTATTTTGCCCGCAGCTTCGGCATCGTAAGGCGTATCGCCGATGGCGATGGCGTCGGAACTTTCAACGTTGAGTCGCGAGAGCGCGGCGGCGAAGATGTCAGGGTGCGGCTTCGAGCGTTTGGCGTCGTCGGCGGAAGACTCTTCTTCGACGAGGTCTGCGATGTTCGCGAGGTCTTTGTAAATCTTCACCTCGTCCTCCTTCGCCGAAGATGCGAGAGCAATGCGCTTGCCGTCGCGCTTGATGCGCTCGAAGAGATCGCGCACGCGCGGGAAGGGCCGGACGTGCGACATATAAGCGCGCTTGTAAAGTTCGCCGCGAAACTTTTCCATCTCTTCGCCGAACTTGTCT
This sequence comes from Acidobacteriota bacterium, assembly GCA_032229975.1. Taxonomy (GTDB): domain Bacteria; phylum Acidobacteriota; class Blastocatellia; order Pyrinomonadales; family Pyrinomonadaceae; genus JAIVGV01. The sequence goes on along the minus strand of JAVXVG010000009.1, from coordinate 52,305 downwards.
AACTCTTCTTTCGAGAAGAAGACGGGCATCAACTGATCGCCGCCCTTGCCGATCTGATGGCGCACTTTTTCAAACTCGATCTCGCGACCGAACTTGCGAAACGACTCTTGCCACGCGCGCGCGTGCAGGTCAACCGAATCGACGAGCGTGCCGTCGATGTCGAAGATCACCGCCTTGCTCATGTTCGTAACTTGCCTCCGTTGCCGACAAAGTTACAACAAGTCGCGGGTAAACGAAACGATGAAGTCGGAATGATGAATGATGAAATAAGAAAAGATCGCTTTCACTTCATCGTTCATCGCTCCGACTTCATCGTTTGATGATGAGTTGATTGCGCGCCGCGTGCGGCGTAGAGTAAGAGTAATCTTTCAACGGCGAAATTTTTGCGGGAGGTTGTTGTGATGGCGAAACTCGTGACGGGTCTGTTCAAGACGCGCGTGGCGGCGGAGGCGGGCGTGGATGCGCTCATCAAGCGCGGCTACACGCGCGAAGAGGTGAGCGTGCTGATGTCTGACGCGACGCGCACTAAAGAGTTTGCGATTGAGACGGGCACGCACGCGGCGCAGGGCGCAGGGATCGGCGGCGCGGTCGGCGGCACGCTCGGTGCGGTCATTGCGGCGATTGTCGCGGTCGGCACGAACGTCGCGCTGCCGGGCTTGGGTCTGGTCATCGCGGGGCCACTTGTGGCGGCGTTGGCGGGGGCCGGCGCGGGCGGCGCGGCGGGCGGTCTGGTCGGCGCGCTTGTGGGCGTCGGCATACCGGAACATCGCGCGAAGGTTTACGAGGCGGGCTTGCACGGCGGCGGGATTCTGATCGGCGTCGAGTCGAAGTCGGACGAGGATGCGGATGTGCTTGAACGACTGCTTGCAGACCTCGGCGCGGATCACGTGAGACAGGAGTAGGAAAAGAGTTTTCGGTTTTCAGTTTCAGGCGGAGGGCCTTCGCAAGTTATAAGCGAACGAAGAAGAAGGTCGGCGACGTTTGCGCGTCGCCGACCTTCTTCGTGTCTGCGTATGAAAGACGGGTAAGCGTTAGCTGCCGAGCTTGTCGCCCACGTCTTTGATCGCGTCGCCGACTTTGCGGCGGGCAGTGCCGAAGCCCTCCTGTAGATTGCCGCCGGCGCGTTGCGCTTCGCCGCGCTCTTCGAGGTCGCGGTCGCCGATCGCTTCGCCGACCTTGTCTTTGATCGCGCCCGACGCCTGATCCAACTTGCCCTTCATCTCATCTTCATTCGGTAAGCCCATCGTTCAAGTCCTCCTCGGTTGCGGGCGCGGCGGAAAAATTTCCTTCGTGAGCCCGTGTGCTTATTCACTGACGACAAAATGGCAACGCGTGTGCCAGCGACGCGCGATAGAGTTTTGCGCGCGGGAAGTCTTTGAAGGAGAGTGGCATGGGCGTGCGCGCGAGCATTGCGCGTGGCACGTGTGGAAACGCGAGTGGGCGCGTTTTCGTACATCGAGCGCGGTGGTTGCGCCCCGTCTTCGGACAAAGAAAAGATCGGTCGCGATTGCGAGAGCCGCAGCGAGATAAAGAGCATGGACGACGAACGAGCGCGCGCGACTATAACTGATCGTCGCGCGCTTTTTTGATGCGAAGCTCAGTTGTGATTTAAGTCTTGTTGGCGCGCAGACGCATCTCCAGAGGCTTGCCGTCGCTGGCGCGATAGGTGAGCTTGACGAGGTGGCCGGCCTTGAAGTCGGCGAGCGCGAGGCGCTTGCGACCGGCGAGTTCGGTCTGCCTATCGGCTTTGAGGCGCGTCCCCTTAGCGAGATGGAAGGAGAGATGCCTGCCGGTCTTGGAGTCTTTAACGACGACCGTGTTGTCGGCTGGATCGACGCGTGCGATCTCGCCCGTCACGTCGCGCTTCTCGTCGCTCGACGGCTCGGTCGTGACCATCGTCTCGAACGGTTGAGTAGTGGTCACGCCATCGTGCACTGGCCCTTGTGCCGCGCCGGAGGAGGCCGCGCAGAGAAGCATGAGCGAGAGCGGGCCGGAGAGAAGGGTGTGTGACTTCATGATAGTTACCTCCGCAAGGCGCGTCGCCCGCGTGCGTGGCGGCGCGAAAGTGTGAACCTGTGTCCGGGGGCGGCGACTGTGTACTCGCGTCGCGGCGGGCGTTCAAGTCGGGAGATGTGCGGACGATAATACCGGCGCGCGTGCGATGTCAACGTCTTCACCGAGACTGATCCCGCGCGGCGACGCAAGCGTGCGTGAGTTGGTTTGCGCGTGAGCGGACGAGTAGGCGTTAGTTGCGTCTTGGAAAAGAAGCGGGGCGCGCTCTCCGAAAAGAGCGCGCCCCGGAAGTGGCGCGAGCTTACGAGTTCGTTTTAGAACTGGAAGCGCGCGGCGAGTTGAACCTGACGTTCGCGGAAGAGCGTGCTATCGGCCCCGGTAACAGAGCCAAAGCCGCTCGCGCCGCTATTGAAGGTCAGCGTCGAGCCGGAGAGCGTGTAGAGCGTCTGGTTGACGCCCGTGACCTGCGTGCGATTGAGAAGGTTGAAGCCCTCCGCCAGCAGTTCGATACTCATGGACTCGCGAAGCCGGAAGCGACGCGAGAGGCGCGCGTCGAGGTACTTGATCGACGGCTGCTTGAAGAAGTTGCGCGGGACGCCCGCGAAGCGCGTCGCTCCGCCGGAGCCGTTGATGCCGCCGCTAGGCGTCGAACAAGTGCCCGTGCCGCCGGTGCAGCTTGCGCCAGTGAAGCCGAAAGCCGCCGGGCTGATCGTGCCGGAGAGGTTACCGTTGTAACGCTGACCGGAGAACCCGTTGAAGATCGGCGCGAACGTCCAGCCGTTGAAGATGGCCTTACCAACCTTGTTGTCCTTCAGGCTCGCGAAGTTAGTGTTATAGACCATGCTCACGACGAACTTGTGCCGACGGTCGAACGCGGAGAGCGCGTTCTCGCCCGACTGGTCGAAGGCGTTGAACGGCAGGTTGTTCGACGTGAAGGTGACGGAACTCTGCCCGTTGTCGGAAGCGCGCGAGAGCGTGTAGCTGGTCTGGAACTGAAGCCCGTTGGTCAGGCGACGGTTCGCTTGCAGCACGAGCGCGTGGTACTTCGAGAACACGTCGCTGCGAATCTCGGTGATCTGCGCGTAGTTCGTGTTGGGTCTAGGGCCGAGGAAGATCGGCGAGCGGAAGTTCTGCCCGTCGAAAGGGCCACCCACGACGTTGAAGGTCACGGCAGTGGTGGGCGCGTTCAGGTTGGTGTCCACGAAGTTCGGCAGCGAGTTGCCGAAGCTGAAGAGATACGAGGCGGAGATGACGGTGTTGTGCGCGATCTCTCGCTCGACGACGAAGTCAGCCTGATGAACTTGCGGGAGCTGGAACTTCGGCGAGAAGTATTGAACAGCGGAGGTCACAGCCGCGCCGGTGGTGAGCAGCGTCGGGTAGGACGGAGCCGCCGCGTTGGTGGCCGTGAGCGTGATCTGGCGTTGCGCCACGTCTGCTCCGACGCCCGTGTTGACGAGCGCGTTATAGACCGTCGAGTTGATGACGCGACCGTAGTAGATACCATAGCCGCCGCGAATCGCGGTCTTGCCGTCGTGGGTAACGTCCCACGCAAAGCCGAGGCGCGGGCCGATGTTGTTAATGTCGCTGACGCTATTCTGCGTCACGGGCAGATCGGGATTGGGATGCACGGGCCCCGGGTTCTGCTGGTACTCGTAGCGCACGCCGACGTTCAAGGTTAGGTGCGGGGTCGCGCGAATGTCGTCCTGCAAGAAGAAGTTGTAGTCGGTCGTCTTCATCGTCAGGCCGAGGACGCCGATGCCCTGATTGAAGTTGCCGCCGTAGCACTTGCCCGTCGCTCGCGTGCTGCTGTAACAACGGCCACCCGTGGCGGGCTGCGTGAGCGGAGACTGGAAGTTGTTGTAGTCGAGGACGAAGTCGTTGAGACCGCCGTAGTAGCCTATCGCGTTCGTGCCGCCGGTGTAGTTGAACTCGCCGCCGGAGAAGCGAAGGTTGCTGATGATGTCCTTGACGAGATTGATGTCGCCGCCGAACTTCAGGGTGTGATTGCCCATCGTGTAAGTCATCGTGTCGGCGAACTGGTTGCGACGCTCGTCAGGGAAGGCCGGACGTTCGAGAAACTCCGGGATGCCGAACGTGAAACCGTTCGTGATGAAGGTCTGCGGCGAGCGGCCACCCACAGAGTTGGTCGGCTCGCCCGGAAGGGGCGGCTGACTTAGCTGGAACTCGAAGTCGCGCCCGTACTGGTAGCGGCCCTCGTTGACGGCCTTGCTCGAGAGAGTTGAGGTCAGGCGCAGCGTGACCCAATCGATGTTGACGCCATCGTTGCCGAAGTTATCGCGCGCGCGCGTGTTGATCGCTTGCGTCTGGATGCCTGCGGGCGAGTTCCAGCGCAGGTGATTGTATGTGCCCGTCAGCGTGTTCTTGTTGTTGATGTTCCAATCGATCTTCGGCAGGAGGAGCGTCTGGTCACCCGTGCGCGGGACTTCGCCGGAGATGCCGTTCAGGAAGTTAAGGACGCTGCTGACCTGCGTGGTCGTCAAGCCTTTGCCGGTCGCGAGACTCCCGGTGCGGAGATTGGTCGCGGTCGCAGCCGTCGCTCCGAACACCGGGCAGAAGGTCTGGCCCGTGGCCGGTGTCGCCGTCGTGACCGTTGAGCCGAGAGGCGCGGTGAGCGCGCAGGTGTCGGCGCGATTCAGGAAGTCGAGCGCGGTGAAGGTAGCCACGCCGGGGAAGTTGCGCTTCTGCTGATCGTAGGAGAAGAAGAAGAACGCCTTGTCCTTGACGATAGGGCCCCCGATAGTTCCGCCGAACTGGTGGCGCACGTCAACGGGCTTGAAGGCGACGGGCGTAAACACACCGCCCACGTTCTGCGTGATGAAGCTGCGCGGGTTGCGCGCGCCCCACTTGTTGTTGCGTTGATAATAGAACGCATCGCCGTGGAACTGGTTCGTGCCAGACTTGGTAACGGCGTTGACGACGCCGCCCGCGCTGCGTCCGTACTCCGCCGAATAGCTCGACGTGTTGACCTGAAACTCGCGGATGGCCGACTGGCTGATCGAGTAGCTGATGCGCGTGCGTCCGCGCTCCTCGGCGAAAAAGGCCTGATTGTTGTCGCCGCCGTCCACCGTGTTGTTGTTCAAGAGTCCGCTGATGCCGCGAAACGAGATCAGACCAAACGTGCCATCGGGTGTCGCGCCCGGAGTCAAGAGCGCGTAGTTCGACCAGCGACGACCGTTGATCGGGAGATTGTTGATCGAGGTCTGGTTGATGTTGGTCGAGAAGTCCTGCTGCGTGGTGTTGATGACCGGAGCTTCGCTCGTCACCGTCACCGATTCGGTCGAGCCGCCAACCGTGAGCGGCACGTCAATCGAGGTGACGCGCCCGACCTCGACGACGACGTGCTGCTGCGTGTAGTTGCCGAAGCCGCTCGCCGCCACGGTCACGCTGTAGTTGCCGGGCTGGAGCTGGACGGCGCGGAAGCGACCCTCGTCATCGGTCGTCGCCGTCGCCTCTTTGTTGGTCTCTTCATTCTTAATCGTGATGTTCGCGCCCTGCACGACCGCGCCCTTCGGGTCTTTGACAAGACCGCCGATAGCGCCGTTGGTGGTTGACTGCGCCCCTGCGCGCGTCGCGCCGAACGCGAGGCAGAGGAGCAGCAGCATCAGCGCGGAGGCTGACCGGTGGAGGATTGATCTTGGCATAGTTCTTCCTTTTCTAATTCTGAAGTGTTGGTAGATGACAGGAGACTTCCCGGCGACCGCCTTATTGTCCCAAGAAGTTGTGCGGCTTACCACGTGCGCGGCTTGTTCTGACGACAGCCTCTGCGGGTAAAGCGAACTTATAACATAACGGATGCCGTTTGCGCGAGTGTAAACGCGATGTGACGGCGGAGTTAAATACTACAAAAGATCGACGCTGGCAAGAACAAATCTCACGCGCCGCAGCAACTCACCACACGACACAATCGCGCACGCTCTCGCGCCGCAACTCCGTGCTTCTTACGCAGCACACGTCGCGAAAGATTCAACGCTTGCGATGTGCTACACGCTTCGCAGCGCGCACCTGCTACGCAAGCGCGTCGAACGTCAACGCAGGCGCGCGAAAAACTTTCCCGCACGCCCTTCGGATTCATCTTCGACGCGAAGCAGGTATGCCGCGAGATCACTTGCCTCGCATTTGAGAGTCGCACGCCGGAGAGTTGCGCGAACCGCTCACAACTCGCGCAACTTTGCCGCGAGAGCTCAGATCATTTTCATCGCGCGCCTGCATCGTCATCTCTGGCACGGCGGTTGTGATGGAGATGAATGGAGAGATCGCGTCAGTTACAGATTTTGCGCCAGAGGGGGAAAACATCGGGCGCAAACGTCGGTCGCCCCGGCAGTCTTTTGAGGAGGAGGCTGCCGGGCGACCGCATGAAGAGAATGATGGAGTATGAACGATGAATGATGAACAATGAAGTGAAGAGAATCATGTCTTCACTTCGTCGTTCATCGTTCCTACTTCATCGTTGATTTTCGACGATGATGGCGATGCCCTGACCGCCGCCGATGCAGGCGGTCGAAAGACAGTAGCGACCGCCGCGTCGTCGCAGTTCTAACAGGGAAGTGAGTACGAGGCGCGTGCCCGATGCGCCGAGTGGATGACCGAGCGCGATGGCCCCGCCGTTGACGTTCGTCCGTGCGCGATCAAGTCCTAACTCTTTTTCAACCGCGAGGTATTGACCAGCGAACGCCTCGTTGACTTCGATGAGATCGATGTCCGAGAGTTTCAGGCCCGCCTTCTCCAGAGCCTTGCGCGCGGCGGGCACTGGCCCGATCCCCATCACATCCGGCTCGACACCCGCGTAGGCCCAAGAGACGATCCGACCGAGCGGCTTCACGTTCTTCTCCTTCACAAACTCTTCGCCCGCGATGACGAGCGCAGCCGCGCCGTCAACGATCCCCGATGCGTTGCCCGCCGTGACGAATCCATCTTTGCTAAAGGCCGTCGGAAGTTTCGCCAAGACTTCGAGCGTCGTCTCTGGTCGCAGGTGATCATCCGCGTCAACGACCTTCGTGCCCTTCCTCGTCTTCACTTCGACGGGCACGATCTCCTCCGCGAAGATTCCCTGTCCTTGCGCGCGCTTCGCCTCTTGCTGCGAGCGCAGCGCGTACTTGTCCTGATCCTCGCGCGAGATTTCGTAACGACGCGCGAGGTTCTCAGCCGTGCCCGCCATCGTCGTGTTGCAGTAAGTGTCCAAGAGGGCCACCATCAGAGAGTCTTCCATCTTGCCTTGTCCCAGAGCGAATCCACTGCGCGCGCCGTAGATGACGTGCGGGGCCATCGACATCGACTCCATGCCGCCGACCAAAGCGGTGCGTGCTTCGTCGAGCATGATCATCTGCGCGCCGGAGATGATGGACTGAATGCCGCTCCCGCATAGACGATTGACCGTGAGCGCAGGACGATCTGCGGGCACGCCCGCTTTCAAAGCGACGTGGCGCGCGCCGTAGATCGCGTCGCCCGAAGTTTGCAAGGCGTTGCCGATGATCGTGTGATCGATCTCTTCGGCCGCCACACCTGATGCTTCGAGCGCGCCGCGCGCGGCGGTCGCGCCCAGATCAATGGCCTTCACGTCCTTCAAAGCTCCGACGTAACTCGTCATCGGCGTGCGCTTGCCGCCGAGAATAAAGACTTCGCGTGACATAAAAATTCCTTCGACCTCACAGATAAAAATTTGCCGACGTGTGTAACAGTCAAAGTTAACAGACGCCGGAAACGGGCGTCAATTTAGTCGGCGGCAGGGCCACCCACGCACGCGGATTTAGACGGCGCGCGTGAGTCATTTCGCCGGTTGCGAGCGTCGTCGGACTTCTTGTATGATGCGCCGCGTCCGTCGCTGCTCACCTTTCAAGACGCCGGCAACGCGACCCGCATCCGAACGTGCAACTTTCAAACGCCGGTACGACTCGCACACTGCCGTGTCACGTTCTTGACGCGCAACGCTCGCAGACTTTCCCATCCGGAGTAAAACAGTCAATGACACGCAACCCTCGCAGCAATTCGCCCGCGCGTCTGTTCGCGCTGGCCGCCGCCGTGCTCTTCACCATCGCCGTGCCTGTCGCGCGCGCGCAGTCGCTCGATCTTGATCGCGAGCGCGGGCGCGAGATACTCGACTCGCTTAAGCAGGACATCAAGAAGAACTACTACGATCCGGCCTTTCACGGCATCGATCTCGACGCGCGTTTCAAAGAGGCCAGCGAGAAGGTCAAGGAGGCCAAGAACGTCGGTCAAATCTTCGGCATCGTCGCGCAGGCGCTTCTCGACTTCGACGACTCTCATCTCTATTTCGTCCCGCCCTCGCGCTCGGCCACCTACGACTACGGCTGGCGAATGCAGATGATCGGCGACAAGTGTTTTGTCATCGCCGTCAAGCCGGGCAGCGACGCCGACGGCAAGGGCCTGAAGGCGGGCGACGAGGTCGTCTCCGTCAACGGCTTCGAGCCGACGCGCGAGAACCACTGGAAGATGCTCTACTACTTCTACTCGCTGCGACCGCAGCCGGGGATGCGCGTCGTCGTCGCGAAGCCGGGCGGCGAGCGCAAACAGTTCGACGTAATGGCGAAGGTCACGCAGGGCCGCCGCGTCAAAGACCTCTCGGGTGACTCAGCGACGAGCAGCTTCGACATCAACGAGATGGATCGCGAGATGGAAGACGCCGTGCGGGCCAGCCGCGAGCGCTACGTCGAGATGGGCGAAGACCTCATGATCTGGAAGATGCGCGAGTTCGCCGCTACAGACACGCAGATCGACGACATGATGGCGAAGGCGCGCAAGCACAAGTCGCTCGTGCTCGACCTGCGCGGCAACGGTGGTGGCTACGAGACGACGCTGCTGCGACTCATCGGCAACTGCATCGATCATGATGTGAAGATCGGTGACGTGAAGCGGCGCAAGGAGACGAAGGCCGTCGTCGCTAAGACGCGCGGCGCGGAACACGTCTTCGCGGGCAAGCTCGTCGTGCTCGTCGATAGTCAGTCGGGCTCAGCCGCAGAGTTGCTGGCGCGCGTCGTCCAGTTGGAGAAGCGCGGCGAAGTGATCGGCGACCGCTCGGCCGGTGCGGTCATGCGCGCCAAGTTCTACGATCACACGCTCGGCGCGGAGAGCGTCTCCTTCTACGGCGCGAGCGTAACAGACGCGGACATCCTGATGGCTGACGGCAAGAGCCTCGAACACGTCGGCGTCGAACCCGATCAACTGATGCTCCCGACGGCTGCCGATCTGCTCGCCGGTCGCGATCCCGTTCTGGCCCATGCCGCCTCGCTCGCGGGCGTCAAGCTCGATCCTGAAAAGGCCGGTACGCTGTTTCCCGGCGAATGGCGGAAGTGAGTTGCAGCGTTGGTGAACTGGACGTGAGAGGCGTCCGTCAGAGGCAGGCCCTCAGTCCGTGTCTCTGCGGACGCCTCTCGCTCATTACGCGCGGTGCGAGAGGCGGAAGCGGTGGAGTAGTTCTTCGAGGAAGCCTTCGTAGGTGAACGTGTCGCGGTCGAAGTCGGGTTTGAGCTTGTAGAGGATCGGCGTTGCGACGCGCCAAGCCATCCATTGTCGGACGCCTTGACTCAAGTCCCAACGACGACGCAGGAACGTCTCGACCACTTCGATCTCGCGCTCGTTCATCGCTCCGGTGTCGCCCGTAAACTCGACGGGCTTGAAGGAGCGACGCATCGCCACGTCGGTCGTCGGCGCGGTGAAGACCGAATCGAACGTTGGAGCCTCATCCTCTCGCTCACGCACGACGACCGTCGCCGCGACGAAATCGCCGACGCGTTGATCGCGGCTGCTCAAGAAAACCGACAGCAGGCCGACCGAATAGAACGGCGCGGGCATCATGTCGAAGATACGCACGAGGTTTCGCGCGGCAGCTTCCCAGACCGTAACGGGCCGCCCATCTTCGCGAATCACTCTTAGCTTCAACAGACGCTTGCCCGGCGTCTGCCCGTTCCACAGCCACTCGAAGACAGCGAAGTAGCCCGACCAGATCACGAAGACCAAGATGATGAGCGCGGCGATGGCCCACTTCGGAGCTTCGGATAATCTGTCCCGAAACTCCGAGAGCAGACCGGCCCACTGGAACGCGACGACGATGAGCAGCACCAGCAATACCTGTATGAAGTGATCGACCGCGCACGCCAAGAATCGATTGCCAATCGACGCCAACGCGAAGTGCAGCGACACGCGCTCCGGCGTCTCGATGATCAAAACCTCTTCGTTGGCGATGGCTGCCGACATCTCTCGATTGCGGATTTCAGATTTTAGATTTCAGATACAAGAAGATTCGCGCAACAATCACGGGCTCTAAGTTCCTCGCACGCGCAGAAAACGCCGCTTGCCAACTTGCAGAAGAAGTTCATCGCCAGAGTTGATTACGAAAACAACCCCGCTACCATTCGCTTGACGCTCACCGTTGACTCGCACACCGCCTTGCTCAATCAGCCGCCGCGCTTCGGCGACTGATGGTGCGAGTCCTGTACTCACGAGCAATCGAGACAGTGCCCATGGGCCACCACCCGTTTCCACTTCGAGAGTGCTAATTTCGTCGGGCGTCTCCTTGCGTTTGAAGATGCGATTGAACTCTTCCCCGGCAGCGTCAGCATCAGCAGGCGAATGAAAGTCAGTGATGATGCGCTTGGCGAGTTCGACTTTCAGATCGCGTGGGTTGCGTGAGCCGGAGTCGGCTTGAGAGCGAAGGCTCGCGATCTCGTCGGGGCGCAGGTCTGTCAGGAGTTCGTAGTAACGCCACATGAGTTCATCGGAGATGGACATGATCTTGCCGAACATCTCTTGCGGCGGCTCGTTGATGCCGATGTAGTTGCCGAGAGACTTGGACATCTTCTGCACGCCGTCCGTGCCTTCTAAGAGCGGCATGATACAGGCGACCTGCGGCTCTTGGCCGTACTCGCGTTGGAGGTTGCGACCGAGGAGCAAGTTGAACTTTTGATCCGTGCCGCCGAGTTCCACGTCGGCCTTGAGCGCGACGGAGTCGTAGGCTTGTGAGAGCGGGTAGAGCAGTTCGTGGAGCGCGATGGGGCGTTCCTCTTCGAGTCGCTTGCGGAAGTCTTCGCGCTCCAAGATTTGTTTGACGGTGATGTGCGAGGCGAGACGGATGAAGCCGTCGCTTCCCAATGCGCCGAGCCAGCGCGAGTTGAATTCGATGACGGTCTTTTCCGCATCGAGGAGTTTGAAGATTTGTTGCCGGTAAGTTTCGGCGTTTGACTCAACGTCTTCGCGTGTGAGTTGCGGGCGCGTGGTGGACTTGCCCGAAGGGTCGCCGATCATGCCTGTGAAGTCGCCGATCAAAAAGACGACCGTGTGACCGAGTTCCTGAAACGCGCGTAGCTTGCGTATGACGACCGTGTGACCGAGGTGTATGTCGGGCGCGGTCGGATCGGCCCCGAGCTTGACGCGCAGAGGCTCGCCGGTGCGTGCGCTTCTTTCCAGCTTCGCGCGCAACTCGTCCTCGCGGATGATCTCGACCGTGCCCTTGCGTAGGTACGCGAGCTGCTCGTCAATCGTCATCATTGGTGAATGGTAAATGGTAAATGGTAAATCGTGAAGAGCGAGCGGCGATTCATGAATCGTTAAAGAATCGAGAGCAGCAAACGGTTAGACGTGACAGGTAAAAAAAAGTTGATCTCTCCTGTCACGATTTACCATTTACGATTTGCCATTCACGGCTTTAAAGACTGAGTTCGTACTTGCCGCAATGTTTGGCGAAGAAGTGATCAATGAACTTGACGGCGTCGGCGGGGGCCATTGATTGCAGCACGTCAACGTCGCGATTTGAAGTGAACTTCTTGGCGCGGTCGGGTCGCTCCAAGTAGCCGCGTCGATAAATCTCTTCCGTCGTCTCGCGCTGCTTACCGTAAAGCTCGCGCGGGGCGAGGAAGGCATTGTTGTATTCGAGTTCCATGACGGCATAGTCGTGACGCTGTGCGAGGTCGGCGAGGCTCGCGATGCTGTAGCCGTAGAAGTGGTGTTGCAGTCGGAAGTCCGCGTCGTATTTGACGTGGAACTTGACGGGCGGCGGAATCTTCTCGTTGATCTCCGTGACGATGATGCGCGGGCGAAAGGAAGAGAGAATGGCATCGAGGACGAGATAATCGTAGCTGTCGATGTCGAGACTGAGCACGTCGAACGCGCGCGCGATGTCGTGCTCTTTGAGAAGTTGAACGATTGATTGCGGGGCCACCTTCGCATGAAGGGCTGCGACGCCCGCGAGACGCGCGTAGGTCTTCGTGAGTCGGCGCGCGCGGCGCGTGTCGCACTCGACACCGAGACCATGCCAGCCCTCGCCGAAAAGCGCGAACGTGTTCGAGCCCTTGACGCCGTCGCCCGCGCCGAGATCGACGGCGATGCGCGGCCCGTTCGCGTCCGGCAACAGTGCGTCGATGTAGCGACGCAGAATCTGCTCCTCGTCGAAGTTCGAGAAGCCGCGTCGCTTGATAAGCAGCTTGGCGCGTTGCAGCCCGTAGTCGAGCTGCCAGAGATTGGGCTGTGAGATTTTCGCTTCTTTCACGTCGCGAGTGTTTGCGGGACTGTTCCGAATCGGGCCGCGATCTCTTAACCAAACGAATGCGGATGAGTTGCGATATTCAAACTTCGGATGCCCAACTGTCAAATCCGCCGCCGACTAACTATCAACCTCGCGCGAGACGAACAACGCGGCGGCCTTCGACATGGTAGTGGCCCGATGCGACGAGCGCGATTGCTTCCGTGTAAGCCGCGTGCTCTTCCACGAGGATGCGCGCGGCCAGAGTCTCCGGCGTGTCGTCGTCTTGGACGGCCACCGTGCGCTGCAAGATGATCGCGCCGCCATCCAGCATCTCATCGACGAAGTGGACGGTGCAGCCCGAAACTTTGACGCCGTGCTCAATCGCCTGTCGCTGCGCGTCGAGACCGGGGAAGGCCGGCAGAAGGCTCGGATGAATGTTGATGACGCGACCGCGAAACGCATCGACGAATTGCGAAGAGAGCAGACGCATGAAGCCCGCGAGACAGACGAGATCGATCTTGCGCTTGACGAGCGCGTCGGTGATCTCTCGCTCATGCTCTTCGCGCGTGCGGCCCCTTCGCGTGATGACTAAAGTCTCCAGCCCTCGCTCCGTCGCGCGTGCGAGTCCCGCCGCGTTAGATTGATCGCTGATGACGACCGAGACCTCCGCGTTCGGGATGCGACCGTCGCGCGCGGCGTCCGCTATCGCGACCATGTTCGAGCCGCGACCGGAGATGAGTATGGCGAGTCGTTTGGGTTCGGGTGGCAAGTAAATTTATGCGCAAGGAAAGATCAGATTCACCACAGAGACACAGAGAGCACGGAGGGGGCACAGAGAAAGATGAGCAGAGACAAGTCTTCTCTGTGCATCCTCTGTGTCCTCTGTGCCCTCTGTGGCTATGCCTTCTTCTTCACTTGCGCACACGCGCGACGACCGCCTGTGCCTCTTTGCGCAGCGCGGAGTTGACGGATGCGTCCGCGCCGCCGTCCTCCTTCGCCGTCGCGTTCGCTTGCACAGGCGCACCGCCCGCGACCGGCGTGAGCGTGTAGTCGAGCTTCGACTCGAAGCGATCCGTCGCGCCGCCGACGCCCGCCGCGCGACCCATGAAGCCGCCGATCTTATTCGCCGCCGATTGCTTCAGCCCGCTCACGTCTGTGAAGAGCACGTAGTCGCAGTCCTTCTGCTTCGCTTCAGCTTGCGCTGCATCAGGCGCGGTCTCAGTCAAAGGGATCGCTTCGACACCCGACTCCGTGATCGCTGCGATCAGCGTCGCGCGCAGCGTCCCCGCATCAACCGACTGAGTCGTCTTGTTGCCGATCCTCACGACGCCGACGCGGATCATGCCCGGCTGCTTCGCGCCAACCGATGAACTCATGCCGCCCGAACCGACTGAACTCATGCCGCCGGTTTCGGCTGCGTTCGATCCGTTGCTCCCGCTTTCGCCGCCTTCGTTGTGCGCTTGCTGCATGGCTTTCGCCATCGCCATCGGGTCGAACAGTTCCTGCTGGCTGCGCGCTTCCGTGTAGCCTGCGGGGATGTCGAAGAGCGCGGGGGCCAGTGTCTCGCGCGAGAGCGAGACGACTTCCCTCGTGATCTCTGTCTGCACCGTGCCGTCCTTGTTCAGAAAGCGTGTCGTCTCTTGCAGCGCATAGCCGAGGCGGCCCGCGCCCGTGTTGCGAAAGACGATCCTGTCCTGACATCCAGAAGGTCTCGACATCATCGGTCGCTGCTGCGGCGCTTGATTCGTCAGACACTCGAAGTCAGTGTCGAGATCGATATACCAGCCGTCGGTCTCGATGTTCATCGAAGTCTTTTCGCAGGCGTCCGCCGAAGTCTCCATGCTCGTCCGCGTTTTAACGTGGCGCGCGTTGAAGCCGAACATCTGCTTGCGCTCGCCCGTGTCCGTCACGTTGCGTATGTAGGTGACGACGCCTCCACGCGTGACGCGGCCCGGCCCTGTCGGAGACGACGACGCGCCGCTCGACATCTCGGTCGTGTCCACGCCGCCCATGGGCGTGACTGTGTACTTGCGCGTCATGTCGCTGATGTTGAGCGTGCGTTTGAGATCGCATTGTGTGACGGTGATCATCTTCATGCCGGGCGCGGGCTGCATCTCTGTGCGCTTGCGCTGGCCCTTGATCGCTTCGTCGGTCTCCATGCTCTGGCCGCCGCTACCGCCCTCGCCGCCAAAGGTCATGCGCTGCTTCACGCGAATGTCGGCGCGCGCCGCGCTGCACGCGCAGAGCAGCGCAAGGATCAACACATTCAGGCTGAAAAATTTATGACGCATCTTCATTTGCTCCTCGCTTGATTTCAACTAACACAGCCGACGCCGCGCGCCGGACTTGATAATGAGAACGGAACGATGGCACGCGCGTGTGTGAGGCACGCGCCCTCAAGAGATAACGCGCGAAACGCGCACGCGGCGGCTCACACGAACGAGACCTCTTGCGCGCCCGCGACGACGCGACCGATCTCGCGGCACGTCTGGCCGCGAGCTTCGACGTGCGAACTGATCGCTGCAACGTCCGAAGGCGCGCAGACGACGACCACGCCGACACCCATGTTGAAGGTGCGCAGCATCTCGCGATCAGGCACGTTGCCGAGTCGCTGCATGAGCGTGAAGATCGGCGGCACGTCCCACGTTCCGAGTTTGATCTCGACGCCGACGCCCGCAGGCAGGATGCGCGGGATGTTATCGATGAGCCCGCCGCCCGTGATGTGCGCGAGCCCTTTGATCGAGCCCGCATCGAGCAGGCCTTCGAGCGCGCGCAGGTAGCTCGCGTGCGGGGCGAGCAGAGCCTCACCGACAGTCGTGCCCAATTCTTCGACGTGCGTGTCCGCCTTAAAATTTGCGACCTCGAAAAATAGTTTGCGCGCGAGCGAGTAGCCGTTCGTGTGCAAGCCGACCGAAGGAAGCGCGAGCAACACGTCTCCGGCCTCGATGCGCTTGCCGTCGATCACCCTCTCACGATCAACGACGCCGACGATGAAGCCCGCGATGTCGTACTCTCCTTCGGCGTAGAAGCCCGGCATCTCGGCGGTCTCTCCGCCCAACAGCACGCACCCGTTCTCACGACATCCGCGCGCGCAGCCTTCGACGACCGCCGCGATCACTTCCGGCGCGAGATGGCCCGTCGCCACGTAATCGAGAAAGAAGAGTGGCCGCGCGCCCTGCACGAGAATGTCGTTCACGCAATGATTGACGAGATCGCGACCGACCGTGTCGTGCACGCCTGTCTCAAAAGCGACTTTGAGTTTCGTCCCCACGCCGTCTGCCGAAGCGACGAGGACGGGCGCGCGCATCTGCGGAAACGCGCCGTCGAACATCCCACCGAAGCTGCCGATCTCTGAAAGCGTCCGCGCGTTGAAAGTCGAGCGGGCCATCTCCTTGATGCGCTCGACCGCACGGTTCGCCGCGTCGATGGAGACGCCCGCGTCCGCGTATGTGATCGATTTACTCATTGGTCGGTTCGCACGAAGTTGATGAAGTGTAAAGCAGCAATCATGATCTCAAACTCAGGTTGACTCACTTGCCGCCAGCCTTTTTGTTCGGCTGCTCCTTCTTCTGTTTCGGAGGGGGGCCGAAGTCGCCGTAGGCGATGAAGCCGGAGCGTTCGCTGTCGTCCTTCGTGCCGGTGCGTCCGGCGTAAACGTCTGAGGCGGCATCGTGCGCGGGTTTGATCTCGCGCAGGGTAAAGCCCGCGCCCTTCGTCGTGATCGTGATCTCGCCCTGCAAGTCTGTGCGAAAGACTTTCACCTCGGCGGCTTTCAATCTTGCAAGCACGTCAGCCGACGGATGAGAGTAGCGATTGTACTCGCCGTCGGAGATGATCGCGGCTTCGGGCTTGACGCGCTTGATCCAATCATCGGTCGTCGCGTACTTCGAGCCGTGATGGGCCACCTTCAAGACGCGCGATTGTAGTTCCGCGCCGTTGCGTATGATGCGATCCTCCGTCTGCGCTTCGGCGTCGCCCGCAAACAGCATCGAGAAATCGCCATAGACGAGACGCAGCACGACGGAGTTCGCGTTCGGCTCGTTGCCGCCGCCGCGCATCTGCTCTTCGGTAAAGGCCGGAGGGACGGGCGCGAGCACTGTCAAGAATGCGCCGCCGCCGAGATCGATCTTCTGTCCGGGCGTGGCGGCCGCGTGTTGCGCGCCGGACTGTTTGACCGCGTCCAAGTATTCCGTGTAAGCCTTGATGGTCGGCAGTTGCGCGCCGTGCGGGAGCGAGACGGGTTTGGGCGTCGGCTTGGGCGTCGGGCCCTTCCCGCCTTTCGCGTTCTTACCAGTCTTCGCGTTGTTCGACTTCTGCTGCGGATCGACGTAGTCGGACGGCGCGACACCGTTGTCGATCACGTTATCGACCTTGACGTTCTTCAAGACTTCCGCCGCGCCGCCGATGTGGTCTGGATGCGCGTGGGTGGCGACGAAGTAGTCGAGGTGCGAAACGTTGTAGCGCGTAAGCGCGTCGCGCACGACCTTGTCTTTGCCGAAGTCGCCCGCATCGATCAAGACGCTCTTGCCTGTCGGCGAGACGATCAAGATCGAGTCGCCCTGACCAACGTCGAGCACGTGCACCTGCAACTCCGCGCCAGAAGGTTTCGGCGGCTGCTTCTGCCACCACGGCAACGCGAACTTGTAACCGACGCCGAGCCCCGCCAACACCAAGAGGGCCAGCACCGCCGCCGCACAACCGCACCCGCGACTCTTTGCCAATCAACTTCTCCCTTCAATGAATCGTTGAACGGTCGTCGCCAGCGAAAGTGAACCTTCAGCGAGGCGCGTCTGCGTCGCGCGGAAGTCATCATTGAATCGAGACTGCGCCTCGATGTGGCTGGTCACAACTTTGATGAACTCGCTCTGCGTCTCTACATGAAGCTGTAATTGCTGCCTCATCTCTCGCACTTCTCCGGCCAACTGCTCAACGCTCCCGGTCAACTGATCAACTTTCACAGTCAATTGATCGACTCTCTCGGTCAGGCGATCAAGGCGCGTGTCGAACGCCGTCAAACGCACTTCAAAGTTAGCTTGACCTTGCAGCAGAAATTCGATTGCGCGCTCCATCTCTTCGCCGGTCATGGTGAGTGTTTCCTTTCCTCGTGAGAATTTTAGTCCGAAGGCACGGGCTCGTGCTCGCGCGCCCACTGGGTTTCGGCGCGGGGCGTGATCTCGGTCGGGTAGCGCGCCGTCCAGCAGGAAACGCAGGACGTGTTGGGCGCGAGGCCGGTTGCCGCGAGCATCCCTTCGAGCGAGAGATAGCCGAGCGAGTCGGCTTCGACGAAGCGACAGATTTCTTCCGTAGTCATCTGCGCGGCGATCAACTCGTCGCGGTTCGGCGTATCGACTCCGTAGTAGCAGGGCGAGATGGTCGGCGGGCAACTGATCCTCATGTGCACTTCCGACGCGCCTGCATCTCGCATCATCCGCACGATCTTCTTCGAGGTCGTGCCGCGCACGATTGAATCGTCGATCAAAACGATGCGCCTGCCGTTGATCAGGTGGCGCACGGGATTCAGTTTCACGCGCACACCGAAGGCGCGGATCGATTGCTTGGGTTCGATGAACGTGCGATGCACGTAATGATTACGCACGAGCCCGAAGCGGAAAGAGATGCCGCTCTCCGCAGCATAACCGATGGCCGCCGAGACGCCGGAATCGGGCACGGGCACGACGATGTCCGCGTCCGCCGGATGCTCGACCGCAAGACGACGGCCCATCTTGTGACGCGACTCGTTGACCGAGCGGCCATAGATGAGCGAATCGGGCCGCGCGAAATAGACATGCTCGAAGATGCACATCGAATGCTCGCGTCGGGGAAGCGGATGCGACGAGTGCAAGCCCGCTTCGTCGATGATGATCATCTCGCCCGGCTCTACGTCGCGCACGTAAGTCGCGCCGATGAGATCGAAGGCGCACGTTTCAGAGGCGACGACCCACGCGTCTTCAAGTTTGCCGAGCGCGAGCGGTCGGAAGCCACGCGGATCGCGCACGGCGATCAAAGAATCGGGCGTGAGGAAGAGCATCGAGAACGCGCCTTCGGTCTCGCGCAACACTTTGGGGATCGCTTCGCGCACGTTGCTCGCATCTGAGCGCGCGACGCCGTGCAAGATCACTTCGGTATCGGACGTGGAAGAGAAGATCGCGCCGTCGCGTTCGAGTTCGTGCCGCGCTTCCGTGGCGAACGGCAAGTTACCGTTGTGACAGACGGCCACCTGTCCATACTTGCATTTGATTTGAAAGGGCTGCGCCTCGCGGATCGAAACTTCGCCTGCGGTCGAATAGCGCACGTGGCCGATGGCGCTCGTGCCTCGCAGTCGATCAAGTCGCTCTTCGTCGAACACGTCGGGCACGAGTCCCATCGCGCGGTCGGGCCGGAGTTCGCGTCCATCTGAAGAGACGATGCCGCACGACTCCTGACCGCGATGCTGCAAGGCGTAGAGACCGAGGTAAGTGAGACGCGCTGCATCAACGTGCCCGTGGATGCCGAACACGCCGCACTCTTCGCGGAGCTTGTCTGAGAGTTCGTCGCGCACTTGCGAAATTTTTGTGCTCAACTTGAAATGCTTTCGCTTCGTTCGTCCGCTAGCTTATTTCAACGACAGGGCGCGAGCAAGCCCGCCGTGTTATGATGAGCGCAAATTCGGTTTCAACAAAGGAGCGCGCGATGGAAGTGAAAGTTTACGGCGCGGACTGGTGCGGCGACACGCAGAAGACGCTCGAACATTTGCGACAACTCGGCGTCGCACACCGCTACATCAACGTCGAAGAGGACGAGACGGCAAGCGCGTGGGTCAAGGAACACAACGAGGGCAAGGAGCGCAAGCCCACGCTCGACATCGCCGGTCAGGTGCTTACCACTCCGACCGACCGCGAACTCGACAGCGCGTTGCGCGAGAAGGGCCTCATGGCTTAATCAGCGAGAGGTCTTGAAAGCGATGAGACGGACGATGATCAAACTCGCCGCGCTCTGCGTCGCGATCTTCGCGCTCGCGTATTCGCACGCGTCGGCGCAGAAGAATCAGAATGCGAAGCAGACGACGCGTGAGTCCGCACAAAAGATCGACGCCGGTAAGCTCTTCGCGAAAAACTGCGCGACGTGCCACGGCAACGATGGCCGCGCGAAGACCTTCAAGGCGAAATTCAATCACGCGCGCGATCTCACCGATCCGGCATGGCAGTCCGAAGCAAGCGACGAGCGCATCGTCAATTCGATCACGAATGGCCGCGAACGGATGCCGAAGTTCGGTCAGAAGCTCTCGCGCGAAGAGATCGGATCGCTCGCAGCCTACGTGCGCGGCTTGAAGAAGTAGCGGCGCACGGACTCGAAAGCACGCGGCGTCCGCAGTGAACGAGCGCGGGCCATCCTCTCAAACAAGCGTTGGATAAGCACAGCACGATACGAATATTGATCGTCAACGCTTTGCGCGTCGCGCTCGTCGCCGCGCTCTTCAGCGCAGTGTGGGCGATCTACCGAAGTCTGCCGCAGGACGACGAGGGCGGCGCGAGCGCATCGCTTCGCACGACGCTTCGGATCGTCGTCAATCGTGATGCGCTCGGCGACTCGCAGATCGCAGACACGCCGGTCGAACTCTTCCCCCTAGATGTCGCCGCCGCGCGCCGCGAGTTCGAGGACGAGCGACGCTACGGTCAACGCTTCGAGGACTTCGTCACGCGACGCATGGGCGCGCGCCAACCCGTCGCGGCGCGGCTCGACAAAGACGGCCAGACTGTCATCAACATCGCGCCCGGTCGCTGGTGGGTGCATGCCACGCTCGCAGGCGCGGACGAACTCAGTTGGCGACTGCCCATCAACGTGGCCGGTCGAGAGCAGACCGTCGAACTCACGCCCGACAACGCATACACGCGGACGAAAAGTTTTTGAGGAGCTTCAGCACTCGGCCAAACGCGACGGCTGATCCGGCCGAAGGCTGAGTGCTGAATGCTGAATGCTCTTGATGAAAGCTCTGCGCTACGAGAACGAACAGTTGCGTGTCGCCGATGTTGACGCACCGCGCGGCAAAGGCGAGGCGTTGGTGCGCGTCTCGTTGTCGGGAATTTGCAACACCGATCTGGAGATCGCGCGCGGGTACGCGGGCTTTCAAGGGACACTCGGTCACGAGTTCGTCGGCGTCTGCGTGGAAGGGCCGGACGCGCCGGAGTTGATCGGCAGACGCGTCGTCGGAGAGATCAACGCAGGGTGCGGCTACTGCGCTTCATGTGCGACAAACGATCCGCGTCACTGCGCGGCGCGCACTGTGCTCGGCATCGTCGGGCGCGACGGCGCGCACGCGGAATACTTGCGTTTGCCCGTCGCGAATCTTTTGATCGTGCCCGATGAAATCTCTGACGAGCGCGCGGTCTTCACCGAACCACTCGCCGCCGCGTGCGCCATCACGGAGCGCGTTGAGATCGAACGCGAACAGCGCGTCGCGGTCGTCGGCGACGGCAAGCTCGGACTCCTGTGCGCGCAGGCTCTCAGCGCATTGACCGAAGCCGGGATCACGCTCGTCGGCAAGCACGACGCGAAGCTCGCCATCGCGCGACGACGCAATGTTGAGACCGTGCGACTCGATCAGTTGGAGAGTAAAAAAACTTCACGCGCCTTCGACGTGGTGGTCGAAGCATCGGGCGCACCTTCGGGTTTCGATCTCGCGCTCTCGCTTCTTCGACCGCGCGGCACGCTCGTCCTCAAATCGACCTTTCACGGCGCGACCTCGTTCGACTCGGCGCGCGTCGTCGTCGATGAGTTGAGCGTCGTTGGCTCGCGCTGCGGTCGCTTCGCCCCGGCACTCGCACTGCTCGCATCAGGCGCGGTTGACGTTGACAGCCTCATCAGTGAAGTGCGTCCGCTCGAAGACGGCGTCGCCGCGATGAACCGCGCGGCTGAGAGCGGAGTGATGAAAGTTTTATTGAGACCTTAATGAGTCGAGGTGATTGCGTGATGTGTCCGTTCAAAGTTGGTGAGTTTGTGATCTACAAACCCGCGTCATAATAATTCCCCGTGCAGTTAAAAAAGAATCTCGCCGCCGACGGCGCGCTCGTCTTGACGACGGTTGTGTGGGGCACGACCTTCTTCATGGCGAAGGACATCCTCTCGCACTGGTCGCCGCTCGCCTACATGACGGTGCGCTTCGCGGTCGCGTCCGTGATCCTCATCGTAATTTTTCACCGGCAGTTTATGCGCGCGAGTCGTGAGGTGTGGCGCGCGGGCGCGTGGCTCGGCTTGCTGATGGGCGTGGGCTTCGCGTTGCAGGCGGCCGGGCAGGTCTATACGACGGCGTCGAAGTCTGCGTTCATCACGGGACTCACGACGCCGCTCGTGCCGTTCGTCGCCTACGCGGTGTTGCGCGCGCGACCGGGGGTGGAGAATTTAGTCGGCGTCGTGCTCGCCTCTCTGGGCGGCGCGCTCATCCTCGCGCCGCAAGGCTCTGCCTCGATCAACTCCGGCGACGCGCTGACGCTCATCTCAACTGCGGCCTTCGCCTTCCACATCACTTACTTGAGCGACTACGCGCGACGCTTCGACGCGAGCCAGATCACGGTCTTGCAGATCACTTCGACCGCCGTGCTCTTCGTCGTCGCGTGGCTCGTGATGCGCGCGTGCGGTCTCGCATTTGATCACGCTGCGCTCCCCGACTTCATCGCGCAAGAGTCCGCGCCGCTCATGTGGAGCGCGCGCATCGCGTGGCAACTTGCGTATCTTGCGACGGTGGCGACCGTCGCGGTCTTCTTCCTCTGGACGTGGGGACAGGCGCGAACGTCCGCGACGCACGCGGCGATCATCTTCAGCCTCGAACCGGTCTTCGCCAACGCCTTCGCCGTCAGCTTTCGCGGCGGACAGGAATGGCTCACAGCGCGCGGCTACGCGGGCGCGGGGCTCGTGCTCGCGGGCGTCGTCGTGTCGGAGCTGCGTTGGAGCGCAAAGCGAAGGGATGAGAGCGCAGGGGTGAGAAATGAAGTATGAACGATGAAGTATGAACGATGAACGATGAAGTGAGAGCGACTGTTCTTTGCTCTTCACTTCATCGTTCATACTTCATCGTTTTAGTGGTTAGCCTTTCAATTTATCGGCGCGCTGTTTGATCTTCTGGCTGAGCTTGATGATGCTCGCGAGGTCGCGGCTGGCGCGCGCGGAGTGCTGCGCGTCGAGGACGCTCTGCTTGCTGAAGGTGGGATTGTTGACGAAGCCCATGATCAGTTGATCGAGCGAGAGGAGCGACGATCGCAACTCCCGCTCGCCCGCGATCTCTTGTCCCGTCTCGCGCGCGTCGTCGTGCCCCTGAGTGGGCAGTTGAAGGTTCGTGCGCAGGCGCGAGGCGCGTCGGTTGATCTCGGCGGTGGCCTTCGAGATGCGTTCGTAGTCGAGCGTGCGCGGCGCGCCGACGGCGAAGGTGGCCCGCATCATCTCGTTGTTGACGAGTTGCATCCGACGGAAGTCTTCGCCGATCTGTTCGACCGCGAGGCGGGCCGCAGGCGAGTCCGCTCTGGCGGCCTTCATGCCTTCAAATCGCTTCATCTCCATCTCGCGTTGTATGTCGGCGTTGCGAATCTCCATGCTGCGCTCGACGTTGGAGACGCCGGCCTGCGACTGCGCGCGCGACGCGGGCGCGGCGAGCCAGAGAGCAAACGCGACTGTGACGGCGATGACGAGACGACGTGCGGCGACTGAGCGGAAGTGTTCGAGCATGATCATAAAACCTCACGCGGGCGGGATAACAACTGTCGGCGCGGTTAAAATACTCGCACGTCTCGCCGCCGGTCAATCACTGTGCGACCGATATCTTTAAGCGCGCGTGCTTCGTCGTCAACCTCTCGTTCGCCACGCCGTCAATGGTTGAGCTTCGCGGTTTAACGATTCTGCTTCGCGCTTTTGACACGCTCCTTCGCGTTCAACCCCTCCGCCTTCACTTGATCAATAGCAGCCAGCGCAGCGATCTGGCGCAGTGGAGTAACAAAGGTGCGCGCCGTGCATATTAATTACCCCCCCTTTTTCCTTGTCAACAAATAAATTTTGCAGCTCCGAAGTAGAGAAAATTCTCGGATTCAAATAATACTGATCCTCACATCGCGTCCCTGAACTCTTTGCGGCGCATCGGCGGTTTCGTTATACTCAAGGCCATCGAATCCCGCGTCGAGACTATTCAGTAGAGCATGACAGGCGGGATCGGCGCGGCGTGATATTCGGAAACGTGCGTGGCGCTCGGCCGGCCTTCTCTTGAAATGCGTGCGGGGCGCTTCCCCTGACAGAAGAAGTTCGTGCGGTTGCGAGGAGTTTTTTTTATGTACCAGTTACCGAATGGCGCAAACGGCGAGGCAGAGCAGGCCATTCTGCGACGCCTGCGCGTGTGGATCGCGGCGCTCGCCATCGCGTGCCTCGTGGTCGGGGCCGGTGTGGGTGCGCTGCTCGCGGGACGTACGACCAATGCGCAGGGTGGCAGCGCGGCGCAGATCGCGCGCGCGCCCGAAGCGCTCTCCGCGTCGTTCGCCGAGATCGCGAGTCGCGTCGAGCCTGCGGTCGTTAACATCGACACGGTCACCGCGCCGCAGGCGGGCGAGAAGGATGAGGATGAAGAGGACGGCAAGGGGAGCGGCAACGACAACAATCCTCTGATGGAGATGTTTCGCAAGCAGATGCGGCGGCCCTCGCGCGGCGTGGGCTCCGGCTTCATCGTCGATGCGAAAGGCTACATCCTGACGAACAAGCACGTCATCGAAGACGCGACGCGCATCACCGTTCGTTTGCAGTCGGGCGAAATTTTGCGCGGCACGGTCGTCGGACAGGATCAACTAACAGACCTCGCCGTCGTTAAGGTCAACACGACACGCGATCTGCCGACGGTGAAACTCGGCGACTCGGACTCGGCTCAGGTCGGCGACTGGGTGCTCGCCGTCGGCTCGCCCTTCGGTCTCGATCAAACGGTCACCGCAGGTATCATCTCGACGCGCGAGCGACAGACGCCGCTCTCAAGCAACTTCCAGCACTTCCTCCAAACGGACGCCGCGATCAATCGCGGCAATTCGGGGGGCCCCCTCGTCAATATGCGCGGCGAAGTGATCGGCATCAACTCGCAGATCGCTACCTCGACCGGCGACTACAACGGCATCGGCTTCGCGCTCCCGTCGAACGAGGTCTCGTTCGTCTATCAGCAGTTGGTCAAGGGCGGCAGCGTCAAGCGCGGCTATCTCGGCGTCTATCTCGACACGGTCAAGCCGGAATATGCGCGCGTCTATAATCTCTCGGAGACACGCGGCGCGATCATCACGGACATCCGGCCGGGGCCGGCGCAGAAGGCCGGCATCGAAGTCGGCGACATCGTCACGGAACTCAACGGCCAGCCTGTGCAGAACTCGCAAGACCTGATCAACAAGGTCGCCGCCACGCCCGTCGGTCAGTCGATCAACCTCAGCTTCCTGCGCGACGTGAACGGCAAGATGGACAAGCGCACGGTGAGCGTCGCCGTCGGCGAGCGTCCGCTTGCAAGCGACAGCACGGAGCCGACGCCGACGCCGACGGACAAGACCGCGCCCGTCAAGAGGCCCGTTGCGGAAGACAACAAGCCGCGACTCGGTTTGACCTTGAGCGAGTTGACGCCGCAGCTTGCCAACGAGCGTGGATTGAAAGGCGTGCGCGGTCTGCTCGTCAAAGACGTTGACCCGGCGGGTCTCGCCGCCGACGCGCAGATCAGTGAGAACACGGTCATCGAGAAGGTCAACCGCGTGAGCGTCAACACGCTCGCCGACTTCGAGCGCGTCGTCTCGACGCTCAAGCCCGGCGACGCCGTTGTGATGAACGTCGCGGTTGCGGCCGGAGACGGCAGCGTGCGCCATCTCCTCGTGCAGTTCACTTATCAGTAGATCGGGAATCGTAAATCATGAACCGTCGTTGAGTCGCCGATCCGTTTGAGTGATGACAACTCAAGTCGGGAAGGCATCAACTGATCGGTTCACGATTTACGATTTACCATTCACGATTCACCCTCTTATGGCACAAGCACGGAAGGCCCTCTCGAAGGGCGCGAAGAAGTCGAGCGGTCGCGGGCAGGCGCGCGCGCGCGTGAAGACTTACCGGAACTACATCGGCGGCGAGTGGGTCGCATCAGAGTCGGGCGAGTATTTCGAGAACAGGAATCCGGCGGACACGCGCGATCTCGTCGGTCGCTTCCCCGTCTCGACCGCAACGGACGTGAACCGCGCGGTCGATGCCGCGCGTAACGCCTTTGATCGTTGGCGCAAGACGCCCGCGCCGCGCCGCGCCGAACTTCTCTTTCGCCTCGGCGAGATTCTCATACGCAACAAGGATCGCTTCGCTACGGAGATGACGCGCGAGATGGGCAAGGTCTTGCGCGAGACCGGCGGCGACGTTCAAGAAGCAATCGACTGCACCTACTACACTGCGGGCGAGGGCCGGAGGCTTCACGGCTACACGACGCCCGCAGAGATGCCGAACAAGTTCGCCATGTGCGTGCGCCAGCCCGTGGGCCTCTGCGGTCTCATCACGCCATGGAACTTCCCGATGGCTATCCCTTCTTGGAAACTGATCCCCGCACTCGTGTGCGGCAACACGGTCGTCATCAAGCCTGCCGAAGACACGCCGCTCTCGACTTACAATCTGGTGAAGGCTTGCGAGGAAGCCGGAATACCTGCGGGCGTCGTCAATCTCGTGACGGGCTACGGCGAGACGGCGGGGCGCGCGCTCGTCGAACACCGCGACGTGCGTCTGATCTCTTTCACCGGATCGACTGAGACCGGACGCGTGGTTGCTTCCGCCTGCGCCGATCGCAACGCGATCTGCTCGCTTGAGATGGGCGGGAAGAACGTGATCATCGTCGATGAAGATGCCGACATCGACTTGGCAATCGAGGGCGCGGTGTGGGGCGCGTTCGGCACGGCGGGTCAACGCTGCACGGCTTCGTCGCGCCTCGTCGTTCATAAAAAAGTTTACAAGCAGTTCACTAAAAAACTGGTCGAGCGTGCGCGACAACTTCGCGTCGGCAACGGCGCGGACGCTGATGTTGACATGGGGCCCGTCATCAACGCCGACGCTGTGCACAAGATCATGGGCTACGTCGAGATCGGCGCGCGCGAGGACGGCGCGAAGTTGGCTTGCGGCGGTAATCGTTTAGAGTCGGGCGAGCACGCGCATGGCTACTTCATCGAGCCGACGGTCTTCTCGGACGTGGAAGCCGACATGAGGATCGCGCAGGAAGAGATTTTCGGGCCCGTCACCTGTGTCATCCCTGCGAATGATCTGGAAGAGGCGATCCAGATCGCGAACGGCGTGCGCTACGGTCTCTCTGCGGCGATCTACACGGCGGATGTGAATCGCGCCTTCCACGCCATGAACGAGTTGTACACGGGCATCTTCTACGTCAACTCTTCGACCATCGGCGCGGAAGTTCATCTGCCCTTCGGCGGCACGAAGGGCACGGGCAACGGCCACCGCGAGGCGGGCACGCAAGTGCTGGACATCTTCACCGAATGGAAGTCAATCTACGTGGACTACAGCGGCAAGCTCCAGCGCGCGCAGATCGACGAAGTGAACTTCGAGTGAAGCCGAAGCGATGAGCGTCGAAGTCGAATCGAAGCAACCTATCGAACTGCGTGAGTCGTATCAACCGCGACCGATCAGATTTTTGGAAGAGTGGCGAGACGCGGGCTGGCGTCTGAAAGTTTACGGCATCGCGTACAAGAGCGAGCGACCGCGCGCGGAGTTGATCGAAGCGGCGAAGCGGATCGCGAGAGAGAGATTGCCGCAGCCAGCCGTCGCGGAGTCGCGTTACGGCGTCGGCTTCGTCGGCGTGCACGACGGGCGCAACGCCAACTTCATCTTCATAGACTGGTGGGCTGACGAGAATGAGTTGCATCATCACGTCTATACTTCCGGATCGGATGAGTTGGAAAAATTCGACTACGCGACGCCGACGGGCTTGAGCGCGTGCGTGTGGGACTTGCGCGTGCAGTCGTTCGAGCGCGATGCGTGGGTCGAAGAGGTTTTGAAGAACACTGACAGCGCGAGTGTCGAGCGTTACATGACGCGTCGTTTGAATGAAGACGTTTGAAGTCGTCTGCTCTTGCCCGGTAAAAAAATGAACGGAGACTGAAGCACAGTGAAAGTTGGACTCCCCAAAGAGATCAAGGACAACGAGTATCGCGTGGGGCTCACGCCCGCAGGCGTGCGCGCGTTCAAGGATGCGGGCCATCAAGTCTTCGTCGAGCGCGACGCGGGCGCGGGGTCAGGATTTGGAAACGATCTCTACGAGACGGCGGGCGCGACCATCATCGACTCGGCGGACGACGTGTGGGCTGAGGGCGAGATGATCGTCAAAGTCAAAGAGCCTATTGCGCCCGAATACCCGCGCATGCGCGAGGGCCAGTTGCTGTTCACCTACCTGCACCTCGCGCCCGATGTCGAGCTGACGAAGCAACTAGTCGAACGCAAAGTGACGGGCATCGCCTACGAGACGATCACGGATCGCAAAGGTACGTTGCCGCTCTTGACGCCGATGTCCGAGGTCGCGGGCCGGATGGCGATTCAAGTCGGCGCGCACTACTTGGAAAAAATGTCGGGGGGGCGCGGCGTACTCCTCGGCGGCGTGCCCGGCGTGCCTGCGGCGAAGGTCGTCATCATCGGCGGCGGCGTTGTCGGCACGAACTCCGCGAAGATGGCCGTCGGCATGGGCGCGCACGTGACGATCATCGACAACAACTTGGATCGTCTGCGCGAACTCGACGACATTTTCCTCTCGAAGATTTCCACGCTCGCATCATCCGCTTACGCCATTCACGGCGCGATTGCCGAAGCCGACTTGATCGTCGGCGCGGTGCTCGTGCCCGGCGCGGCTGCGCCGAAGCTGGTGACGAAGTCGATGTTGAAGGACGTGCCGGACGGCGCGGTCGTCGTCGATGTCGCGGTCGATCAGGGCGGCTGCATCGAGACGACGCACCCGACGACGCACTCGAACCCGACCTTCTACGTCGAAGGCGTCCTTCATTACTGCGTCGCCAACATGCCCGGCGCAGTCCCGCGCACCTCGACCTTCGCGCTAACGAACGCGACGCTGCCCTATGCTTTGAAGCTCGCCAATCGTGGCTTCATGGATGCCATCGCGCGCGATGCGGGATTGAAGGAGGGCGTCAACACCTACGCGGGCAAGCTCACCTACGAAGCGGTCGCGGAGGCGCAAGGGTTGGACTACACTTCGCTCGACGAGATGATCGACGGTGCGACGGCATCGAGTTCAAAGGCGACGCCCGCGCGCTGAAGCTGCGACAGGCGAGCTTTCGGAAAACGATCCGATCAGAAACTGTAAGAGGCTGACACGTTCTTGAACGTGTCAGCCTCTTAGTTTGATTTGAGAGTGATCGCGTCGCGCGTGTGTGATCGCTTCAGGCGGCGCGGGCGATGAGTCGCTTGAGACAGTCGGTCAGTTCTTCGGCGCGGACAGGCTTGGTGAGTTGCGCGTCGGCGTGCGGGCAGGCGGCCGCCTTCGCGTCGTCGCGAGCGATGCCGCTCAGAAGTATGAGCGGGAGCGTCGAGTGCTCTTCGCTCGTGCGCAGGATGCGGCAGAGTTCGTGACCGTTGAGGCGCGGCATGACTGCATCGGTGACAACTGCCGCGACGTGCGAGGCATAGGCGAGCTTGAGCGCTTCGAGACCGTCCGACGCGGTGAGCACAGCATAGCCCGCGCGGCGCAACATGATTTCAAGATAGCGGCGCAGCGTCTCGTCGTCTTCAACGAGCAGCACCGCAGCGTCTGCGGATTGCGCGTGCAGCACCGCCACGACGTTGGCGTTGAGTTGCGTCTGAATCGAATTTGCTTGCGCTTGAAAACTCTTCATCCCTGACCCGAACCTCTGTTGATGTTGTCTGGCCCAGACGCGGGCGAGACGAGACAGTGCAAGACACGTGCCCGATCTCGATCTGTCGCGGGGCGTGTGAGCGGGGCGTTGTCAGTCGTGAGTTGAGATTTCGCCGGAGGCAAGTGCGAGCCGTTGAATCTGCCGTGAAATTATGAGTTTTAAGTGCGGGAGAAGTGTTGCCCCGGCAGAGACAGACGACCTGATTCGACATTAGAGACTCGCGCGCGCTCCTGTCAAGAAACTTCTTTTCGCAGCGTCGCACGGTCAGAATGGTGATGACTCGCGACACATCTTCGGTCAAAACTGAACGGTCGCTGCAACCGGACGACGGGCCGTCTCATCAATTAACTTCACGGCGCGCGACGGCTTTCGATCCGGCTTCCTCGCACCAAGAGTCTTCTCCGGCGGTTGTGTCCGCACGCGCCTTCGGTGATACTTCCCGTTTCGAGTGCGCGCTTGAGAGTCATCCGTGTGTGCTCTCGTTCACGCGGAGTTTTAGCTTTAGGTTCGGGAGAGAGATGTACGAGTTCGCAGTCACGCCAGCCGTTACGCAGATACGCCGACGCGGGGTCGAGATCACGGAGGTCATGCCTGCGTCGCTGGCCGCCGAGCTTGAGTTGGAAGCGGGCGACCGCGTGCTGAGAGTCAACGGTCGCACCGTGCGCGACTACTTGGACTTCCGATACCAGACGGGCGGCGAGACCGAACTCACCATCGACGTGCTCAAGCGCGGCGGCGAAGAGTGGGAGTTGGAGATCGAGCGCGGCGAGGGCGAAGACTTTGGACTCTCGTTCGAGAACATCGTCCCGCGCCAGTGCGCCAACGAGTGTCTCTTCTGCTTCTGCCACGGCAACCCGCCGGACGCACGACCGGCCCTCTCGTTCCGCGACGAGGACGTGCGCCTCTCATTTCTTTACGGCAACTACACGACGCTCTCATCGATCACCGAACAGGAGATGAGCCGCGTTATCGAGCAGCGACTGACGCCGCAGTATGTCTCCGTTCATGCGACCGATCTGAAAGTGAGAGCGTACCTGCTCGGCGTCGATGAAGCGCGCGCGGACATCTCTGCGAAGATGCGCCGGTTGATGAATGCGGGGATCGAGATACACGCGCAGGTCGTCTTGTGCCCTGAGATCAACGACGGCGAAATCTTGCGCCGCACGATCTACGATCTCGCCGCCGAACACCCGCGCGTGCGCAGCGTCGCCATCGTGCCGCTCGGACTCACGCGCTACAACACGGACGTGCGGCTGACGACCGTGACGCCGGAGTTCTGTCGTCGCACCGTGCGCGAAGTGAGATCGATCCAGCGCGACTTGCGCGCGCGACTCGGGACGAACTTCGCTTACCTCGGCGACGAGATTTATTTGCGCGCGGGCCTCCCCATTCCGTCGCGCCGTCACTACGGCGACTATCCGCAGATCGAGGACGGTGTCGGCATGGTGCGCTCGTTCGCGGAAGACTTCGCGCGGGTGTGGCGAAAGCTGGAGCGCAGACCTCCGCGTGATGCCGCCGCGTTGAACGCAACCGTGCTCACGGGAAAACTTTTCGCGCCTGTGCTCTCTCCGATGCTCGAACGCGTGAACGCGCGTTTCGGCACGCGACTCAAGACGGTCGCTGTCGAGAATGATTACTTCGGGCCCGACATCGTCGTCGCCGGTTTGATGACAGGGCGTGACGTGCTCACCGTGCGTAATCGGATCGAAGGCGACTTAGTTATCCTTCCTTCATCGACTCTCAAATCTGATGAGCCCATCATGCTCGACGGCATGAGCCTCGCAGACCTAGAGCGACAACTCGGCTTGCCCGTCGCCGTCCACGACTCTGCTTCTTTCGGTCGTCTGCTCTTGGGATAACTGAGGATCGGGACTTCAGTTAAATTTTAAAAATCGTAGATTAAATCCAAAAACTCGGATACGGAAGCCGCGTGTCCGGTGTAAATTCCCTTAATAAATAGACTCTCTATCGCGCGCGGGCAGGGCATGCTGATTGCCTGAGTGGGTGAATAGCAATCGGCAATATTACTGCCCCTTCCGCAAGATTTAGGATACAGGCACGTCCTTCAAAGTTATCGCAGATGTCTTCAGCAGTATCCATGACATTCATCAGGGCTTCGGCGTTTCTACTCTTACTCCTCGCCGGTTCGGCTTCCGCGCAAACCGGCCAGCCGAGATCAGCCGCCTCGACGGGTGGGGCTGAGAGTAACATGGGGAACATCCGTGGCCGCGTGGTGATGCCCAGTGGCGCTCCGGTCGAACAGGCTCTGAGGATCAACGTCGGCGGTCGAATTGATCGCGGCGCGCAGACCATGATCTTCACTGATCAGCAAGGGATGTTTGAGATCAGGAATCTCGCGCCGGGCACTTATAACGTAGAGGCTGAGGGCGACAAGAGACTGCAATTAGAAAACGGCTCCGAGCGAGTCGATGTCATCGCGAACGCGACCGTCGCCGTCACGGTCTATCTCAAAGAGCCGACCGTCTCAGTCGAGAACAAGCCTGCGGGGATGCTCGTCTCGGTCGGCGAGCTTGACAGCAAAGTTCCTGAGAAGGCCCGCCAACAGTTCGAGCGCGCCAGCCACTTCGCGCAGGAAGGCAAGACGCAGGAGGCCATCACTTCGCTGCGCAAAGCCATCGACATCTACCCGAACTATCTGAGCGCTCACAACGATCTGGGCACTCTACTTTTCAGCTTGGGGAAACTCGACGAAGCGGCTGACGAACTTCAATCAGCGATCAAGCTCGACCCGAAGGCGTTCAATCCCCAAGTTAATCTCGGCATCGTCCTCGTTCACCAGCAGAAGTTTTCGGAAGCCGCGCAGGCGCTCGATAAGGCTCTGTCTTTAGATAGCGCCGCCCCCGCCGCGCATCTCTACGCGGGGCTGGCTTACGAAGGACTCGGCGAAGGCGAGCGAGCCGAGAAAGAGTTGACAACCGCATACCGTGCCGGGGGAGTCAAGTATGCACTGGCCCTTTTCCATCTGGGACAACTCTACATGGAAGAGGGCAAGCGGGAGCAGGCTCTCCAGTCCTTCGAGGCATACCTGCGGGACGCGCCGAAGGCCGCCAATGCCGAGCAAGTGCGACGGCTCGTGAGTATGCTGCGCTAAGCCTGAGGAGGGCGACGGGCGTTTCCGTCGCATCTCTTTTAAGAAGTAACCCACCAACCTAGGAGGAAGATAATGAGTAGTCTGCGTAGATTGTTATCGTTGATAACAGCTATTACGTTGACGTTTGTCACACTCGTGCCTCTCTCGCTCACGTCGGCGATGGCGCAAGCCACGACGGGGACGATCCGAGGCACTGTTAGCGACCCGGGCGGCGCAGCCGTCGTTGGCGCGACCGTCAAGGCGAAAAACCAAGCGACCGGCGTCGAGACCGCCGAATTCAAAACGTCAGGCGAAGGGATTTATGATATCCCCAATCTTCAGCCCGGCAAGTACACCGTCACGATCCAGTCGCAGGGCTTCAAGCGTTCGCAGACTACAGACGTGAACGTCACCATCGGTACGGTCACGTCCCGCGACGTGGCCCTCGTGACCGGCGGTCTCGAAGAGACTGTCACGGTCGTTGCCGGTACGGACGAGGCACTGCAAACCGAGCAGGCGCAAATCTCCGCGACGTTTGAGGCGCGCAAGGTCGAAGACCTGCCCTCCAACGCGCAGGGCTTCGGTCTTGACACGCTCGCGCTGCTCGTCCCCGGCGTCGCGCAGAACTCGGGCGGCGGCACGAACACGAACGGCACGGGCTTGTCGGTCAACGGCAACCGTGGTCGCTCGAACAACTTCCAGATCGACGGCTCGGACAACAACGATCTCTCGGTCGGTGGCCCGAACCTCTTCGTCGATAATCAGGATCAGGTTCAGGAATATCAGGTCATCACCAACAACTTCTCGGCGCAGTACGGGCGCAACCTCGGCGCGGTGGTCAACATCGTGACGAAGGGCGGTGGCAACCAGTTCCACGGTACTGCCTTCGAGTATCACATGGATCGTCACAACCTCGACTCGCTGAACAACATTGAGAAGGCGAGCGGCTTCTTGAAGCCACCACGCTTCCTGAGCAACGTCTTCGGCGGCACCTTCGGTGGCCCTATCAAGCGCAATCGTGCGTTCTTCTTCGGCTCCTACGAGGGCATCCGTCAGCCCGCGACCTCGCTGGCGCAGTCCGGCGGCTTCGGCATCAATGCGTCCGACCTGCCGAGGCTGACGGCGGCCTTCCCCGGTAACCCCGTCATCTCTGCCATCGTCGCGCTCAACCCGACCGTGCTCCCTCTGGGCACTTTGAGCGCGCGCTCTGACCTGTTGAACTGCAACGCGACCACCGCGAGGCTGGCAGGTATCAGCACCTTCGCGCGCTGCAACCGCGACTTCATCGACATCGGCACCACTGCCGCCAACACCGTCCGCGTCGAGGGCTTCCTGCTCGAGCGTCTGATCCCGACGCCCTTCACGCAGAACGAGTACAGCATCCGTGGCGACGTGAAGGTGACCAACAAGGACAACTTCTACCTGCGCTTCCTCCACCAGAGGGGCGTTAACGTTAACGGCCTCGGCTCGACCAACGGCTTCACGGGCGACATCCCGTTCCAGACCCGTAACTTCGGCGGCACTTACATCCGTCAGCTTTCGAGCAAGATGGTCAACGAGTTTCGCGGCGTTCGCACGAAGCTCTTCGTCAGCTTCGGCGGCGGCTGCGAGGCAACGACCCCGGGCTGCATCCCTGACGTGTCGCAACTCGATAACGCTCAGATCGAGAACTTCAGCCCGAGCGCCATCCGCGGCGTCACCCTGACGGGTAACGCGTTGCGCGCGTCGGGTACAGGCGCAGGCATCCCGCAGGGACGCACCACGACGCTCTACGATTTCGCCGACAACCTGACCTACTCGTTCGGTCGCCAGTCGTTCATCTTTGGCGCCGAAGCGAAGTACACGACGGCCACCGTTCCGTTCCTGCCCAACTACAACAGCTCTTTCACGTTCGGCATCGACACGGCGACCGGCGCGGCAGCGCAGCAGCGCATCTTCAACAACGCGCCCTCTGCCTTCAGCATCTCGCTGGGCAACCCGAACGTCGCCTACACGGAGATCGATCAGTACTACTTCGTGCAAGACGATTGGAAGGTGCGCGACAACCTGACCTTGAACCTCGGCATGCGCTACGAGTACACGGGCCAGCCCATCGATGACCTAAGTAACTTCACGCGTGCGCGCGAGTCCGGGTCGGCGCCGTTCTTCAATCCGGCCCTGCCCGTCGAGCAGCGCATCGTCCCGTACATCCAACCCGACCGCAACAACTTCGCGCCCCGCTTCGGCTTCGCTTGGGTGCCCAAGTTCGGTGGCAAAGAAGGCTTCATGCACACGCTGTTGGGCGACGATGCGACGGTCATTCGCGGCGGCTATGCCATCGCCTATGATCCCGGCTTCTACAACATTCTCTTGAACGTTGCGAACTCCGCGCCGTTCTCGATTGCGTTGGCGGCGACCAACGCGCAATTGCCCGATGCGAACCCGCTCATCACCTTCGGCAGCATCTTCGGCGCGCAGGAGCGTAGTGCTGTCCAGTCGTCGGGCGTGCTGCCCATTGGCAAGCTCAATCCGGGGCTTCTCGGCCAGACGGTGGTCGCGAACAACTTCCACGCGCCCTACTCGCAGCAGTTTTCGCTCGGCGTTCAACGACAGTTCGGCAGGAATCACGTCGCCGAGGTTCGCTACGTTGGCAACCACGGCGTCGGGCTCTTCCAGTCCGTGCTGCGTAACCCGTTCGTCGGCGTCCCCGGCAGCACCACGCTGGGCGGTCTCTACGGCTTCAACCGTAACGTCCTCGTTCCAAACCCCACGGGCACTGGCACCGTCACCCAGACGATCTCCTTCCCGTCCTTCGCCGCGCAGGTCATTCCGGCGGGCACAACCGGACAGGTCTGCACGGACGTAGCAGGCACGCCTGACAACGAGGGCGCGTGCAACGGCCGCATCCTCGCCGGGCGCGGCGCGATCACCTCGCGCGACAACACGGCGCAGTCTTGGTACAACTCGTTGCAGACGCGCTACAACGGTCGGTTCTTCAAGAACGCCTTGAACCTCGGCGCGACCTACACGTTCAGCAAGACGCTCGACACGGCGAGCGAGGTCTTCACCTTCGGTCAGGAGAACTCGATCCTGCCGCAGAACCCGTTCAACTACAACGTTGACCGCGGCATCTCCGCCCTGCACCGTCCGCACATCTTCTCGGCGAATGCCATCTACGATGTGCCGTACTTCAAGGAGCAGCGCGGCTTGGTCGGTCACTTGCTCGGTGGCTGGCAGCTTAACGGCACCCATGTCTATAACACCGGTCGCCGATACACGCCGAGCCAGAACCTGAACGCAGGCGTCCTCGGTCTCGGTCAGAGCTACCTGAGCGGCGGCGAGAGCCTCCGCCCGTTCCTCGGGAACGCGAGTGCGCCGCAGACGGCGGTGGGCATCAGCCAAGTCGATGCCTTCTTCTTCTTCCCGCGCTCGATCTTCCCGTCGGTCACGGACATCAACGGGTTCGTGTCGCTCAACGACCTGAACAACGGCGTCGTCCGGTCGATCACGCCCAACGACGTGCGCTTCATCTACAACGGGCCCGGTGCGGCGCGCCTCTTCGGCTCGCCCTACGGCAACGTCCCGCGCTACTCCCTCGTGGGGCCGGCGATCAACCAGTTCAACTTTGGCGTCTTCAAGAACACGAAGGTGTTCGAGACCGTCAAGGTTCAGTTCCGCGCTGAGTTCTTCAACGCGCTCAACCACCCGCAGCCCGGCTACGGCGTGACGCGCGCCGGCTCGTTGCCGACGAGCATCCTTCTGGAGAACGCTGGCAACGCGGCCGCGCCGTTCGCCGACAACAGCCAGATCACTCTGGCTCGTCGCTCGATTCAGTTCGGTCTGCGCATCTCCTTCTAACCTTTGAAGCACTGTCTCTTTCGAGACAGCCTTCTCTTCGGGGAGAGTCCTTCGGGACTCTCCCTTTTTTTCGCGCCGAGAGAACAGCCGACTTTCAGATCGTCTCTCGATGATCGCCACGCATCGTTAGCTAAAGATAGAAGGGGCATCCGACTCACTCGGATGCCCCTTCTATCTTTACGAGTCATGCTTGGCGATCACTTGACCACGCTGAAGTCGATGCTGCGCGCGACGATTTGCGACTTCTTGTCGGCGAGCGGATCGGTCACGATAAGCGTGAGGACGTAGCGACCGGGCGGAACGCCTGAGAGAGCGACCTGCCCGATCTTCGTCGCCGGTGCAGTGCCTGTCACAGCGACGGGTTGCTCCGGCTCGCGATACAGGATGTTGCCGCCTTGACTGATGATCACCTGTGCGCGCAATTCCGACCTGCCGCCCGAATTCTTCGCGTTGTAGATGAGCGCGGCGTAGCGCAAGTCCTGCTTGCGCGTGAGCTGGCGCACAGCGAGCAGTGGCACGGGCGCAGCCTTCGGGCCCTGCGCCGGATCGGCGGCGAAGAGATAGAGACTGCTCATCGCCAGTCGCCCGTTCGAGATGTCCGGTACTTCCAGATACTTCGAGATAGTTCCGAGGTTTCCCGTCCCCGTCTCGCGCACAGCCCCGCGCAGTTGATAGTAGCCGGGCGGAAGCTCCGTGCTCGCCGAGTAGGTCAGCCCCGTTGCCATCGCGGTCTTGTAGTTCTCCTGCGTGAGATCGGTCTTGACCGTTTCGCTGAAGCCGCCGCGCAGCTTGCCCAACTGATCATAGACGAAGCCGACCACATCGAAGGATGCCTGATAGCGTCCGCTCTCGGTCTGCGTGAAGGTCAGCTTCTTCGGATCGATCAGCAGGTGAACGTCAATCGGCGACTTGCCGCCGGTGGGCGATGGCTTGAGGATGACGTTGGCGGTCACGTCGAGATCGCGACGCGCGAGCGGCGACTTCGCCGCCGTCATGATCGACTCTTCCCTCGTGGGCGTGGCCCCCGCGCGATCCGAACGCGCCAAGTAGCCCCGGTGCGTATAGACCGTCAAGCCCGGGCGTTTGACCTTGATCTGAAAACGACGGAACTTGTTGTCGAACTTTTCAGTGGGCGCGTAAGCGAGCAGGTAATAACCGGAGCTGTGCGCCATCACCTTTTCGAGGCCGGTGTGGAAGTTGTTCGTGTTGACGACGGAGACGCCGCCCGTGGCATCGGCAAGCGTGTTCAGTCCGAGGTGTTCAGCGCCGCCCGCGAGCAGTGGCCCGAAGGGATCGTCGCTGCCGGCGGAGTTAAGATCGCCCGATGGAGTGATGTCGGCGCGTCCGGCACTGCTGCCGCCGCGACCGAAGTTGGGATCGGCCGCGCCGCCGAGCGCGCTGCGCGCGGGCGTGTCGGTAAACTTCGCGACACCGGGCGAGGCTTTGAGTCCGCGCGGGTCCATCGTACTGATCGCCACGCCGGAGCGGACGGCGTCGTCGGTGAGTTGGTTGAGCATATAGGTGACGTTCGAGTAGCTGGCCCCGCTACCCGCGATCTCGAAGATCGGGATGCCGCCCGTGATGAGCACCATCGACTTGCGACCCGGAATGTCCTTCATACTCTCGACGACGTACTTCGCTGTCGACAGCGACACCAGACCGCGCAACAGTCGCACCGTCTCATCGTTTGGATCGCCAAAGTTCTGCGTGCCGAAGTCCTCGAAGGTGGTATCAGCCTCGCTGCCGACCGAGACGGTATCGCCGCTCGATCCGGGGGCCGCCGACACCATCTGCGGCGCGCTGGTGAACCGGCCCGCAGGCGGGTTGTTGAATGTCGAGAGTGGATTCGTCGTGACGGTGAGCTGTGCGATGGCGCGGCGCAGCAACTGCTTGTCCGTGGTGAACTGCTGAAGCAGCCCCTTGCCGCCGACCGAGCGCACGATAGCCACTAGATCGCCGTCTCTCATCTGGTTGTTCACGAAGTCCGTCAGGAGTTGCCGAACGGTGATCATGTCTTCGAGCGGGATCGTGAGATCGTCAACGACGAAGGCGAAGACGCGCTTCACGTCTTTGGCTGAGAGTTCGCGTGCCACCGTCGTCTCGGCTCCGGGGGCCACCTTCGCCAGATCGCGATTGCCCTCGACGCGACTCGCGCCCGCGCCCGTGCCCGCGTCCGTGTCGATGAACTCCATGAACTGTAGGTTCTGTTTCTTCCCATTCTCATAGACCTCGAAGTCGCTCATCTTCAGGTCGGGCACAGGGCGGTCGTTCTTATCGACGACGACGGCATCCACCTGCACGAGCGCGGTAGTGACGCGCAGTATCTCTTCGTCCTGCGCGGGCTGCTGCGGAGCGGGCTGCGGTGGCGGTGTCGGCTGTGGTCGCGGCGTCGGCGTCTGCGCAGCGACCGAGAGTGTTAGAAGCAGGCAGAGGCAGTGGGCAAGAATCTTCTTCATGGCGATCTCCTCATCGTCCCGTCGGTGCGGGCGCGCGTCCGTTTGATTCTGTCTGGGGGAGGCGTGAGATTATAGTTCAAAAAAAGTGTTTCGCCACGATCTCTTTATCCTCGCGCGGCGCGCGGCTCGATTAAGATTCGACGCCGTGAAGGATCGATGCGTTCAGAAATCGCGATCAAAAAATTCATAAAAATGGAGAACGACGCATCTACGTCTTCGCGCCTCAAGACTAATCATCAACGGGGAGAAGCACTTGATTTTCTGCTTCCGAGTTGGCACGACGGTTGCTACTTTTGATTAACGTACCTTCCAACGTAGCAGAGCCTTTCGCTACGGGTCAGTTTTAATTTCTCCACCGCACTGTTAGTTCTACACAAACAGAACCCGCTTTAGAGTTCCCTGCAAGGCGGGAGTTTTATCGACAATGCAGCAATCGAAGCTCTCCGGCTTCGATCCCCTTTCCCATTTCCCTAGAGGAGACCCACCATGAAATATGCTTTGCTGAAGTCGGCGGCGGCTTTCGCGCTGCTGACTATGTGCAGCCTGCTCGCCTTCGGTCAGGTCGCGACTACTGGCTCGATCACGGGCACGGTAACTGATCCTTCCAAAGCGGTCGTAGCCGGCGCGACCGTTGTTGTGAAGAACAACGCGACGGGCGTCGAGAACACGTCGATGAGCGCAGACAATGGGACGTTCAGCGTTCCCGCGCTCCCGTCGGGAATCTACGCCGTCACGATCACGGCGACGAACTTCAAGAAGACCGTGCTCAACGACGTGAAGGTCAACGTCGGCACGCCTTCAAACGTCAACGTTGAACTCGAAGTCGGAGCCGTCACCGAGACAGTTACGATCACGGGCGCGGGCGGCGAGTTGTTGCAGACGCAGTCAGCGACGGTCGGCACGACCATCACGGGCCGGCAGATCACCGAGCTGCCCTTCGCCTCGCGCGACGCGCTCGATCTCGTGCTGCTGCTCCCCGGCACAGCCACTCCGGGCCGCCCGCGCACCTCTTCCGTCAACGGCCTGCCCAAAGGCTCGCTTAACATTACGCTCGACGGCATCAATGTTCAGGACAACAACCTCAAGTCGAACGACGGCTTCTTCACCTACGTCCGCCCGCGCATCGACGCCATCGACGAGGTAACGCTCTCGACCGCCACGCCCGGCGCGGAAAGTTCCGGCGAAGGCGCGGTGCAGATCAAGTTCATCACGCGCGGCGGCACGAACGACTTTCGCGGCTCGCTCTACTGGTATCACCGCAATCCGGCCCTGAACGCCAACTACTACTTCAACAACCTCGCGGGTCTGCCCCGCGACCGCATCCTGCTCAACCAGTACGGCGGTCGCGTAGGTGGCCCTGTTCGCATCCCGCATCTCTACAACGGCAAAGACAAGACGTTCTTCTTTACGAACATCGAACAGTATCGCCTGCCGGAGCAGACGACGCGTCAGCGCAACATCCTGACGCCGCTTGCCGAGACCGGAATCTTTACTTACGGCACGGGCGCAAACGTGCGCACGGTTAATCTGCTCGCACTGCCGACGACGGGAACAGGCTGCGCGACCTGCACGACGACCCTCGATCCGACTGTGGCCGGTCTGCTCTCGCGCGTTCGCAAGTCAACGTCGCTCGGCAGCCTCTCGTCGCTCGATCCGAACCGGCAGATATTCTCCTTCACCAACACGGGCGGCCAGCGTCGCTACTTCACGACCGTCCGCTTCGATCACAACATCTCAAGCAAGCAGCACCTTGAGAACATCTGGAACTATCAGGCGTTTCGCAACGGCGTGGACTTTCTGAACAACGCCGATCCGTCGTTCCCCGGCTTCGTCGGCGGCGTCGGTGGGCAGAACTCGAATCGCTTCTCGAACTCGACGGCCCTGCGCTCAACCTTCAGCCCCACCTTGATCAACGAGGCGCGCTTCGGCATCACGGGCGGCTCTTCACTCTTCCGCGCCAACATGTCTCCGGCCACCTATTCCGATCAAGGCGGCTTCGCCTACACTCTCTCGTCGAACGCGAACTTCACCCTGACGAACCCGCAAGCCAATCGCAGCTCCAGCCGTCGCAACTCGCCCGTTAAGCAGTTCGAGGACACGATGACCTTGAGCAGGGGCGCACACTCGATCAACTTCGGCGGGACGTTCTCGCAGATCAACCTCTGGTCGTTCTCGCAGAACAACCTCGTGCCGCAAGTCACCTTCGGCATCGACACGAACG
The DNA here is from genome assembly GCA_032229975.1 of Acidobacteriota bacterium. GTDB lineage: Bacteria > Acidobacteriota > Blastocatellia > Pyrinomonadales > Pyrinomonadaceae > JAIVGV01. The sequence goes on along the minus strand of JAVXVG010000009.1, from coordinate 11,330 downwards.
ATCCAGCGACCGCACTCTTCAACTCGGCGAACGGAGCGAAGAATCTGCCCGGCGCGTCGAGCACGGAGTTGGCGAGCGCGGCCACCATCTACGCGCTGCTCACGGGTCGCGTCACGGGTGTGGCCGGTAACGCCTACCTCGGCGAGAACGGACAGTTCACGCCGCTCGGCAGCTACACGGAGAGGATGCGTCAACGCGAGTTCGGTTTCTTCGCGCAGGACTCTTGGCGATACCGCCCGAACGTCACGCTCAACTACGGCGCGCGTTACGAGGTCGAGCCTTCGCCCATCGCACTCAACAACGTCTATGCGCTCGCACCGTTCTCGGACGTGTTCGGTCGAGGTGGCCCGAATGGCCTCTTCAACCCGAACGCCAACGGCGGCAGAGTGCCGCAGTTCAGCCAGTTCAATCCGGGCGACAAGCTCTACAAGACCGACTTGAACAACGTTGCGCCGAGCGTCGGCATCGCTTACAGCCCCAACTGGAAGAGCGGCATCATGAGTCATCTGCTGGGCACGGGCGGACAGACCGTGTTGAGGGCCGGTTACTCGATCTCGTTCGTCCGCGAGGGCACGGCGGTCATGCAGACCGTGCTCGACACTAACCCGCCGAGTGTCTCCGATGTTTCGCGCCTTACGACGAACTCTGCAACGGGCCCCCTCTTCCTCGCGCCGGGCACGCTCTTGCGCAACCTGACTCCGGCTGCTGGCATCGGTGCGACTCCGGCTGCGCCCGCGTATCCCTTCACCTCGACGAATCCGAACGATCAGATGATCGCCGTCAATCCAAGCCTCAAGCTCGGCAACGTTCAATCGTGGACGGTGGGCATCCAGCGCGAGATCGGCAAGGACATGGTCTTCGAGGCGCGCTACGTCGGCAATCGCGGCAAAGACCTGTGGAGGCTCTACAGCTTCAACGAGATTAACGTCATCGAGAACGGGTTCATGAACGAGTTCAGGCTCGCGCAGCAGAACCTGCAAGCCAACGCTGCCTCCGGTGTGGCAAGTCGTGTGGGCAGCTTCGCCTACTTCGGCCCCAACACGGGCACGTCGCCTTTGCCAACCATCCTCGGATACTTTCGCGGCTGCGTGCCAAGCGCGACGGGCGCGTGCACGTCCACCTACGATCCGAATAGCGCGGCGCAGTACACCTCGTCGAACTTCACCTCTTCGACTTTCGTCAACTCGCTGCTGGGGAATCAGTCCGCGCCCCAGACCTTAGCCAACAACCTCTTCAACAACGCGGGCCGACGCGCCAACGCGCTCTCGGCCGGTCTCTCGCCGACGCTCTTCCAAGTCAATCCCGACTTCGGCGTCAACGGCGCGTTCGTCGTCGATAACGGTGGCCGGAGCTGGTACGACTCCATGACTCTTGAGTTGCGTCGGCGCATGGCGAAGGGCCTGCTCGTGCAAGGCAACTATACCTTCAGCAAAGCCGAAAGCAACGCCTTCGCCAGCAGCTCCATCGTGCAGGCGAACTATGGCTCGCTGCGCAACAAGGGGCTCGACAAGGTCTCTTCGCCCTTCGACATTCGCCACTCCTTCAAGGTCAACTGGATTTACGAGTTGCCCTTCGGCAAGGGCCACCCGATGCTCGATCACGCCAACGGCTTTGTCGATAAGCTCGTCGGCGGTTGGGAGATTCACGGCACGGGGCGCGTTCAGAGCGGCTCGCCGTTCAATCTCGGCAACGTCCAACTCGTCGGGATGTCGGTCAAGGACTTGCAGAGCAAGGTTGAAATTTACCGTCTCCCGACGGGTGAAGTTTACTTCCTCCCGCAAGACATCGTGCTCAACACGCAGCGCGCCTTCAATCAGGTCGTGCCTGATACGAGAGCGGCGACGGTGGCCGCGAACCCGTTCGCGCCGCAGGGCTATTCTTCGCGCGGCGTTCCGACGGGCCAGTACATCGCGCCCGCCGGAGCGAACGGCTGCCTGCCGGTTTACACCGGCGCGTGCGGCTATCGCAACGTCGTCCTCTATGGCCCTCGGTTCAGTCGCTGGGACATCAGCATCGTCAAGAAGACGCGCATCACCGAGACGGCGAATCTTGAGTTCCGCACGGAATTTTTGAACGCCTTCAACACAATCAACTTCAAGGTAGGCAGCGCGGGCAATGACACGACGAGTGTCACCAACTTTTCCGCCGACGCCTTCGGGCGAACCACGACCTCCTACCAAGACCTTTCGACCACGAACGATCCCGGTGCGAGGCTCATCCAGTTCGTCATCCGCATCAACTTCTAAGAGTTGGAAGCCCGCCTTCCAAACGGCGAGGCGGGGCAACGTCAATCGACCGACGTTGCCCCGCCTCTTTTTTTTGACGGCGGGGGCCCCTTTGCCCGCACGGTCATCATAAGGAGAGAACTCATGCTGAAGAGACTCGCGCCCGCGCTCGCGTGCCTGCTCTGCCTCACGCTCGTCGCGCAGAACAAGAAGCAGAAGAGTTGGACGGAGTGGTCGAAGGACGAAGCCGAGAAGATGCTCAACGACTCCGCGTGGGCGCAGACGCAGACCTATACCGACACGACAGAGATGACCTACTCGCCGACGACCGCGGGCCGGTCGAGTTCGCGCGACACGGAGGGCGCGAAAAATCAGGCGACCAACATCAAGTACCGCATACGCTTCTTCTCCGCGCGACCGATCCGCGAGGCGCTCGTGCGCTCGATGCTGCTCGACATGAAGAACAGTCCCGACGCGCAGACCGTCGAGCGCATGAAGAGTTTCGCCGAGCTGCGTGCGAACGAGAGCATCATCATCACCGTCAGTTACGAAGCGAGCGACGGCCGGATGGCGGGCGCGGCGATGCAGACTTTCAACAGCGCGACGACAGGCGTGCTCAAGCAGGCCACCTATCTTGAGCGCAAGGACGGCAAGCGACTCTACCTCACAGAGTATGTCCCGCCCGGCAAGGATGGCTTCGGCGCGCGCTTCATCTTCCCGCGCATGAGCGGCGAGTCTCCCTTCCTCACCGAAGACGCGGGCGAAGTTCGCTTCTACTCACAACTCAACAAGGCCACCGAACTCAACATGCGCTTCAAACTCGCGCGCATGATCTACAACGACGCACTCGAATACTAAGCGACAACGATCTGCTGACCGGCGACGACCTGTTAGAAGATCAACTACACCGACGTTCAAACGTGCGCGACTACGTTCCGTTATCATTGTCTCGCGCCCGCGCCGCCGCACGTGTGCTAAAATCTGCGTCGTCGCTCTTGCAAAAAGTTTCACGCACACAATCTCTGATCCCCTAAGCGTTAGTCGTTAAAACTGTGACGCCTGCGGTCAATCAACTCTCACTCTCGCCGCTCGGCGCGGGCGATCTCATCGACCGCACCATACGTCTCTACCGGCGACACTTCACGACTCTGATCAGGGCCGCCGCCCCGCCCGTCGTCGCCTCCGCTTTGGGCGGCGTGATGTTTACGGTTGGCTGGCGCGAAGTCTCTCTCGCGTCGGGCGGCTGGACGCTTGCGCTCTACATCGCGCTCGTCAGCGCAGGCTTCCTGCTCTCTTGGATCGGAAACTTCCTTCTCCTGCTGGTGATGGGCGGCGCGTCGCGCAACCTCGTGCTGCACCTGCTCTGGGGCGAGCCCGTCGCCGCGCGCTCGATCTACCAGAGCGTGCGTGCGCGCTTCTGGGGGCTCGTGCTCGCGCTCCTCATTCTTCTATTCTTCGCGGCGGTGGTCGGCGTGCCACTGATGTTCGTGTGGTTGATGCTCGTCGGGCTCGGCGCGGGCGGCGCGCTCGCGGCGACAGGCGGCAGCGCGTTCGGCGTCGTCCTCGCCGTGGTGCTCTCCTTGGCCTTCTCGCTCGCCATCCTCTTCGCATACTTCTTCATCATGGGGCGCGTGGCCTACGTCCCGCAGGTCATGCTCGTCGAAGGACGCGGCGTCGGCGAAGCGATCGGTCGCAGCATCCAACTCGCGCGCGGCAACGTGCGACGTTTGACGGCGATGTTTCTCTTCACGTCGTTTGCTACCTACGCAGTCGTGATGCTGCTCGTCGTCCCGCTCGGCTGGTATGGTTATCTTCGCGGCATCAGCCCGTTCCAGATGAACGAGGCAGAGCTGCCGCTCTGGTACGCCATCGGTCGGCAGGTGTTGGGACAGGTGGCCGTGATCCTGCTCGCGCCCGTCTGGATGCTTGGGCTTTCGCTGCTCTACGTTGACGAGCGCGTGCGTCACGAAGGCTACGACATCGAACTGCTCGCGCGACAGCGACTCGGTGATATGCCCGACCTCCCCGACGGCGGCGCAGCCCCACTCGCACGCGCCATCCACGACGCACCGGCCCCCCACGGCGACGTGTCATACATTCCGCAACGACGACCGGCCACGACGACGACGCGCCCTGCGGACTTCTCGCCCACAGTGCCCGGCTCGATCCTCGGTCTCAACGACGAGAGGCGCGAACGATGAGGCGCGCGCACAACATCGTCGCACGCGCGCCGCTGCTTCTTATCGCGTCGCTGCTTCGTCGCACATCGCTACTTCGTCGTGCTCTGCTCTTCGCGCTCTGCGTCGCAACGTGCGCCACGCTCGTCGCCACGAATGCGTTGGCAGCGTCGCTTGACGACTACCGGACGCGCGTCAACGCGGCGTTCAACTACGCGGGCGATCTGAGCGCAGCACTTGCCGAAGACGATTACGGTGTCGATAGTGCGACCGCCGCGCGCGCCATCGCCGCGTTGCGCGAGACGCTGCCGCCGCACGAGCGAGTCGAGTGGACGAGCGGCGCACTCGAAGTCGATAACAGTTGGCTGCACAAGGAACTCGAAGCCTACGACACGTCGCCCGCCGCAGACACTACGCGGCGCAAAGAGATCGTCACGCGCCTGCGTGAACGCCTCGGCGCGCTCAAACGCGAACTCGACACAACCGCCGCCGCGTCAAACGGCGCGCGCGACAGGGAGGCGGAGAAGGGCCGGTTACAGACGATCCTGCGCCGGCCCGAATACAACGAGCAGGCGGCGCGCGGCGGCGCGTTGCAGAATCTCTGGGAACGCATCAAGGATTTGTTACGCAGGCTCTCGCCCCGATCCAAGCAGTTCGCGCCGGGCGTCTCCAGCACGCTCTCGCTCATCGCGCGCATCTTCGTCTATGCTTTAGCACTCGCCGTCATCGTCTTCGTCATCTGGCGTTTTGGGCCCGGAGTGTGGGCGCGCGTCTCTGCGCGTCGTCGCAAGTCGCGCGCACAAGAAGCGCGCATCGTGCTCGGCGAGACGCTCGCGCCCGACGAGTCTGCTGCCGATCTCATCAACGAAGCCGAAAGGCTCGCGCGCGCGGGCGATCTGCGCGGCGCGATTCGCAAGGCTTACATCGCTGTGCTGTGCGAACTCGGCGAACGCAAAATCATTCGCCTCGCACAGCACAAGACCAACCGCGACTACTTGGCGGGCGTGCGCGACCGCGCCGAACTCTATGGCACGTTGCGCCCGCTCACGCAATCTTTCGAGCAACATTGGTACGGCTTCGCCCCCGCCACGCCGACCGACTGGGATCAGTATCGCGCTCTCTGCCATCGCGCGATACAGTCTGGAGTCTAAAGTCTGGAGTCGAAGGCATTCATCTTTCGACTCCAGACTCCAGACTCTAGACTCCAGACTATTATGAAGAGTCGCTTCTCCATCTTCCTGTTCGTCGCGCTCGTCGTCGTGCTGCTCGTCGCGCTCAACGCCGCATCCTACGTGCGCGTCGAGCGCGAGCCGGAGCTTGAGTCGAGCCCGGACAGGTCTAGTGCGAACGCAGGCCCCACAGGCACGCGCGCGATCTACGAGTATCTCGAAGCGACCGGGCGCAAGGTTGTGCGCTGGCGCGATCCCGTCGAATCTCTGCTCAAGGCGAAGAGTGGGGCGCAGCCTTCAACGTTCGTCGTCGTCGGCGAGGTGCGACGACAGTTCACGGACGGCGAGAAGCGAGACCTGATGCGTTGGGTGGCCCGTGGCGGCCGCCTCGTCGTCATCGACCGCTTACCTGAGCAGACGCTTGAGCGCGGCCCGCGCTGGGGTATCTCATCTTCGATGAGCGCCGTGCCGGGCAAGGAAGCGCGCGCCGACGACGTTGAGGGCCTGCTCGCGGGCGCGAAGACGCTCGCGCCCACGCAGCCGACGCTCATCGCCTCCGCAGTCGAGCGCGTCGCGCCGTCGCGCTACGCGAGCCGCCTGCGCGTCGCAGGCAAGACGGACGCGGCTGATCATGTCATCAACAAAGACGAACGCAGCAAGCGAGCGAGCGGCCCAACATCGACGCCAACGCGATCCGCGCGCGGCAACACGAACGACGAAGCGAACGGCAACTCGAACGACGAAGAGAGCGCGAACGACGAAGAGGGCGACGCGCAGAATGATGAAGAGCCGCCGCCGCCCGCGCCGACGGCGAAGCCCACCGCTTCGCCGCACGCGACACCGCGCGTCGTCGTGTCGGATAAGAGAGGCGGAGTTGGCCCCGGCAGAGTCGATGAACGCCCGGAAGACTATGCAGAGCCCGACGCGCCCGTGCTCAACTTCGCGGACGAGCGCGGCGCACTCGTCGCTGAATACACGCGCGGTCGCGGTCACGTCGTCGTCCTCTCCGATCCGTTCATCGTCGCCAACAACGGCATCAGTCGAGCCGACAACTTACAGCTTGCCATCAATGTCATCGCGGGCGGCGGTGGCGGCATCATCGCCTTCGACGAGTACCAACAGGGACGCGGCGCGTCCGGCAACCAACTGATCAACTACTTCGCGGGCACGCCCATCGTCGCGATGTTCTGCCAGATCGTTTTGATCACGGCGGCCATCGTCTGGTCGCGCGGTCGTCGCTTCGCGCGACCCATCCCCGCGCTGCGGCCGGATCGAAGATCGAAACTTGAATTCGTCGCCTCGATGGCGGAGCTGCAACAGCGCGCGCGCGCCTTTGATCTCGCACTCGAAAACATCTACTCTCGCACGCGCCGCGCGCTCGCACGCTACGGCGGCACGGACATCGCCGCCCCGCGCGCAGAGATCGCCGCGTCGGTCGCCGCACGCTCCGGCACGGATCGCGCGCGCCTAGAAACCTTGATGCGCGACTGCGAAGACGCCGCCGCAGGCGAACCGATCAACGCGCGCCGCGCTCTCGCACTCGCTACGTCCTTGCGCGAACTCGAACGCACGCTCGGCATACGAATGCGTTCGCGTGAGATCAAACAGGCGGAGCGATCATGATTTTCAGTTGGGTGATTATTCTGGAAAGGAATCAGACGAAGGCTGAGTGATTGTTGACGAAGCAACTTCTTGCTTGTCATCACTCATTCGTCGCCCGTCGCGGTCTTTCATGCAAAACGTCGCTTCCATGCAAAACGTTGCTTCAACGGTCGAACACATCAGCACGGAGTTGCGCAAGGTCATCGTCGGGCAGGATACGGTCGTCGAGCAAGTCCTCGTCGCGCTCTTAGCTGAGGGGCACGCGCTCGTCGAGGGCGTGCCGGGGACGGCGAAGACTCTGCTCGTGAAGACGCTCGCGCGTATCGTCGGCGCGGAGTTCGGGCGCATCCAGTTCACGCCCGATCTTATGCCTTCGGACATCACGGGCACGAACGTCTTCAACGTCTCGAACTCCACGTTCAGTCTTCGTCGGGGGGCCATCTTCACGGACATCCTGCTCGCCGACGAGATCAATCGCACGCCGCCGAAGACGCAAGCCGCGCTGCTTGAAGCGATGGAGGAGCGACAGGTGACGATTGACGGCGAGTTGCACCAGCTCTCACCGCTCTTCACCGTGCTCGCCACAGAGAACCCCATCGAGTACGAGGGCACGTACCCTCTGCCCGAAGCGCAGCTTGATCGTTTCCTTCTCAAAATCTTGATCGACTATCCGAGCGCAGAAGACGAGACGCAGATCGTCGCCAACTGGAATGAGGGCTTCAACTCGCGACGTCTAGAGTTGATCGACATCGTGCCGCTTCCCGATGCGAACGCCATCTCGCAATGTCGCGCCGAAATCCGACGCTCGCGCATGGAGCCGGGCGTGCAACGTTACGTCGTTCAAATTGTGAGGCGCACTAGAGAGCATCCGGCCATCGCTTATGGCGCGAGCCCGCGCGCGTCGGTCGCGATGCTTTTGTGCTCGAAGGCCCTCGCCGCCATGCGCGGTCGCGAGTTCGCCACGCCCGACGACGTGCGCGATATGGCCCGTCCGGTGCTTCGTCATCGTTTGAGACTGCGCGCCGAAGCGGAACTCGATGGCGCGACGCCGGAGAGTGTCATCACGGACATTTTGCAGACGGTCGAAGTTCCGAGATAAAAATTCTGTCGGCATCGGACGACGAGCAGAGGGCCGGGTCTTTGAAACCATTTCACACTGGAGGAGAGAAACGTCATGGGCCGGACGCTTGCTTTCATTTACGGGGTGGTGAGTTACCTGATCTTCTTCGTCACCTTTCTCTATGCCATCGCCTTCGTCGGGAACGAGTTTGCGCCGAAGACGATTGATTCGGGTGTCGAGCGAGATTTCACCACGTCGCTCATCATCAATGCCGCGCTGCTCGGTCTCTTCGCCGTCCAGCACAGCGTGATGGCCCGCCCTGCGTTCAAACGCTGGTGGACGCGCATCGTGCCGCAATACATCGAGCGCAGCACCTATGTCCTGCTCGCAAGCCTCGCACTCGTCCTGCTCTTCTGGCAATGGCGACCGTTGCTCGGAATCGTCTGGAATGTAGAGAACGGGACGGGACAGATCATTCTGTGGGCCCTCTTCGTGGTGGGCTGGCTCGTCGTGTTGCTCTCGACGACCATGATCAACCACTTCGATCTCTTCGGGCTGCGACAGGTTTATCTGCATCAGCGCGGCGACGAATACAAGGAGCTGGGATTCACAACGCGCGGGTTCTATCGCATCGTGCGCCACCCGATCATGCTCGGCTTCATCGTCGCCTTCTGGGCGACGCCGCGCATGACGGCCGGTCATCTCCTCTTCGCCATCGCCACGACCGCATACATTCTGATCGCCATCCAGATCGAGGAGCGCGATCTCGCGAGCTTCCACCCGGAGGCTTACGGGAACTATCGACGAGAGGTCTCGATGATCCTGCCGCTACCGAAGAGGAGATGAGACGGGCACGCGGGCCAAGTTCGCATCGGCGATGACGCAAAGGCGATGAGGCGCGAACAGGCGAGTCCACGTTCTAAATTTAAACGTCAGATCGGAGAGTCGATCCGAATGCTTGATCAACAAACAATGATGCGGTCGCTGCGTCGCGTCGCCGCGCCGCTCGGTCTATCGCTGCTCTTTCTGTTGTCGCTCGCCGCGCCGCGCGTGCGGACGCAGACGACGAGCAACGCTGTTATTGAGAGCGGCAAGTTTCGTCTGCACAAGTTCGAGCAGCCGATCGGCGAAGAGAGCTACGAGATCAGGCGCGAAGGCGATTCGCTCGTCGTCGCGTCGAACTTCCTGTTCACGGATCGCACGCGCAAAGTTCCGCTCGCGGCGACGCTTCGCACGCGGCAGGACTTGACGCCCGAATCTTACGAGATCAAGGGCAGCGTCTCGCGCTTCTCGACGATAGACACTGCGGTTGAAGTTAAGGGAACGCAAGCGAGCGTGCGCGTTGATAAAGACACTCGCACGATGAACGTGCCCGCGCGCTTCTTCACCATCAGCGGCTACGCGCCGGTCGCCACACAGATGATGCTCGTGCGCTACATGGCGGGCCACAACGTCAAAGGCGCGCTGCCCGTGCTGCCCGAAGGCGAGTTGACTTTGGAGAAGCGCGGGCGCGACGTGATCAAAATCGGCGACAAGGAGATCGCGCTTGATCGCTACAGCTTGAGCGGCCTCATCTGGGGACGCGAGTCGCTATGGTTCGACTCGTCGAATCAGTTGATCGCGCTCGTCAGCGTCGATGCCGAGTTCGATCACTTCGAGGCGGTGCGCGAGGGCTACGAGCCTGCGCTTGCGACCTTCGTGACTAAAGCCGCGGCGGACGGCATGGCGGCCCTCGCCTCGCTTGCCTCGCGCATGAGCCCGGCGACGAAAGGCGCGATGGCGATCACGAACGCAACGCTCATCGACGGCACGGGCCGCTCTCCCGTCAGCGATGCGGTCGTCGTCATCGAGCAGGGGCGCATCACTGGGGCCGGTGCGCGCTCTCAGATCAAAGTTCCGAAGGGCGCGAAGGTGTTGGACGCGCGCGGCGGCTACGTGCTGCCGGGCCTGTGGGATATGCACGCGCACTTCGAGCAGGTCGAGTGGGGGCCGGTCTATCTGGCGGCGGGCGTGACGACGGTGCGCGACGTAGGCAACGAGTTCGAGTTCATCACGGCTGTCAGAGACGCGATCAAGAGCGGGCAAGGATTAGGACCAAGAATGTTGCTTGCGGGATTGGTTGACGGCGATGCGCCGGGCGCGCTCGGCGTCAATCGCGCAAGCACAGCCGAAGAGGCGCGCGCCGTCGTGCGTCGCTATCATGATGCGGGCTTTCAGCAGATGAAGATTTATAGCTCTGTGAAGCTCGATGTCGTCAAAGCGATCTGCGAAGAGGCGCACAGCTTAGGCATGACCGTGACGGGCCACATTCCAAACGGCATGAACGCGTTTCAGGGCGTCGAGGTGGGGATGGATCAGATCAATCACGTGCAGTATATGTCGCCCGTGATGCGACCGAAGAGTTACAAGCCGCAAGCGAACGTGCCGCCGCCCGTCGTTGACGTGAACTCGGAAGAGGCGCAAGCCGCGATCCGTTTCTTCAAAGAGCACGGCACGGTAATCGACCCGACGCTCTCGATCTTCGAGTGGCAGTTTCATCCGGCTGACGTGCCGTTCTCACAGATCGAGCCGGGCGCGGCGAAGCTGCCGCGTGAGTTAGTCGGCGCGATCAACAACACGGGTGTGCCGCCCGCCGCCGTGCCGCGTGCGACAGAGATCATGAATCAGTACACGGCAATCGTCGGCGCGTTGCATCGCGCGGGCGTGACGATTGTGGCGGGCACGGATCAGGTCGTGCCGGGCCATAGCCTGCACAGAGAGATCGAGTTGTACGTCAAGGCGGGGTTCACGCCGATGGAGGCCATTCAGGCGGCGACGATTGTTCCTGCGCGCGTGATGAAGGTCGATAAAGATTTGGGCACGGTTGAGCCGGGCAAGATCGCAGACCTCATCATCCTCGAAGCGAACCCGCTCGAATCGATCAGTAACATCCGTCGCGTCCGCACGGTCATTAGCGGCGGGCACGTTTACGATTGCGCGCAGCTCTGGCAGAGCGTCGGCTTCAAACCTTGACGGCTCAGCCGACGACGGGCGCGGCAGCGTCTCAGACGTAATAGAAGTGAGAAAGAAAAGTGCGCGAAGGATCGAATCCTTCGCG